>CAZJOS010000001.1:0-10785 GCA_964547655.1 uncultured Christensenellaceae bacterium
AGAAGCCTTTTGCCGCTAGTAATCCATTGGCTGAGGGTAAGCGTAAGTATCGCCCTTATAGTTGTGCATCACTACCTCTTTATCGTCCATCGAAACGACATATTCGGGGTTCATGGGCACTTTACCGCCGCCATGAGGAGCGTCTATGACGAATTTGGGTACGGCATAGCCTGATATCGCGCCGGTAAGATCGTGAATTATCTCGATGCCCTTCTCCACCTTTGTGCGGAAATGCCCCAGCCCCTGGCTTAAGTCGCACTGGTAAAGATAATACGGCCTCACCCTTGCCTTTACGAGTTTTAAGAGCAGTTCCTTCATGATATCCGTATCGTCGTTGATGCCCTTTAATAGAACGCTCTGGTTCCCGAGCGGTATACCTGCGTCAACTATATCGCCGCATGCCTTTACAGACTCGCGGGTTATCTCTTTGGGGTGGTTAAAATGCGTATTGATCCATATTGGTTGATATTTTTTCAGCATAGCGAGCAGATCAGGCGTTATGCGCATAGGAAGAACGACCGGTACGCGCGTGCCGATACGGATTATTTCCACGTGCCTGATCCTGCGAAGGCGCGCCAAAATATATTCCAGCGAGGTATTGCTCATGGTAAGGGGATCGCCGCCGGATATAAGCACGTCGCGTATCTGCGGCGTTTTTGATATATAGTTTACAGCCGCTTCTATTTCGAGTTTCGTTATGAAATGGTCTTCTTCCCCTACCGTTCTTCTGCGCGTGCAGTGCCTGCAATACATCGCGCAGGTGCGCGTTACGAGAAAGAGCACCCTGTCGGGATAGCGGTGAACGATATTGGGCACGGGGCTGTCTCCCTCTTCGTCAAGGGGGTCTATCATCTCGCAGGGCAATACGTGCGTTTCATTGACAGTCGGCACAGCCTGCATCCTGATTGGGCATTTAGGGTCGGCCACGCTCATAAGAGAAGCGTAATATGGGGTGATAGCCATGCGGAAAATGTTAAGGCAATATGATATCTCCTGCTTTTCCTTTTCTCCGAGATAGATTACCTTCTCCAGGTCTTTAACTGTTGTTATCCTGTTCCTAAGCTGCCACTTCCAGTCAAACCATTCTTCGCCGGGAGGTTCGGGAGCTTTCAGCCTATAAGAATTGGTGCTCATGTGATTTACCTCTATTTAAAATATTTTCAAACCCATATCTTTCAAGCGCGCTTTCAAGTACCGCGCAAACCAAAGATTTATAGCCTATTCCGTTGAATTCCGCTATCATGGGAAAATCGCTGTAGCCGGGAGCGAGCCCCGGGAGCGGATTAATCTCGATGAAATAAGGTTTTCCATCTTCGGAAAGGCGAAAATCTATTCTTGAGAAATCTCTGCACTGAAGGATATCGTATATTCTTTTTGCCATATCCGTCATTTCGTTTTCGATGCCTTTATCTATCTGTGCAGGACACTCATACCTGATAAGCCTCTTATAATCTTTTTTTACATTGAAGCTATAGATGTTGAACTTGTTTTCCCTGTTAAGGTAGACGATCTCCATCGGCGGAAAAACGCGCTTGCCTTTCCCATTGCCCAATATACCGACGGTGAATTCACGCCCTTGGATATACTCTTCTACGAGCATATCCTGATCGTAAAGCTCAAAATTACGTTCGAGCAGGCAGCGCAGCTCATTATCGCCCGAAACGATGGCAACGTCGGAGATGCCTTTGCTCGAGCCTTCGGAGTTAGGTTTGACTATAGCGGGAAACTTGATTTTTCCGCCGGGTATTTTATCGTCTTTTGAAACGACGAAGTATTCAGGCGTTCTTATGAGGCAAGACGCAAGCAAACGCTTAGTAAGCGCTTTATCGAGCGCGATACATAAAGTGGTCTCATCAGAACCGGTAAAAGGGATCTTATAAAAATTAAGGATAGCGGGGACCTGCGCTTCGCGCCCTCTCCCCTGTATTCCCTCCGCAATGTTAAAGACTATATCCGGCCGCTGCGAAAGCAGCGCTGCGGGCAGGCTCTCGTCCGCCTCCATCAGCAGAATATCATAACCACCCGCTTCCAATGCGTCTTTTATAGCTAAAACAGTTTCGATATTGTCGTATTCAGCTTCGATGTCAGGCGCCACGGATATGACATTCTTCTTAAGATTATATGTCAATCCAACGCGCGGAGGGTTGGGAGGTTTAGAATTATCCTCCATAACATACACCATCCTATTTTGGTAGCGATATTGTATTTTCGTTGAAAGTTTATGCTTATTTTAAATGATTGTCAATATAATTTTTTATAGATTTTATCATTTTATGTAACATTTTTGCTAAAGAAAATACTACATATTGTAGACGGAAAACAATTCGTTATACTACTTCAGCAGGCCCTGATAATCGATCCCGTCGCTGACGGTATTTCCGGCATTGCCGCCTTTATGTGAAACAGACTTAAGCCAATTTATATCCGCCACTCTTATGCATTGAAGAATAAATAAGAGCAGTGTATAGAGCGCTGCCATAAGCAGGATCTTTATTATAAGCCCCGCAATATCAGCGGATGGTATCAGTCTGAACAAAAGCTTTGTGACAAGGCCCGAAGCCATTACGGAGAGAGCCGGTTTTACTATCCAATCGAAAAAATCGAGCTTTGCGCCGCTTGCAATAAGCAGCCGCCTTATGCTTAGAAACGCGTTTAGTATAGTGCTTATATAATAAATTACGATATAAGCGAAGAAGCCGAACCTAGGGATCAATAAAAGTATAAGAGAGATCCTTATAGTATAATCCAGAGTATTTATTTTAAGTGTCTTCATCTGCTGATTCAATCCGTTAAGCATGGAATCGACGATGAAATCAAGATAAATAAGCGGCACCAACGGCGCAAGAAGAAGAATGAGCAGCCCGGCATTATAGTTTTGATATATCAGGATACCTAGCTCCCGCGCAAAGCAAATAAAGATACCGCTGAAAAGAAGCGATAATATGGTTGTAGATTTAAACACCCCAGAGAAAATGGCTCTTATTTTCAGCCAGTTGTTTATCGATTTTGCGGCTGATATTTCAGGGAGCAGAACTGCAGAGATAGCCGTAAGGAACGAAGACGGAAAAAGCAGCACGGGCATCGCCATGCCGATAAGGCCGAACTGAGATAGCGCTTCGCCTTTTGAAGCGCCGTATCCGCGCAGCCCCATCGGTATAAGCACGTTCTCCGCAGTTCTAAGGCCGGAGCGCAGATAAGAGCTGGCAGCTACGGGCCCCGATATTTTAAATATCTGGCGGTTGATATCGTTCTCGCCAACTATGGTAATTTTTGATCTGCTTTTAGAAATCTTATAGATAATAAAAATGTAACCGCAGGATATAACTTCGGTTGCCGTGGCGGAGAGAGCTATGGCGAAACACGCATATTCGAGGCCTTTCGAAATAAACGAATTTATTATCGCAAATAGTATTATAAGCTGTACCGCCTGTTCAAATATCATCTCGCTCGCGGGTACAAGCGCCTTTCGTATGCCAAGGAAATATCCTCTAAAACTGGATGTTACAGCCATAAAAGGAAGGCCGCAGGCGAGCATTTTAAGAGAAATAACAGCCCTGTTATCGCTTAGTATGTCATTCCCAATAAACCCGGCGCATAAAAAGAGCGCTGCGGCAGCGAAAGATCCTAAAAGAAAGCTGAAGGCCGCCCCCCTGCTTACGACATTGGATATAGACTTGGAGCCGCTTTTACTCAATGATTCCGCCGACAGCCTCGACACGGCGATGCTGATGCCTGATGTGGCAAGCGTGGACGCGAGAAAGTAAACGGAGAAGATAAGCTGGTAAAGCCCGATGCCTTCCGTTCCTATCTTATCCGACAGAAAGGCAATATAAAAAAGGCCGATTATACGCAGCAATTGTGTTGTAAGTGTCAATACGACTGTATTTGTAATAAACGCCCTTTTCATTTTATATCAACCCGCAATACTATTTATATATTTATTAATACTGGTAAAGATTCTTGAATTGATATTTAAATATTTATATGATAAAATCCCTTAATATGGCTTTCATGGGAGGTAACTATGCTTGTCATTGACCACGTGACAAAAAAATACGGGAAAATTATCGCCAATAACGATATCAGCTTCACCGTTGACAGCGGGCAAATAGCCGTTTTACTGGGGCCTAACGGCGCAGGCAAATCCACCATCATCAAGTGCATAACCGGCCTGCTTCGGTTTTCCGGTTCGATCACGATTGACGGATGCCCAAATAAAACGATCGAGGCAAAGCGGCATCTCGGGTATATCCCGGAGATGCCAGCGATATACGACCTGCTTACTGTTTCGGAACATATGGAATTTATTCGGCGTTCTTATAAAGTAGAGGATGACGGTTACGGCCAAAAGCTATTGGAACGCTTTGAACTGTGGGACAAAAGAGACAAGCTGGGAAAAGAGTTGTCTAAAGGCATGCTTCAAAAGCTCTCCATCTGCTGCGCTCTCGTCCACCGGCCGGACGTGATAATATTTGACGAGCCGTTAGCCGGGCTTGACCCACACGCCATCAAGGAGCTCAAGCGCATTTTTACAGAGCTAAAAGACGACGGCTCTGCCATCCTTATCAGCACACATATGATCGACAGCGTCGAAGATTACTGGGATATCGCCCATATCATGACAAGCGGCAGTTTTGCCGCCACAAAACGCAACAACGCTGAGGAACTGCAGTCACAAAGCCTTGAGGAATTGTTCTTCCTTGTAACGGAAAGCAAGGGGGCGTCGTCGTGAGCCTGCCGCTTTCATATCTTCTTATCACAAAACTGAAAAATCAAATAAGGACCTTTTTTAGAAGCCCCGGCAAAATCATCTACCTGCTGTTTATTGCCGTCCTCATCGGCGCTGTCCTTTTGAGCAGTGGCAATGCAGATGATGAGCAGCCTGGCCGGACCGTTCGCAGCCTGGGAGAGCTGACGGCCATCGTTACGCTTTTTTATTCGGTAATGTTTGTGCTGCTCGCTTTTAAAGGCTTCAAAACAGGTGCAAGCATGTTTTCTATGGCGGACGTCAATCTGGTTTTCCCCGCGCCGTTCAGGCAGCAAAACGTCTTGTTTTACGGATTGTTCCGGCAGATGGGAACATCGCTGATACTGGGTCTTTTCCTTCTTTTTCAGTATGGCTGGATGCATAATGTGTACGACATAACTATGCCCATGCTGATCGTGATTTTTTTGGGGTATGCCTTCACCGTCTTTTTCGGCCAGATTTCTGCGATGGCAATCTACATATTCACAAGCGCTGACGACAAAAGGCGCGGCGTTGCCAAGGCTGCCTTTTACGCTATGGTTATCGGCTTTGCGCTGTACGTCGCCGGCTCCGGCCTCGCCGATAGAGAACAGTTTGTCGACCGTGCCGCCGGGGCTGTGGGCAGCGGTGTCACGTGGTTTTTTCCCGTCTCAGGTTGGACCGGCCACGTTGTTTCAGGCGCCCTGACAGGCCGAATGACCGAGCTTTTACTTGGAGTCGCGCTATGCGCAGCCTTTCTCGTGCTGATCGTAGTGGCAATCACACGGACTCGGCAGGACTATTACGAGGACGTCCTAAAAAGCTCGGAAATCACGCAGTCTGCAATTACGGCTCGCAAGGAAGGCCGGGTAGCCGAGGCAGTACCTCAAAACGTTAAGATTGGGAAAACAGGCCTGAGCCGAGGTTGGGGCGCCGATACAATGTATTACAAGCATCGGATAGAAAACAGGCGCGCGCGTGTTTTTATCATGGATACGGTGAGACTAATATACGCCGTCATTACGATTGCTCTCGCGATTTTTTTGAAAAGCTCCGGTCTGGCAGCGATATTCATAATGTCGACCATTATGCAAATTTTCAGCATTGCTTTCGGGCGATTCAACAAGGAACTGACGAAGCCGTATATCTACCTCATACCGGAGCCGCCGTTCAAAAAAATGCTTTATGCGCTGGCCGAGACAAGCCCGTCTGCCCTCGTCGAAGCGCTCGTGATCTATATCCCTATCGCATTCATACTCGAACTGACGCCTGTCGAAGCGTTTTTATGCGTTGCCGCGCGTGTGTCCTTCGCGCTCCTGTTCACTGCCGGCAACATCGCCGTTGAGCGCATATGGGGAGGCAGGGCGTCAAAAACGATCGTTATGTTCCTGTATTTTTTCGTGCTTTTGCTCATGGCCGCGCCCGGGATCGCTTTGGCTGTTTTAGCTACGTCGCTGATATTACCGGCTGGCGAAAACGTAACCATACTGCTGTCTCTGATGGTCGCCAATATCCCTATATCACTAATCGTCTTTTACCTGTGCCGTAATACCCTGCAGTATGCCGAATACAACCAGTCTTGATATGGCAACAGATATCAAACGAGTACGCTAATTTGCACAAGGAAGGCATGATAAAGTCTGCCCGTCGTTTTCTATCCGGATATGAAAAATCCGAACCCCCGACAACAGGAAAAACCTGCTGTGATTAATTCGAATTATGAGTGTTTGGTGCCGAAGACCGGACTTGAACCGGTACGGAGTTATCCTCCGCGGGATTTTAAGTCCCGTGCGTCTGCCGATTCCGCCACTTCGGCAAATTGGTTACTGAGCCCTCAAAAACTATCGAGGGCAAAATTGGAGGCGCCACCCGGATTTGAACCGGGGCATAAGGGTTTTGCAGACCCGTGCCTTACCTCTTGGCTATGGCGCCATGATGCCCTGCTTTGGCCTTAATAAGAATCTCGGCACATAGACATCTATATGCCGAAAACATCGATTCTTATTCTTCCAGTCCAAATCAAGGTATTTACTCGCTTATTGCGATCATATAAGTGGAGCGGAAGACGGGATTCGAACCCGCGACTTCGACCTTGGCAAGGTCGCACTCTACCACTGAGTCACTCCCGCATATAATCATTATATGCTTTAGGGCGTTGTTGGTGGGAGCAACAGGGCTCGAACCTGTGACCCCGTGCTTGTAAGGCACGTGCTCTCCCAGCTGAGCTATGCTCCCAAAGTTCATCAGAAGAATGCTGAAACATTGTATGATAGACTCGCGGCACTGTCAAAAGTTGAATTCTACGATTAAACATGAATAACGCTGTTAAACTCGGTTTTATTTGAAAATCCGCGAGTTTGCTGGCATTATTAGTGCCTGCGTTTCTCAAGCTCCGAAAATACTTCAGAGGGCCGCAGGCCGGTTTCGGAAAGCAAGACTAACAGATGATATATAAGATCTGCGGCTTCATATCTTATTTCATCATGAGAGGCGTTCTTAGCGGCTATTATGACCTCGGCGGATTCCTCCCCCACTTTCTTCAATATCTTATCGATGCCTTTCTCAAAAAGGTAGCTGGTATAAGAGCCTTCTTTGGGGTTTGCCTTCCTGTCTTCTATGATACCGAACAGTTCGTCTATAATGCCGTATCCGCTCGTATTTTTGCCATTGCCGTGTATTGACTCGAAGAAGCACGAATAATTACCTGTATGGCATGCAACGCCCTCCTGGATGACCAGGGCGAGCAGCGCGTCGCCGTCGCAGTCAACTTTAAGTTCGCATAGCGTCTGGAAATTTCCCGACGTTTCCCCCTTGAGCCAAAGCTTTTGCCTGCTTCTCGAAAAATATACCATTTTGCCGGTTTCCAGAGTTTTTTCTATAGACTCTTTGCTCATGTAAGCGAGCATTAAAACGGAACTCGTATTAACATCCTGCACAACGACCGGAACAAGGCCCTGTTCGTTGAATTTTATCTTTTCCAGATCCATAGCCGCCTCCTATAACCTTACCGGTATATTTTCGCGCTTAAAATATTGTTTTACGTCGTCCACCGTGTATTCGCCGTAATGGAACAGCGACGCCACGAGCACGGCGTCGGCGCCCGCATTGAGCACCTGCTTGAAGTGCTCCAGTTTGCCAGCTCCGCCCGAAGCTATAACGGGTATCTTTACGATATCCGCGACGGCTTTCGTAACTTCAAGGTCGTATCCGTCTTTAGTGCCGTCGGTATCCATGCTGGTCAAAAGTATCTCCCCCGCCCCTCTTCTTTCCGCTTCCACGGCCCATTCGAGCGCGTCGCGACCGGTATTCACCCTGCCGCCGTTGAGGTATACGTCCCAGCCGCCGGACCGTTTTTTAACGTCCATGGCGCAGACTACGCACTGGCTCCCGAACCGCTGAGCTGCTTCGCTGATGAGAGAAGGGTCATTTAATGCCGCAGAGTTGACGGATATCTTATCGGCGCCGAGCCTGAGTATCTCCCGGAAATCGTCCAGCGTCCTTATTCCCCCACCGACTGTAAGCGGTATAAACACCTGCTCAGCTGTCTTTTCCACGATGTCCCGCATTATGCTTCTGCCATCTGCCGAAGCGGTTATATCAAGGAATACGAGCTCGTCAGCGCCCGCCTTATTAAACGCCTTCGCCATTTCGACAGGGTCGCCCGCGTCGCGGATATCAACGAAATTGACGCCTTTTACCACCCGCCCGGCGTGAACGTCGAGGCAGGGTATTATCCTCTTAGTCAGCATATCTGCGCCCCCGCGGCTATCGCCTGTTTTAAGTCTATGCCGCCCGTGTACAGCGCTTTGCCGATTATTACGCCTTCGGCTCCGATCTCTTTTAGTTTGTACAGATCTTCGAGCGCGCTCATGCCGCCGGATGCTATTACTTCCATGCCGGTGTTTTTTACCATGCCCGCAACGCCTTCAACATTCGGCCCCGTAAGCATGCCGTCCCGCGCAACGTCAGTATAAATGATCGTTTTTATTCCGAGCTTCTTCATTTTCAGCGCAAGCGACAGCGCGTCGGCAGGCGTTTCGTTTGCCCAGCCCCTTATCGCGACTTTGCCGTTTTTAACGTCTATGCCGGCTGCTATAAGGCCCGGGTACTTCGCCGAAGCCTCTTCGACGAGCCCGGGGTCCTCGAACGCAGCCGTCCCTATGATAACGCGCCAAACGCCGAGCCTTATCCTTGTATCTATATCTTCCATATTGCGTATGCCCCCGCCGAGCTGAACGGGGATCGACACGGACCTGAGTATCCTTGCGACTGCATCGCGGTTGGAAAATTCCCCGGCGAACGCGGCGTCAAGGTCAACTACGTGAATGGCCTTAGCGCCCTCGCGCTGCCACTTAAGTGCCGTTTCCGCCGGGTCGCCGTATTCAGTCGCCTTATCCATGTCGCCCATTTTGAGCCTGACACAGACGCCGTTTTTTATATCGATAGCAGGATATATCTTCATTTCAGTTCTCCGAATCTTTTAAGCATATCGAGGCCAACTTCCCCGCTCTTCTCGGGGTGAAACTGCAGGCCGTAAATATTGTCCTTATTGACCGCGGCGGTGAACCTGTAACCGTAAACGGCCTCCGCGATCACATATTCCCGAGGAACGTTCGATATGTGGTACGAATGCACGAAGTATACGTATTTTCCCATACCGCCGGTAATAAGAGCGTTATCTTTTATGATAAGATCGTTCCAGCCCATATGCGGGACTTTAAATCCCTTCACGTTGAACCGTACGACTTCACCGGGAATGAGTGAAAGGCCCGCGTATTCCCCGTTCTCAAAACTGCGCTCAAACAGAAGCTGCATACCGAGGCATATGCCAAGGAAAGGTTTACCTTTTTTGATCTCCGAAAGCATCGTTTCCTGCATACCGGACTTTTTGAGAGAATTAGCGGCGTCCGCAAACGCGCCTACTCCCGGAAGAACTATATGGGAAGCGTTCTTTAAATCGTCTGCGCTGCCGGTGACGATTGCGTCAAAACCCAGAAACTCAAACGCTTTCTGAACGCTGCGTAGGTTCCCCATTCCGTAGTCTATAACGGCTATCAATTACAGCACTCCCTTTGTTGAAGGTACGCCGCTTACCCTCGGGTCGATTTCAAGGGCGAAGCGCAGCGCGCGCGCTGCCGCCTTGAATACGGCTTCGATAATATGGTGCGAATTTGATCCGCTGAACATACCTATGTGCAGCGTGACTTTGGCAGCCATGGCAAACGCCCGGAAAAATTCCTCGAAAACCTGAACGTTTACGCCGCCGACGAGGTCGTCGGGGCAATCTATATCGTATTTGAGAAACGGCCTGCCCGAAAAATCCACGCTCGCGTATACGAGCGCTTCGTCCATGGGCAGAAACTGCGCAGCATACCTTCCTATACCCGACTTGTCGCCCGCTGCCGCGGCAAACGCTTCCCCGAGAACGAGCCCGGTGTCTTCCACAGTGTGGTGTTCGTCGACTCTAAGGTCGCCTTTGACTGAAAGCGAGACGTCAAAAAGGCCGTGCTTTGAAAACAGGTCGAGCATGTGGTCAAAGAAACCGATGCCGGTAGATATCTGCCGAGTACCGTCTCCGTCGATGCAAAGATTAAGCTCTATACTCGTTTCATTCGTTTTTCTTGTTATTTCAGCGCTTCTTTTCATAAATCCTCCTCAAACCTGATAGCGGCGCTTTTAGCGTGGGCATCGAGCCCTTCCGCACCGGCGAATCTCTTTATGTCATTATAGCACGCCTCGAGGCTCTCTCTGTCATAACAAACGTAGTTTATTCTTTTTATGAAATCATCCACCGACAGCGGAGACGAGAACCGTGCGGTGCCGGAAGTCGGCAGTATGTGGTTAGGCCCTGCGAAATAATCGCCGAGCGGCTCGGGCGAATATTCGCCCAGGAACACCGCACCCGCGTTCCTCACCTTGCTTAAATGACTCCGCGGGTCGGCGGTGAGTATCTCGAGGTGCTCGGGCGCGAAACCGTTCGCTATTTCAAACGCCTCGTCAATGCCGGAAACCACTACAATGGTTCCATAGTCCTCTATCGACTTTTTTGCTATATCTTT
>CAZJOS010000001.1:10885-51229 GCA_964547655.1 uncultured Christensenellaceae bacterium
CGGAAACCACTACAATGGTTCCATAGTCCTCTATCGACTTTTTTGCTATATCTTTTCTTGGCAGCCGGTCAAGTTGTATATCTATATCAATTGATACGCTCTCGGCAACATTTCTGCTTGTCGTAAGCAATACGCTTGCCGCCCGTTCATCGTGCTCCGCCTGCGACAGCAGGTCTGCAGCTATATATTTCGGGTCAGCATTTTCATCGGCTATTATAAGCACTTCTGAAGGCCCGGCTATCATGTCTATTCCGGCCGCTCCGAAAACTTCCCTTTTGGCTGCCGCAACATACGCGTTGCCGGGGCCGGTAATAACGTCGGCCTTAGGTATGCTTTCGGTGCCGTACGCGAGCGCCGCTATCGCCTGCGCTCCGCCAACCTTAAATATCTTATCGACTCCCGCTATATCCGCAGCCACTAACGTCAGCGGTTCTATCTCTCCCGATTTTCCGGGAGGGGTAACCATTATTATTTCTTCCACCCCGGCTATCTTTGCGGGGATTATATTCATGAGCACGCTCGAAGGGTAAGCCGCCGTACCGCCCGGTACGTAGACGCCCGCGCGGCGTATAGGCACTATCATAGACCCGGTCACGGCGCCTCCGCTGCGTTTTTCATACCCATCGCGCTTCTGCATTTTATGGAAAGCTTCTATATTAGCAGCACTTTTCTTTATGGTTTCAAGCAATTCCCGAGTAACTTTGCCGTAAGCTTCTTCTGTTTCAACTCTGGTAACCAGTATGTTTTCTCTGCTCAGGTCAAAGCCGTCATACATCTTAGTATATTTGAACAAAGCGCTGTCGCCGTTTTTCTCAATGTCGGAGACGATTCTTTTTACTGAAGATATCACATCATCGTCTATGGCGGTTTTACGTTTCAGCCTTTCCATAACGAGCTCTAAATCGGAAGAATCATATATCTTCATTCTGTTCCCCCACCGATTGCTTTATTTTTTCTATAAGCGGCGTTATCTTCGCGGCCTTTATTTTCAGGCTCGCCCTGTTTACCGCAAGCCTCGCGGTAATGCCGCAGACCTCTTCTAAAATGACCAGCCCGTTTTCCTTAAGCGTCCTGCCGCTTTCCACGATATCCAGTATAACGTCGGAAAGCCCGAGTATAGGCCCCAGCTCAACGCTGCCGCTGAGTTTTATGCACTCTATGGATTCGCCTTTTGCCGCGAAATGCCTGCTAGCTATACCGGGATATTTAGTGGCTACTCTCAAAACCGAGGAAGTCAGCGACTTGTTTTTTCTGTCGGGATACCCCGCGACGGCAAGCCTGCATTTACCGAATTTAAGGTCGGCCATCTCATAGAGCGGAAGTTCAGCTTCCATAAGCGTATCTTTACCTGCTATGCCCATGTCTGCTACGCCGTGGTCCACATATGTCGGCACGTCCGCGGGCTTTACCAGGATGAACCTGTATTCTTTTGTTTTATCGAAAACAATAAGCTTGCGCGTGCTGTCGATATCCTCTTCGCACTCGATGCCGCACTTTTTAAACAACGCTATCGACTCTTTTGCCAGCCTGCCCTTGGCAAGCGCTATAGTAACCTGCATATCAACCTCTATATACTTTCCATATTGCCGTCAGCATCAAAATAAAACGCGCATGACGCTTTTGAAACGGCTTTCAACCCGACAAGCTCATCAATAGACAATCCGGAAGAAAATACTGCTCTTTTTCCTTCCTGCCTCAGCTTTGACACATATTCCGAAGCGGCGCGGCAGCTTTTCATGTCGCAGGAGACCGCCGCGTAAGTATCGTTGTTGCCGCCGAGTATGCCCTGCCTCTCCATAGCTATCATTACCCGCTTTATGCCGAGGGCGAAACCCGTCGCCGCCTCATTGCTTCCGAATTTCTCTAATAGTCCGTCGTACCTGCCGCCCGAAAGCACGGGGAATCCTATACCGGGTGTTATGCCTCTGAATATGATGCCGGAATAATATGCTATATCGTGAAGCATCCCGAAGTCTATGGATATATATTCCGCAAAACCCATAGCGTCCAGCAGCCCGTATACGCCGCGAAGGTTCTCGACCGCTTTTCTGCACCCCGGGTTATCGGAAAGCTTGATGGCCTTATCGAAAACCTCCTGCCCTCCGTAAAGGCCGGGAAGCGCTTTTATCTGTTCCTTCAGAGGAGCCGGTATGCCGTATTCTTTTGTAACAGCGTCTATAGCCGGCAGATCTTTGGAATCTACCGCATGGCGAAGCCTGTCGGTCTGCTCTTCGGTAAGCTTAAGCCCGCTTATCAGTTCTTTAAAGAACTCTACCTGGCCTATATCGATTGTGAAACTTTTCAGCCCCGCCGTTATAAGAGACTGTATCGCGAGAGATATAACTTCGGCGTCGGCCTGAAACCGTTCGTCGCCTATAAGTTCTATGCCCGCCTGCGTGAACTCCCCCGCTATACCGATAGACGGAGAGGCTGCGGCGAAAGAGTTTTGTATATAAAACAAGCGTTTTACGCCTTTTTTAAGTTTTGTCGCTGCTACTCTCGCTATAGGAACGGTAATATCCGGGCGCAGCACGAGTATGCGGCCTCTGGAGTCTACGAACTTTATCATGCTTTCCTGCATGTATGAGCCTACCCCGCTTTGAAATGCGTCTATATATTCATAGGCGGGCGTTTCCAGTTCCTCATACCCGGAAAGTATGAATTCGTTTCTTAACGAGCTTTCGATATTTTTTTTTATACAGCACTCCGCCGGAAGGCAGTCTTCCACGCCGTCCGGTACCTGCTTTTTATACATTGCATTCCCCTGTTTGCCCAAAAATCATATGATTTTCAGATACATAATATTATTTAGCGTATTAGCATGCTAATACGCTAAATAATATATATCATGTTTTTGTATATGTCAAGACCAATTTAACTTCCCGAAATGTTTTCAAACCGCACGCTGAATCTTTCATCAGCATAAGATTCAAGCTTTTCATAAAGATCTATGTTATCCCTGTAAAGATCGCTTGCCGTCTGTCTCGCTTTCTCCAATAGCTTCATATCGCGGATGAGATTAGCCATATACAGGTCCGAAACGCCGCTTTGATTGCTTCCGAGATATTGCCCGGGGCCGCGAAGCATCAGATCCTCCTCCGCTATTTTGTAGCCATCGTTTGTTTTTGTCAGTATTTTAAGCCTGTCGTTATCATTATCACCGCACATCAGGAAACAGTAAGAGCGCTTGTCTCCCCTGCCTACCCTGCCGCGAAGCTGGTGAAGCTGCGCAAGCCCGAACCTTTCCGCGTTCTCTATTATCATTATCGTTGCGTTTGGTATATCTATACCAACTTCTATGACTGTTGTGGAAACAAGTATGTCATATTGCCTGTCCCTGAATTTCTGAAGCGTCTCATTTTTCTCAGCAGATTTCATTTTTCCATGCAGATGCGCGACGCGGCTGAACCGCTTGCCGAGCTCCTCAAATATCTCTTCGGAGGATCGGGCGTTCAGCTCTTCGTTTTGCTCTATCAAAGGGCATACCACGAATACCTGGGCTCCGTTTGATATCTCTTTTTCTATGAACCCGTACATATCGCTTCGCTTATTTTCGGGAACGCAGAACGTGCTCACAGCGCTCCTGCCGGGCGGCATCTCGTCGATCATAGAAATATCCGTCTTACCATAAAGTATGAGCGCCAACGTACGCGGTATAGGCGTTGCTGACATTATAAGTATGTGGGGCGATGAAGCTTTCGATTCGAGCAGGGCCCTTTGCCGCACGCCGAACCTGTGCTGCTCGTCGGTAATTATAAGCCCGAGCCTCGCAAACTGAAGGCTGTCATAGAGCACCGCGTGAGTACCTATTACTATATCCGTGAGCCCTCCCGCGGTGTTTTCGAATGCGGCCCTTCTTTGGGCTGCCGGAGTGCTGCCGGTAATAAGCTCGATGTTTACTCCGGGGAACACACTCTGCGCATTTTCAAAATGCTGCCGCGCGAGTATCTCGGTAGGCGCCATCATGACGCTTTGAAAGCCACTCTTAACGCATATATACATCGCGTAAAACGCGGGCACGGTCTTCCCGCTGCCCACGTCGCCCTGCAGCAGGCGGTTCATGGGAGACTCCTTATTAAGGTCGGCTTCTATCTCGTCCATTACTTTTAGCTGCGCGTTCGTGAGCTTAAAACTTATATTTTCAAGGAAATCAGCTTTTGTTTTATTATCGCACCGCATAGGGAAAGCGGCGCAGCTTTTCTGTGATGCATAAGAAGAAAGGGCAATATTGAAAAGCAGTAATTCTTCAAAGATAAGCCTGTGCTTCGCAAGTTCGAGCGCCTCTTCGCTCTCGGGAAAGTGGATATTGGAAAGCGAAAAATTGATCTCAGCGAGGCCGTACTTAAGGCGAAAATCGCCCGGCAGCATATCCTGTATGCTGCCCGAATATTTATCGAGCGCCGACTTTATTATAAGACGCATCACTTTTTGCGTAAGACCCGAAGTAAGAGGATAAACGGGCATAAGCCCTTCGTGATGCCGCCCGTACTTCTCCATATGCGGGTTTGTAAACTGAAGTTTTTTTCCTATACGCTTTACTTTGCCGTATAAAAAGATCCTGTCTCCTTTTGCGTACATGTTTTTTATATACGGCTGGTTAAAAAAAACGGCTTCCGCTTTTCCGGTTTCGTCTTTTAGCAAAAACGTTACAAGCGAAAGGCCTTTCTTTATCCTTCTTAATACCGGGTCTGCGGATATTTCACAGGAGATATTGCAGACCTCGTCTTCCATAAGTCCGGAAATATTTACGCTGCTGCCTAAAGACGCATAGCTCCTCGGAATATAGTAGAGCAGGTCTCTTATCGTAGATATCCCGAGTTTTTTAAGCAGTACGGCTTTTTTATTGCCTATGCCTTTTAAGCCGGCAGCCGCATCGTCAAGGCTCATTATTCTACCGCAAATATAAACTGGTATACTGGCTGCCCGCCGAACTGAAGCTCGATGTCGTAATCTTCATATTTTTTCTCTATGATTGCGGCGACTTCTTTGGCAAGCTGTTCGGTAACTTCTTCGCCGTAGAATATCGTGATAACGCTGTCTTCTTCTTTCACCATTCCGTCAAGCAGTTGTTCTACCGTGGTAAACACGTCTCCCGAGTGGCATGTAAGTTCGCCGTCTTCTATCCCGATTATTTCGCCTTTTTTTATTTTCTTTCCCGCTAACGTCGATTCCCTCACGGCGCTGGTTACCTGACCGGTCTTAACTGTCGCTATAGCTTTGCTCATGCGCTGCTTGTTCTCCTCAAAATCGAGGTCGGGGTTATACGCAAGAACGCCCGTTATACCCTGCGGGAAAGAAGACGACGGTATAACATGTACGTTTTTGCTCGAAAAGGCCGCCGCCTGCTCCGCGGCGAGTATTATATTTTTATTATTTGGAAACACGAATACGTTATCTGAAGGAGCCTTGTCTATTGCCTGCCTTATAGTCTCTGTGGAAGGGTTCATGGTCTGCCCACCAAGTACTATCTCGTCTACCAAAAATTCTTTAAAAATATTAACTATGCCTTCACCCGCCGCAACCGTGACAACTGCCATGCTCTTCTTTTCAGGCTCAGGCCGGTCTTCAAGCTCGGTATGCTGCTCCCTCATGTTGTCTATCTTTATTTTTGAAAGTTCCCCGAAACGGAGCGCAAACTGAAGAGCCTTGCCGGGAACGTTTGTATGTACGTGTGTTTTAACGAGCTGCAGGTCTCCTACCACGAGTACGCAGTCGCCTATATGCATAAGCTTTTCACGGTATCTGTCGATATCGCTTTGGGTAACTGAAGGATAAAGGTTTTTAATAAAAAATTCGGTGCAGTAAGCAAATTCTATATCTGCTGTGCTGATGTTGTCTGAGAAATTGGCTTCTATTTCCTGATCGAAACTGATATCTTCCGTGATAGCTTCTCCGTCAAGAGCCATCTTAAACCCCCGGTAAATTACCAGAAGCCCTTTGCCGCCGGCGTCGACGACTCCGGCTTCCTTTAAAACAGGAAGCATATCAGGCGTCCTTTTCAGTGTCTGCGCCCCCTGTTCGAGTACCATATCCATCAGCTTGAATACATTGTCTCCGCGGCTTGCGCTCCTCATACCGCTTTTAGCCATGTCTTTCGCGACTGTGAGGATAGTTCCCTCTTTTGGTTTCATAACTGCTTTATAAGCGGCGTCTACGCCTTCCTGCATCGCTCTCGCGAAGTCGCTCGTATCGGCTGATTCGAGCCCTGAAAGGCTCTTTGCCATACCGCGGAAAAGCTGCGATAGTATGACTCCCGAGTTTCCCCTTGCGCCTTTAAGAGCCCCTAACGAAAGGGCGTCGCCTATGCTGCATATCTTTGACGAATCGGCGGATTTGACTTCCTTGACCGCGGAAAGCATGGTAAGAGACATATTTGTCCCCGTATCGCCATCGGGTACGGGGAAAACGTTCAAAGAATTTAAGCCCTTTTTATTTTTTTCAAGCAAAGCTGCTGCGGAAAATATCATATCTTTAAACAGCTCGCCGGTAAACATCTGATGCATCTTACTCACCCCCTAAACCCGGATTCCGTTAACGGTTACATCCACTTTATCCACGTTGAGCCCTGTAAACTTCTCAACCCTGTATTTAACCGTATCAATAACGTTTGAAGCTACTGCTGAAATTGAAACTCCATATTCCACTATAACAAACAAATGAATGCTTACGTTACCGTCCTGCGTGGTTATCTTAACGCCTTTATTGAGATTCTCGCCTTTTAAAAGCTCAACAATGCCGTCCATAGCGTTTTGAGACGCCATGCCGACAATGCCATAACAGTCCATAGTTGCAACACCGGCCAGATTTGATAAAAATTCGTCGGAAAATTCAATTTTACCGTATGAGTTTTGCTGAATTACGGCCATTAAACAGCCTCCTATAATATGTTCACTTACTTTTAATACTCCAATAACATTAAATTTATCTCTTTTTCCTTTCCCAGTCAAGCTTATTAATATAAATGAAACGAAAATTTAATTTTTACACTTGCTAAAAATACGTTATAATGATAAAATAATTTTTGCTGATTTTAGCGGCAAAGAGAGGTGCACTTAATGGCAAAATATTGCGAAATCTGTAAGAAGGGTATACTGTCGGGAAACAACGTAAGCCACTCAAACAGAAAATCGAAGAGAACATGGTCTCCGAATGTTCAGCGTGTAAACGCTGTGGTTGACGGCGCGCCGAAAAGGGTCTACGTTTGCACGAGATGCCTTCGCTCAGGTAAAGTCCAGCGCGGTTAACTATCATATGAAATATTCGGATCAAGGCTGCTTATGAGCAGTCTTTTTATTTCAGTAAAAATCGACCCGGGGAAAAATCTCCGGGCGTTATGTATATCATTTAAATATTATCTTAAGTATGCCCCTGAGAAACCAGGGGGCCTTTACGCAATATATTTTCAAATAACCCACCTCCATTATGTAAATTAGTTATATCCACGTTTTAATATGATGCATCCCAAACAAAGCAATACAGCGCCGAGCACTGCGAGCCACATCCAAAAAGGCATGAAACAAATGAGCAGGACCACTCCCGTTATCGCCAGAAAAAAGCCTAATACTCTGCTTATATGAAAATTATTGATAAACAAGCGATCACCTCCCCGATTCTAAAACGATTCTTATTTATCATATTACCGAAAGAAAAGAAATGTTACATTTATAGTTTTGTCTTGATTATAAGCGCGTAACCGCCCGAAATACTTATGTGCGCCCTGTCTTCGGTCATAACGTTGCTTAAGCCGCGTGAAGAGCCCCATTTAAGAAGCAGATCGAAAAGTGGATACTTAAGACCCGAAGCGTTGACCGTTATTTCGCCGGTAAGAGGCAGTATGGAAACGGTCTGCCCGGGGCTGCCAAAAAGCGTAAACTCATTATCTGATACATAAAGCTCGCAAGACGAGCCAACTATGCGGCATTGCGCTCCTTTTAAATGGGCGCGGACTAGCATCATAATATTGGACATCGCGTGGTCTATCCTTCCGCCCAAAGCGCCGAGTATAGTTATACTCTTTGCCCCCGAGCTTATTGCGCGATCAACAGCGGCTTCGGTATCCGACTCATTCTTTTCCGGTTGCAGACGTATAACTTTAGCGCCGCTTTTTTCAAGCTTTGCAACACAATCCGGGTCGGCGGTATCAAAATCTCCTATAAGTACGTCGGGTACGATGTTATGTTTATAAAGGAAACAGGCGGCGCCGTCTACCCCTATTACAAGGCCTGCTTCCGAAATGTATTTCTCTGCAAAGTTTGTGCCGGGCATATCGCCGCCCGTGACAATCAAACAATTCATATTTTGAGTTTCAGCCTGTTTATGATTTCCTCGGGGTCGTCCGCGTTAAAAACGGCGCTTCCAGCCGCAACTATGTCTACCCCAGCATCAGCGACCTGCCTTACGTTGTCCGGTCCTATTCCTCCGTCCATTTCTATAAGCACCGAAGGTTTTTTCTTTAATAAAAGAGACTTAAGGTCGGCTGCTTTCCTAAGGGCTGATGCAATAAAGCTTTGCCCGCCGAACCCCGGATTGACGGACATGAGAAGAACCCAGTCCAGGTCGTCAATTATATATTCCAAAACGTCGAGAGGTGTATGCGGATTGAGAGCAACCCCACATTTTTTCCCCGATTGCCGTATCAGCTGAAGCGTACGATCGAGGTGTACCGTGGCCTCGGGATGTACCGTTATTATATCGGCGCCGGCGTCAGCGAACTCTTCCACATATCTTTCGGGAGTATCGATCATAAGATGAACGTCAAGCGGCAGCTTTGTGTGTTTTCTGATATCGCGCACCATATACTGCCCGAAAGTTATATTTGGCACGAATATGCCGTCCATTACGTCGCAATGTATATAATCAGCCCCTGCGTTTTCCAGCATTTTGATTGCTTCGAATATCTTGCTGAAATCCGCGGAAAGTATTGAAGGAGAAACTTTAATCATACTTCTTTGACCTCTTTAATTTTATTTCATTCAGTATTTCAAGGTATCTTTCATACCTTCCTTTGTTTATCGCCCCTCTATCGACCGCTTTTTTAACGGCACAATCCGGCTCTTCAGCGTGAAGGCATGAAGTAAACCTGCATTTGCCTATAAAAGGAGCAAAATCTTTATAATAACGGCCGAGTTCTAAAGGCTCGATCTCGGCTGCCTCAAAGTATGTAAACCCGGGAGTATCCACCACACCGCCCCTAAAGCCTTCGGCAACAAGCAATTCAGCCTGCCTTGTGGTGTGTGTTCCCCTGTCGGCCTTTTTTGAAAGCTCCCCCACTTTTAAGCCAAGGCCCGGGAAAAGGGCGTTTATTATAGAAGTCTTGCCGGTTGCCGACTGGCCTGAAAAGCACGTATAGCTGCCGTTTAATATCCTTTTTAATTTCGGTATACCCTTGCCGCTTTTCGCCGAGATGCATAAAGTACTGCATATTTTTTTATACTCATTCTTTATCTCATTGATATGGCGCTTTTCGCCTATGTCGCATTTATTTATTACTAAAAGAGGTTTTATGCCCGCAAGCTTTATTGACACCAGCAGCCTGTCGCATAATAAAAAATCAGGCCGGGGCCTTTCCGCAGAAACGACTATGACCGCGATATCTATATTAGTTACCCTCGGGCGGATGAGCTCGTTTTTCCTTTTACGTATTTCCTCGATAAAGCCGCCTTGCGAAAATACGGCCATGTCTCCCGTTAAAGGCGTTATGCCGTCTTTCCTGAAACGGCCTCTCGCTTTGCATTCGTGGATGTCACCCGCCTTATCCTGTATATAATAGAATCCGCCGATCCCTTTAATTATTCTTCCCTCAGAAATATGCTCGCTCACTTAAATTCTACCGTCCAAAATTCCATTTTTATATTGTTGACGTAAACAATAACAATTAAATCGCCCGAAGTTAAGCTGCTCAATTCTTTATTTAAAACAACTGTTCCGAATTGGTCTGTTGTTTCTTCTGATAAAAAATTAACCGTTATGCCGTTGATTTTATCCTGTACAACTATACCTATTTTAGACCCTTTCTCAGTGACATCGATAGATCTGGAAAATTTACATTCATATTTTTTTTCTTTATAGGCGCTTACCGTAAGGTAAATGTTATCCGTAAACGCAGTCTGTATTCCCTGTTCAGGGGTTTGCCTGATAACAGTACCGGGTGCAGCTTCGTTGACCTCTTCATATATGAAGCAGTTTTCGAATCCCAAATTGTTTAAGATACTGACAGATTCGTCGACAGTACTATCTTTTAAATCGGGCATGATAGCGCCCTCTTCGGGGTCTTCAGACGAAACGACAATACTTATGATAGCGGTCTCATCCAAGGCGTCTCCGGCCTCGGGTGTTTGCGATATCACCAGGCCGGGAGGCGTGCCCGGCTGAAATTCGTAGGTTATGTTATTCTTTTCGAGTTTGATGTCCATCGCGTTAAGCTGAGCTTTGGCTTCTTCCAGCGTTGCGCCGTAAAGATAGGGCATTACAAGGTCGGCAGGCCCGCTCGATATGGTAAGATTGACCACCCCGCCCGAAGCGGCATTGCTGCCCGCTTCCGGCGACTGGGATATCACGGTACCTTCTTTTGCGGATTCGCTGGGCTCGTATACGGTATTGACCGTCAGGTCGTGCAGGCTTTTTACAGCCGACTCGATATCCGCTCCTAAGAGGTTTGGAACAACAAACGCAGTATCCGATGAATTGAATAATGATAATATAAATATGGCTGCCGCAGACAGTACCGCGACTAAAAGAGCCAGCATTCCCGCCTTCCAATACAGATTCTTCTTTTTTTGCTTATGGGGGTCGATAAAGGGTTTTTTATTTGCTTCACTGATATCGAGAAATCTCCCTTCAGGGTCGGCCGCGGAACGCGCAAGGTCGGCTTTAAGCTGGTTTACAGATTGATACCTGTCCTTTTTATTTTTACTTGTAGTTTTCAGTATTATATGGTTAAGCGCCTCCGAAATATTGCCGTTTATTTCCGCCGGTGGCGTTATCTGCTCGTTTATATGTTTTAACGCGACCGATACCGTTTTGCCGCCTACATGAGGCAATATTCCTGTGACCATCTCATATAAAACGATACCCAGAGAATAGATATCTGACCTGGTATCTATCTTTTCCCCTCTCGCCTGTTCGGGAGAGATATAGTGAACGGAGCCTATTACCTTGCCTTCCTGTTCTTCTATCGACGAGATACTTTTGGCTATGCCGAAATCGGTCAGTTTAACGTTATCTTCGTTATCGATGAGTATATTATGCGGCTTGACGTCTCTATGAATTATTCCCTTTCTGTGCGCTGCTGAAAGAGCGGAACAAACCTGTATGGCATATTTTACCGCTTCACTTTCCTCGATGCGGCTCTTTTTCTCAATGAGCGCCTTCAGTGTAGAGCCTTCGATAAATTCCATAACGATGTAATAAACGCCGCCGTCGAAACCTACGTCGATAACGCTAACTATATTTTGATGCTCCAGCGCTAAAACAGTTTCCGCTTCCTTCTTAAAACGGCGGACGTATTCAGGATTGACAGAAAACTTATCCTTCAATACTTTAACGGCGACTGTTTTATTGGTCCTCAAGCATTCGGCTTTATATATATCGGCCATGCCGCCGGAATCGATCTTTTCCAGCATCCTGTATCTGTTCCCGATAAGTATGTTAGTCATACGCCGTCACCGTCCATATACGCAAGAACAACGCTTATATTATCGGAGCCGCCGTGATTGAGCGCCGCCTCTATAAGCGAATCCGCGGCATTTTCAACTCCGCGGCCGAGTATTTCCTCTATCTCTTTATCGGGTACGGCAATGTTGAGGCCGTCGCTGCACAGCAGGAGCGTATCGCCGCGCTTTAGATTTAAAGTATAGATATCGACGTCAACGTTTTCGTCGATGCCGACAGCCCGGGTGATTATATTTTTAGACGGATGGCCCGCGGCTTCTTTTTCAGTTATCAGCCCGCTGTCCACCAGCATCTGCACATATGAGTGGTCTTTGGTTATCTGCGACAAAACGCCGTCACTGAAAAGATAGCACCTGGAATCTCCCACGTGGCCAATTATAGCGGTGGAACCCTTAAACACCGCTGCCGTTGCAGTAGAACCCATACCTTCTTTTTGCCGGTCGGCGTACGATTCGCTCCAAACGTTTTTATTTGCAAGTATCAAAGTATCTGTTAAGACTTCTTCGGTTATATCATCGGGCGATCTGCTTTTAAGGGAATCTATTATTGTATCTACAACGAGCCTGCTGGCTACTTCTCCGGAATTATGGCCGCCCATACCGTCGGCGACAACGGCAAAATAACCCCCGTTTCCCTGGGGAGCGAAGATGAAATCTTCGTTGTTATCTCTTCTTTTGCCTTTATCGGTCTTCGAATAAAATATCATTTTCCCTCTCGCCGAAGGCGCAGCTGGCCGCACGCGCCCTCTATATCCCCGCCCAGGGATCGGCGGACAGTAACACTTTTCCCGGATTGCTCAAGTTTTGACGCAAAGGTTTTGGCTTTTCCAATGTCCGGCGGATAATACCCGCATGCCGCGCTGTTAAGCGGTATTACGTTGATGTGGCAATTGAGCCCTTTTAAGCTTTCAAGCAGCGCTTTTATATCTTCTTCGCCGTCGTTAAAACCTTTGATAAGCGTATATTCTATTATAATTCTTCTGCCCGTTTTTTTAAAGTAGTTATTTGCCGCATCCAGTATCTGCTTTACCGAAAATAATGAAGCTCCCGGCATTATCTTCCGCCGTTTTTCATCTATCGAGGAATGCAGAGATATACAGAGTGTTATTTGCAGGTTTTCTTGCGCAAGCCTTTGTATACCGGGGACGATACCGCATGTTGACAGCGATATATGCCGCATCCCGATTCCATGCTTTTCGCCAAGCGCTTTTATAAACAAGAGCACGTTTTCATAATTGTCGAGTGGCTCCCCCGTTCCCATCAACACAACGTTCGATATCTCGCCGCTCTCGCCCGCCGCTATGAATTGAGACCTCATTTCTCCCGAAGAAAGGTTTCTTATCAGCCCCTCTTTCCCCGAGGCGCAAAAGGCGCACCCCATACCGCACCCAAGCTGAGTGCTTACGCAGAGCGTGTTTCCGTGATGATAACGCATCAATACACACTCCACAAAACCACCGCCCGAAACGGACATGAGGTATTTGACTGTCCCGTCCGAAGAAGTATGCTTCTCGGCTATCATCGCATACCCTTCGTTATGGCCGGAGCGCAGTTTTTCACGCAAAGCCTTCGGCAGATTGCTCATATCCTCGAAAACTGCGCCGCGACACAGCCAGTATTCGAGCTGCTGCGCGTTATACGGCTTCCCGCCCGAACCGGCGATAACGCTTTCGAGTTCTTCGACGTTTAAAGAAAGCAGGTCGTTCATGGTTTCCTCTTCATCACGGCTATAAAAAACCCATCGGACCCGCAAATGTGCGGATACAGCGTTTCAGGCTCATTCGCATACTCGAAATCAGTGTTTTCAGAAAGGAACCGCCCGGTCACCTGCTCGTTTTCCTCTTTGTTTATAGAGCATGTATAATAAGCGAGAATGCCTTTAGGCTTAGTATAATTTGAGCATACCCGGATGATATCATGTTGTATATTCGACAGGTCTTCTATATCTTTCGGCATCCGCGAATACCTTATGTCCGGGCTTTTCGGCATAAGCCCCATTGCGCTGCAGGGGGCGTCTATAATAACAGCGTCAAACGCTTTTTCGAGAGAAGGCTCAAATATTTTAGCGTCATGAACATAGCATCTATAATGCTCAACGGCCAAACGTTCGTAATTTTTCTTTGTCATTTCCACACGGTGCTCGTGAACGTCCCACGCGGTTATATCGATAGTATTGTGCGCAAGTGCAGCGGCATACGCGCTTTTGCCTCCGGGCGCCGCGCAGCAGTCAAGCACCTTCATTCCTTTCTCTATACCGGTCTTAAGAACGGCTTTCATCGCGCTCTCCGACTGCACTGCTATCATTCCTTTTTTATATATCCCGATATTCTCGATGTCCGATAAACCTTTAACGGTATACGAATTTTCTATATTTCCCTGCGAATAATCGAGCCCAAGCCTGTCCGCTTCCTCTAAAAAAGCGTCCTTATCTGCTTTCAGCGTATTTACGCGTACTGAAGTGCCTTCAGAATTCTTATATGACAGCAGGTTTTCCGTAAAATCGCACCCGAAGTCATTTATGTATTTTTCACATATCCAAAGAGGATAGCTTGTCCTTATACTCAAGTCATCAGCGTTTTTTCCGGAAGGGTATTCTATGCCGTCTTTTCCGCGTATAAGCGAACGAAGCACGCCGTTGACGAAACCCGACGTCTGCGGCTTTATCTGCTTTACGAGGTCAACGCTTTCGCTGACCGCAGCATAGTTTTCAGTATCCATGAATATTATCTGGCACGCGCCGAGGCGAAGAACGTTTTTAACGCTTCCGTGCACCCGGCCGGAATCGATAAATTGCTTTAATATATGATCTATAAGCAGAAGGTTTTCAAGCGTGGTCCTCACCAGCAGCGAAGCGAACGCCTTATCTTCCGGGCTGAGCGCGGCGGCGATATGCTCCTTAAGCGCCAAAGATGTGTATGCGCCGTTTTTTGTTACTGCCGTAAGCGCGTCGTAAGCGGCCCTTCGCGCGGAGATCACTCGAAGCGCTCCGCCTGCAGTTTTCTGCCCCTGAAAAATTCCTCCGGGCTCATCTTTTTAGTGCCCGGCGCCTGCATCAGCTTTACTTTCAGCAATCCTTTGCCCGTACCGACTGCGAGCCCGTTCTTAGCGTCCGCGTATACGAAACTGCCCGGTTCTGCAGTTCCGTCCGCAGCCTCGGCGCTCCAAATCTTGATTATATCCTCCCCTGCATGGGTATACGTTCCCATTATCGGGTCGAGCGCGCGTACAAGGTTATGTATCTCTTCAGCCGGTTTGCTCCAGTCTATCCTGCCAGTATCCTTTGAAAGTGGCGGATAATAGCTTGATTCGCTTTCCTGCTGCTTTATACGGGCGGCTGTGCCGTTCTCTATCTCTTTTAAGGTTTCTATGAGCAGATCCGCTCCAAGGCCGGATAGCTGCTCATACAGTTCTCCGCCTGTCATCTCATCGCTTATCGGGACGGAAGACGAGGAAATGATATCCCCGGTATCGAGCCCTATGTCCATATACATTATAGTAATGCCGGTTTCCTTTTCGCCGTTGATTATAGCCCATTGTATAGGCGCTGCTCCCCTGTATTTTGGCAGAAGCGACGCGTGTACGTTGACGCACCCTAAACGAGGTATATCGAGTATCGATTTGGGAATTATCTGCCCGAAAGCAGCGGTAACAATAAGATCGGGGCTTATGGACTTAATAGCGTCCGTTCCTTCCTGCGCCCTTATCTTTTCAAACTGTAAAACCGGGATATCATGCTCCCGGGCAACGAGCTTAACAGGCGAGGCTGTAATATTATAGCCCCTGCCGCTCTTCCTGTCGGGCTGGGTTACGACCGCGGCAATATCATGACCCGCTTTTATAAGTTTTTGAAGGCTGGGCACGGCGAACTGCGGCGTGCCCATGAACACTATCTTCATCGACTTCCTCAATCATTTTATCCACGAAAAGTATGCCGTCTAGATGGTCGATCTCGTGGCAGCATATGCGTGCGGGCATGCCCGTTATTTCATCCCTGTGCCGTTTGCCGTTGCGGTCGACATACTGAATGGTTATAATTTCGGGCCTCTTTACGTCTCCTCTTATTCCCGGCACCGAGAGGCATCCTTCGTCTTCAACGGTTTCTCCCGAAGATTTTAATATTACAGGGTTAATAAGCTCATAATACTGGTCTTCATATTCCACTACAGCTATGCGGCGAAGCACGCCTACCTGAGGCGCCGCCAGCCCTGCGCCCTCTTCTATGTGAAGTGTCTCTTTCATATCGTCTAAGAGAGTTGTTATATGCTTTGTTATCGACATTACCGGCTTTGAGATCCTGCGCAATGCTTCGTTGTTGGTTCCTGTAATGATCTCTCTGATTGCCATTGATTTTTCTCCTCTTATATCATACTCTGCGGGTTTATCTCCATACCGAACGCACAGTCTTTGTAAACCTTTCCGTCCGAGTATTCATACAATCGTTTTCGGAACTCAGACAGTTTATCATCGTTCAATACCTTTATCAATACCTGCCACCTTGTTTTGCCCTGAATTTTCTTTACGGGCGCTTCACTTATGTCAAAAAGCAGCACATGTTCCATTATATCAGCATATGCGTCCTTTAAACCCTTCGCGTATTCGATACAAGCATTTTTTGCAGCATCCTCATACTTCCCGGCGAATACGACCCTGAAGAAAAACGAGTAAGGCGGAAGCAGCGCTTTTCTTCTTACGGCCATCTCTTCGTCGAAAAAACCTTTGTAGTTATGCGTATTTGCATATTCGACGGCATAGTGATCCGGGCAATATGTTTGGACTATTACTTTACCGGGGTTTTTGCGCCCCGCCCTTCCCGCTACCTGCTCTAAAAGCGCAAACGTCTTTTCCGGGCTTCGGTAATCGGGTATATGAAGAGAGCTGTCGGCCGATATTACCCCGACGAGCGATACGTTTTCAAAGTCGAGCCCTTTGGCAATCATTTGAGTGCCTATAAGTATATCGGCTCTGCGCTCTTTGAACAGCTCGTATATCTTGAGATGAGAATCTTTGCTCCTGGTGGTATCGAGATCCATGCGCAGCACGCGAGCGTCAGGGAAAAGTTTTTTTACCTGATCCTCAACCTGCTGAGTTCCAATACCGAACTGCTTTAAATATTTTCTACCGCAGGAAGGGCAGGTATCCCTAAGGCTCCTCCTCCTGCCGCAGTAATGGCACACAAGCGCTCCTAAGGTGGAATGATAAGTCATGGATACCTCGCACCTGTCGCAGTACTCGACGTAGCCGCAGCCCCTGCACATAACGAACGTGGAATACCCTCTCCTGTTTAAAAACAGCATTATTTGCTTTCCCGCTGCGAGGGCAGTTTTCATTTCGCCATAAAGCCGGCCCGAAAGAACCGTCCTGTTGCCTTTCACTATTTCCTCGCGCATGTCTACTGTTATCATTTCGGGAAGTTTAAGCCCGAAAAGCCTGCTGGGCATTTCCACGAGACTGTATATACCGTTTCTGGCTTTTATATAGCTCTCTACCGACGGCGTGGCCGACGCGAGAAGCAGCGACGAGCCTTCTATGTTAGCGCGCATCCTCGCTATTTCGTGAGCAGTGAACTTGGGGTGCGTATCGGAGCGGTAACTTGTTTCATGCTCCTCGTCGATTATTATAATGCCTATATTGCGCAGCGGCGCGAATACGGCTGACCTTGCCCCGATGACTACCCTCGATTCGCCGAGCACCATGCGTTTCCACTCGTCGTACCTCTCGCCGGCTGAAAGCGTGGAATGGTATACCGCTATGTGCTCGCCTATTCGCCTCTCAAACATCGCAACAAGCTGCGGCGTAAGCGATATCTCCGGTACGAGCACTATAGCGCTCTCACCACGCTTAAGGCAGTCTTTAACCAGCTTTATATACACTTCCGTTTTTCCGCTGCCCGTGACCCCGTGCAGCAGGTATTTGCCTTTTTCAGAGGATATCCTATCATAGGCATTAAGCTGTTCGGGGCTGAGTTCAAATTCCCTTTCTATCTCATGCGCCTTTGCGGGGTTTCTGAATGCTTTTATCTGCTCGGAAACAAGGAAGCCTTTCTTTACAAGAGCGTCTCTTGCAGACGCGCTGCCCGGCAGTATCGCTTCAAGTTCTTTTATATTCAGCCGCCTGCGCTCACGCATCAGCCGAAGCACTTCAAGCTGCTTTGGAGCCTTAACTCTGCCTGTGCCTGATGAAAATGAGGCTGTCGCCTTTTCATATTCTTCGCCGGAAAGTGAAAAAATCAGTTCACGTTCGAATTTATCTTTAACGCCGCCCCCGCGCATCTCCGCGGGGAACATCAGCCTCAAACACGCCGAAAGCGTGGTGTGATAATAGCGCTGCATCATTTCGGCGAGCTTTATCTGCCCGGCAGTCAGCGCCGGGAAATCGGAAATGACAGACGATATGGGCTTAATAACACCTTTATACTCGCATTGCTCCGACAGGCCTAAGACATACCCCTCGAGCAGCGCGTTGCCTTTACCGAAAGGGACTTTTACACGGTATCCCGCGTCGAGCTTCATTCCGACCGGAACGCTGTATTCAAAAAGCCTGTCTACATTGGAATGAACTATATCGACGATGACCCGGGCAAACATGGCTCACCTCCGCTTTAAGCTCTTATACAGTTCGAAAGCTTCCTGCACTATACGGCCCGCGAGAGATTTTTTACTCCCGCTTCCAAGATCAGCCGATCTTTCGTCGGCAAAGAAAAGTTTGATATTATTATAGTCGGAGTTAAACCCCTCGCCTTTTTTTGAAACGTCGTTGAGCGCTATCATGTCGAGATTCTTATTTTTCAGCTTTGATACGGCGTTCTGTTCCGTATCCTGAGTCTCCGCGGCAAAGCCGACGAGTATCTGTTCTCTCTTTATTGCTCCAAGCTCTTTTAGAATATCTGTTGTTTTAATTAGGGGCAGCGTTAATTCGTTTCCCTTTTTTATCTTTTGGAAGGAATAAATTTCAGGCGTATAGTCCGCTACCGCGGCCGTCATTATTATTATATCCGCGTTTTCCGACAAGGGCAGCATGCTTTCCGCCATCTCTTTGGCCGAGACGACGCTTATAACGTTTGCCTTTGCCGGAGGCTCTAATGCCACAGGCCCCGAAACGAGAGTTAAGTCGGCTCCCCTGTCAATAGCCGCCTTCGCTATTGCGTAACCCATTTTGCCCGAAGAGTTATTAGAAAGATACCGCACCGGGTCTATTGCTTCGCGCGTGGGGCCGGCGGAAACGAGCACCCTTACTCCGTGCATATCGTACATGGAAAGGAACACCTTCTCCATATACTCCGCTATTTCCTCAGGCTCCCGCATCCTGCCAGAACCCGTATCTCCGCAGGCGAGCATCCCTTCACCGGTGTCCATTACATGGTATCCCCTGTTTTTCAGCAATGCAATATTCTCCTGCACAGAGGCGTCCTCGTACATCGCCGTATTCATCGCGGGCGCGAAAACAACAGGGCATTGTGTGGCAAGAAGAGTAGTCGTGAGCATATCGTCCGCTATGCCAGAAGCCGCCTTCCCGATAATATTAGCGGTCGCGGGCGCAACAATAAACATGTCCGCCTTCTTTGCCAGCGAGACATGTTTAACATCGAACGTGCCGTTTCTTTCAAAAGTATCGGTTATAGCCTCGTTGCCGGACAGCGTTTCAAACGTAAGCGGCGTTACAAACTCACATGCGTTCTTCGTAAGTATCACATTGACGTCGTAGCCGATTTTTTTTAGCAGGCTGGTAAGGTAAGCCGCCTTATACGCGGCTATGCCTCCCGATACGCCAAGTATGACGGTTTTAGGCATCTGTCAGCCTTCCTCCGGAGCTATATAGGTTATCTTATCGTAATAGATCTCTTTTGCGGCCTGCGAAACTGGATTCGATTCCTGCGTCTCGGTTAGCGGCTCGGCGCCGTCTACGAGCTGCCTTGCCCTCTTGGCCGACTCGATAACAAGAGTATATCTGCAATCGGCCTTTTCTTTAAGTTCGCTTACTCCCGGGTACATCATATATCTTTACCATTCCTTAAATGTTTATATTTTTCCATGTTTCTTTCTACTCTTAGTTTTTCGGCGCTGATGATGCATTCTATACTGCGTACGACCTTATCCACATCATCGTTCACGATAACGTAATCGTATTCTTTCATCTTATGCATCTCTCCGGCAGCCTTGCTCAGCCTCATCTTTATTTGCTCTTCTGTCTCAGTCGCCCGGCCGCGTATTCTCTTTTCGAGCGCCTCCATCGACGGAGGTATAAGAAAAAGGAAAACGCCGTCCGGAAAATTCTTTTTTACTTTCAGCGCGCCCTGTACGTCTATCTCGAGAAGCACGTCGCGGCCCTGTGAAAGCTTTTCCATAACAAAGCTTTTCGGCGTGCCGTACATATTGGAGTATACGTTTGCATACTCGAGGAATTCTCCCTTTTTTATGAGTTCTTCGAATTCATCTTTTGTTTTATAATAGTAATCGACCCCTTCAAACTCTCCCGGCCTTATTTCCCGCGTTGTGCATGATACGGACAGGACAAGGTCTGTTCTGTGTTTCATAAGCGCATCGCAAACCGTGCCTTTGCCCGCCCCGGAAGGGCCGGACAGAATGATAAGCAACCCCTCACCCATCTGCTATTCCTCAACATCCATGTCTTTGTCCGATAACCTGTGCGCAACGGTCTCAGGCTGGACTGCGGAAAGTATAACATGGTCGCTGTCCGTAATTATTACCGCTCTTGTTCTTCTGCCGTATGTTGCGTCGATAAGGTTGCCCTTCTGGCGGGCCTCCTGTATTATGCGTTTTATCGGCGCGGATTCGGGGCTGACTATAGCGATAAGCCTGTTAGCGGACACGATATTACCAAAACCGATGTTTATAAGCCTGATACCCATAAGTTACCTCCAATATTATTCGATGTTCTGAACCTGTTCACGTATCTTTTCAACCATGCTCTTACCTTCAATGACGGCGTTTGTAATATTTATATCCTGCGACTTCGAGCCTATCGTATTCAATTCCCTGTTCATCTCCTGTACCATGAAGTCAAGCTTCCTGCCCATCGCGGCACTGTCCGAAACAGCGGCCATGAATTGTTTGATATGCGTTCCTAAGCGGATCACCTCTTCCGTAATATCCGCTTTATCCGCCATATACGCAACTTCGGTATTGAATCTTGCCTCGTCTATATCGCTGCCTCCAAGCAGCTCGGAAATGCGCTGCTTTAGTTTCTCTGCGTATTCTTTCGAGACGATATCTTTCCTTGAATCTATCGACGCTGTTATTTCTTTCAGGCTATCGAGACACTCAAGGATATTGGCCTTGAGCTCTTCGCCTTCCTTCTTCCTCATATCGGTAAGAGCGGTCAGCGCGGAATCAAGGGCCTCTCTTACAAGCGCCAGCTGCTTTTCTTCATCTTCGGGCGCTTCCTCTATAACGATGGCGTCGGGTATCGCGACTATATCCGAAAGTTTAAGGTCATCCACAAGCCCTGTTGTTTTTGCTGCCTCGCGCGCCGCTTCGAGATATGAACCGATAAGCCCCATATCGGGCGTTGCATTCTTTGCCTCATCGGCAGCGGCGGTATAGTTGATAAAGACGTCGACGCGTCCTCTGTCCAGGTTGCACTTTATCGCCTTGCGGACCATCTCCTCCGTAAATCCGAGCGATCTCGGGATCCTGATATTGATATCGAGAAACCTGTGATTGACCGTCTTTATTTCTATCGTTACTTTTCTGCAGTCAATTTCGGATTCGGCCCTGCCGAACCCCGTCATGCTGAGCAATATATCAGCCCGCCTTCTTCTATAAATAATAAATGATTATAGCACAATGCACGCAAAAAAATAAGCGATTTCAATAAAAAACTTGAAATATCGCTGTATTTTAATAATATGGCCTTGTTTTCAGTCAATTGTCGGCATATTACCGGAAAACCACGGCTTATTGGAACAATCAAATAGAAAACAATTCGTCTGCTTCAGGCGGGTCAAGCGCTACCCTTTTTCCGTTTTCGATGATATATGCGCCCCCTTCCGCTATCATGCCGATAACGGCGGAATCGATACAAGCCTTTTTAAGCCCGCCAAGCATGCTATCAGGATCGCTCGAAGTAATAAGCATGCTCCCGCTTCCTATGAGCCTGTACGGGTCTATACCTAATTGAGCGCAGATCCTTTTCGTTATATCAAGCATTGGTATTTTCTCTTTATAAAGCTCGCATCCTACCTCTGAGGCCTCGCACAGCTCGTAAACGGCGCCGTATACGCCGCCTTCGGTCACATCGTGCATAGACGTGGCGCCCATTGCTCCGGCAATGACGCCCTCTTTTACGACGCTTATCTTAGCAGCGAGGGTTTCGATTACCTTCTCGTCGTCTTCTTTAAGGATATGCATTAATTCGCCCCTGTGTTCCGAAGCGATTATATAGGTGCCCTCGGTTGCGGCGTATCCCGTCATTATGATGCTATCGCCAATCTTAGCCCCGCTGCTCTTTACGAGACGGGAGCTGCTTATCCTGCCTACTATTGTAGTAACGGCGACTATCCTCGTAACGGCGTCAGTAACTTCCGTATGGCCGCCTATTATATCAACTCCCTGCTCGTCAGCTTCGCGCGCCAGATCGTCGATAACTTTTTCAATATCTTTTAATGTGCTGTGAGGAGGTATGAGCAGGGTAACGAGCGCGGCCTCCGGCTGCGTGCCGGAAGAAGCGATATCGTTGCAGGATATATTTATCGCAAGACGCCCGATATTCTCCGTTGCTCCCGTAATAGGGTCAATGGACATTACGCAAGCTTCGCCATTAAAGTCGAGCGCCGCACAGTCTTCGCCTACTCCCGAGCGAAGTAGCACGTCGCGTTTTACATGCAGTTTGGAGAGCACTATACTTTTAAGCTGCTCGTTTGTCAGCTTTCCAATCCTCATGCTTTTTTCAGCTCTTCCACCACTATCTCGTTCACTATCTGCGGGTTCGCCTGGCCTTTGGTAGCCTTCATCACCTGCCCGACAAAGAACGTAAGCGCCTTTTGTTTGCCGCCTTTAAAATCGGCAACAGGCCCCGGGTTGTTCGTTATTATATCCTTGACCATATCGCGTATCTTGCCGGAATCGCTTATCTGCGAAAGGCCTTTTTTATTTACTATCGCCTCCGGGTCTTCGCCGGTGCGGAACACTTCCTCGAATACCGACTTTCCTACGGTTATGTTTACCTTGCCTTCGTCTATCAGCTTAAGCGTCTTTACAAGATATTCGGGCCTGACCGGGTTATCCTCCGGCGCCATACCCTCATCCTTAAGCAGCCGCAAAAGGTCGGTCATAATAAAATTACTGAGCTTTTTGGCGTCGCCGCACCCTCTAAGGCACTCGTCGAAGAAATCGGCTATCGCCTTATCGGCCGTAAGAACGCCAGCGTCGTATTCGGGGAGGCCCAGTTCGTCTATATACCGCTGCTTTTTAGCTGCGGGCAGCTCGGGCAGGCTGTCTTTAAACGCCTGTATCTGATCGTCGGAGAGTATTACCGGCACGAGGTCAGGGTCGGGGAAATAGCGGTAATCGTGCGCTTCTTCCTTGCTGCGCATGGCATAGCTTTTTCCCTTTGCGTCGTCGAACCGTCTTGTCTCCTGGACTACCTTGCCGCCTTCGGAGATCAAATCTATCTGCCTTTCGCTCTCGGCTTCTATGGCCCTGTATACGGCGGAAAAGCTGTTGAGGTTCTTCATTTCGGTACGGGTGCCAAGCACGTTGCTTCCTGCTTCCCTCACTGAAATATTCACGTCGCAGCGAAGCGAACCCTCCTGCATCTTGCAGTCGGAGACGCAGGTATACTGCAGTATACTCTTTAGCGTTTCAAGGAACGCTTTGGTCTCTTCGGCATTTCGCAGATCCGGTTCCGTTACTATTTCGATAAGCGGCACGCCGCACCTGTTGTAATCTACCGCGGTGCCGCCGCCGATATCGTGAAGCAGCTTTCCCGCGTCCTCCTCCATGTGTATACGTGTCAGCCTTACGCGTTTTTCAGTAACGCCAACTTTAATATCTATGTAGCCGCCTTTGCATAAAGGCAGGTCGAATTGCGATATCTGGTAAGCTTTCGGAAGGTCGGGATAATAGTAGCCCTTCCTGTCCATCTTGGAGAAATTCGCTATATTGCAGTTTGTGGCCAGCCCCGCCTTGGCGGCAAATTCGACCGCCTTTTTATTAAGTACGGGAAGCACGCCCGGCATGCCTGTGCACACTGGGCAGCAATGTGTATTCGGCTCTCCGCCGAATTTGTTTTCGCACGGGCAGAATATTTTTGAGGCCGTTGCAAGCTCAACGTGAACTTCAAGGCCGATGACGGTTTCATAATCCATCAGGCTTTACCTCCTGCTAACGCGGGCGAGCCTATAGGCGGCACAGACTGCTCGAGGGCGTAAGCCGCGCTCAGCAGAGTTTCCTCCCCCATCTGCCTGCCGATAAGCTGTATACCTATAGGCAGCCCTTCGGCGCTCAGCGCGCAGGGCAGCGATATCGCAGGGAGCCCCGCGATATTTACCGGGACAGTATATATATCGGTAAGGTACATCTGCATCGGGTCGCTCTTCTCTCCCGTTTTAAATGCCGGCGTTGGCGCGGCCGGCGATACTATAAAGTCGTACTTTTCATACAGGCTGTCAAAATCGCGCTTTATAAGCGTCCTCACTTTAAGCGCTTTTAAATAATATGCGTCGTAATAGCCTGAACTTAAAACGTAGTTGCCAAGCATTATTCGGCGTTTTACTTCGGCTCCGAAACCTTCGTTGCGCGTCTTTATATACATATCGACTATACCGTCGTATTCTTTTGCGCGGTAGCCGTATTTTACGCCGTCGAACCTCGAAAGGTTTGACGTTGCCTCGGCTGACGAGATAATGTAATAAGCAGAGAGGGCATAATCGAAAGTAGGAAGAGATGTCTCCTCTACAACGACTCCGAGTTTTTCAAAAGCTTTAACGGTCGAATCCACAGATCTTTTTACATCGCTGTGCAGCGCCCCGGACAGGTATTCTTTCGGCAGGCCGGCTTTCATGCCTTTTATTTCTTTGCCTATTGCTTTCGTATGATCGGGATATGCCGCATTGGCCGATGTTGAATCGCGCCTGTCGTGTCCGCATATTGCGTTCATTACGAGCGCAGAATCTTCAACGGTACGCGTTATCGGGCCTATCTGGTCAAGCGAAGAAGCAAAGGCGATGAGCCCATAGCGCGATACCGCGCCGTAAGTAGGCTTGAACCCCACGACGCCGCAGTAAGACGCGGGCTGCCTTATGCTTCCCCCGGTATCGGAACCGAGTGCGAACGGAGCCATCATCGAAGCAACTGCCGCGGCGCTTCCTCCCGACGAACCTCCGGGCACTCTTTCCAGATCCCAGGGGTTAGCCGTAATGTGAAACGCGCTGTTCTCGGTAGAAGAACCCATCGCGAACTCGTCGAGGTTCGATTTCGCCAGTATTATAGCGCCTTTGTTTTTAAGCAGTTCGATTACATGCGCGTCATATGGAGGAATAAAGTTTTCGAGTATCTTAGAAGAACACGTGGTCTTTATGCCTTTTGTGCACATATTGTCTTTGATTATCACGGGGATGCCATCGTAAATACTAAGAAGCGCTCCCCTTGAGCGCCGTTCATCCGACTCTTTTGCACTTTCTAGCGCAGTCTCCCTGCATACAAAGTTAAGAGCCTTTACCTTCGGCTCTAAAGCGTCTATCCTCTCAAGAAGAGTCGATACCAGCTCATGCGAAGTTATCTCTTTCTTACCTAAGGCGTCTGATGCCTGCTTTATAGTCATCTCATATATATTCAACGCAAATACCTCACTCAACCACTTTCGGAACTATGAAGCATCCGTTTTCCCGTTCGGGAGCGTTTGCTGTCAGCAGTTCGTTATCCATGCTCATATTCGCGGCGTCTTCCCTTAAAACGTTGGATATTCCCTGTATATGCGCCGTAGGCAAAACTTCGCTCGTGTCAAGCTCCTCGAGCTTCTTCGCCGTTATGAGTATTTCTTCAAGGTGATGCTGGTATTCATTTTTTTCGTCTTCGCTGAAACTTAGCCGGGAAAGCGCGGCAATTTTTTCAACTTCAGAAATCGGGACAAGCATCGGTCAGTTCCCTCCGTTCAAGTCGTAAGAGTATGTGGCAAAAAAGTTGTTATACGTGTCGCTTATAAAATATATGAGATATATCTCGCCCGGGTCGAGCGACATGGCGAAATCTCCCGTGCTGCAGAGCGTTATCTGTTCTCTATTGTCGGCGGCTATATCGTATGAAAACAATCCGTAACCGTATTCGCCGGCAGGCTCGCTGACTGACGCGTCCATATAATATACTTTGCTGCCGTTCACTGAAAAGTAAAAGCCCGATATATTGGCATCTTTCACAATATAAGACGACTCTCCTGTTTCTATATCACATAATTTTAGGCTGGTCAATACTTCCTCAGTTTCTGAGGAAGCCTCCTCGAGCACGAGCATCGTTTTGCCATCCGGTGAAAACGTAAAATTTGTTCCACGGGTGACTTCGCGTTTATTATCCAGTTGGTATATCGTGCCGGAACTGCCTGTGTTCTCGGCATAGAAAAGCCTGCCTTGCGAGACCCCGAGTTTTCCGGCGGAGCTTAACGAATCATCTATTGTTTCCACTGTAAACGTACCGTCCGGGAAGAACCTGCACGACATCAATTGCACCGGCTCATAACCTGTCATCGCAAAAAGAGTATTGTTCTCATCAGACCACGCTAACGCAGCAGTATCGCAGAATCCTTCTTCTCCAAGGTTGATAAGTTCGCCCGACGTAAAATCATATACGTACAGGACCCTGTCCTGTACTGAAATGTCGAGTATTCCGAGATAGTTACCGTCAGGAGAAAAAGCGGCTTCTTCTATAGAATAAAAATCGTGCACTTCTATATTCTGCATCCTGCCGTTCGTGTCAAGTATCCACAGCTTTTCCGAGAAAGGATATATATCCGGCCGGTCGGATCCGTATCTTCTTGAAAACGCTATACGGCCGTCTGAAGCGGAAGCGAGATACTTTCCGTTTGGCAGCAGAAGGGGAGTATCCATCAACACTCCTTGCTTCATAACGACGCTTTTGCCTACGGCAGCAGAATAATCTTTGCTTAAAAAGTCGGGAAGGATGTCTTTGCCAAGCTGGGCTACATAAACTTCGTTATTTGGAAGCACATCCTTAAGCGCTTCGTCCGCGGCTTCCTTAAAAGCGTTTGCTTCTTCCTCCGTATCGAAAGGTTTGGAAACAAGCAAAACGTTATTCAAATCAATACACAAAACAGGAGTCATTTCAACGCTTCGGGGCCACGTTCCGTCCTGATATTCGGAGAAAGAATTCGATAAACAGAAATATTTTTGCTCTTCGTTCCTGACGCCCGGGGAAAGCCGAATTATAAGGTCTCCTTCTGATTCTTCAACGTTATATTCCGCGCCGCAAGACAGCTGGATATAGATTATGAGCGTATTATCGTTGGCCGGGACTTCTCTGAACAATCCCAATACGGTATCTGAAAATTCCCAGGTTGATTTTTCTTCGTAATCCCAAAAACTCATATCGTGAAGTTTGATCATAAGCCTCTGGGGCTGGCCGAGCTCGCTGATCTCATATTCGGGCAGCTTAGTTAATTTGGATTCGGCGTAACCGGCGTTTCTGCTTCCGCTCAGCATCGATAATGTTATAACGGTCCGATCCTCTTCCAAAGTTATATCGATATCCTTAAGGTTTATTTTTTCTCCCGGCTGCGGCTCCCCTCCTGCCGACAGTGAAGGCATGGCGGAATCAATCGGCTGCTCTAAATACGTACAGCCGGATATCAATCCAAGTATTAATGATGCGATGAATATAAGCTTTAATGTCTTCAATTTCCGCTCCCTGTTACTTCAATATTTTTTCGGAATATTGCCGGGCTTTTGATTTTATTTCCTCCGCGTCTGCGAACGTAATACTTCCGTTTTCATATAGTATATCCCCTCCGACCATTGTGAGAGAAACGTCCGAATCGCTTCCGCTGTAAACGAGGTGGTTCAGCAGGTCGGTCTCGGGGCAAAACCTGAACCCTGATGTATCGATAACTATGATATCAGCCTGCTTCCCCGCCTCGAGGCTGCCTGTGATATTGCCCATGCCAAGAGCCTTTGCGCCATTTATTGTCGCGACCCTTAACGCTGTTTTGGCGGGTATAAGCGCCGCGTCATGGTTGGCTCCTTTCTGCAGCAGGGCAAAAAGCGTCATCTCTTCCATCATCGAGAGATTGTTGTTGCTTGCCGCGCCGTCGGTCGCGCAGCTTACGTTTACGCCCTTTTCAATCATTTTAGCCGTTCTTGCTATTCCGCTTCCGAGCTTTAGATTGCTGCCCGGGCAAGACATGACGCTAACGCCTTTTTCGTCCATGATATCCATGTCACTATCTTCCACCCATACGCAATGGGCAGCCATTACGGGTAAGTCGGTAAGCCCGAGGCTGTCTATAAGCGCTATGGGTGTCATACCGTGGCGGGCAATACATTCCTTGTGCTCGCCCTCAGTCTCAGATATATGCACATGGACTCTTGAGTCAAGCCTCAGAGCCGCATCCCGCACCTTTTTGAACAAAGAGGGGCTCACCGTGTATTCGGCGTGCGGGCCTATAGCAGCATTTACTCTTTTATAATCCTTTACAATATCGAAAAGCTCTTCCGCCGTTTTAAGACGGCGGTCGCCCCCGCCGTCGGTGTCGATCACCGAAGTTGCAATAAGCGCGCGTATTCCCGACTCATTCGCCGCCTTCGCTATAGCCTTTGTAAAAAAGTACATATCCGAAAAGCAGGTCACTCCGCCGGAGATGAGTTCGGCTATCGCGAGCATGCTTCCCCAGTATACGGCGTCTTCATCCAGATTCTCTTCCGCAGGCCATATCCTGTTATTGAGCCAGTCCATAAGCGCCATATCGTCAGCGGCGCCCCGAAGCAGATTCATAGGGATATGCGTATGCGTATCTACAAAGCCCGGAGCGACTATGCCGCCTTTTGCGTCTATTACCCTGTCGGCAGAAAACGAAGGAGCGTCTTCTTCAGCGCCGACATAAGAAATAGTATCGCCTTTTACATGGACGCATCCTCTAAGGCGCCTGTCGTTATTGTCGGCTGTTATAATAAATCCGTTATCGATGCAGATATTCATATCTTTTCTCCGTACAGGTAATCGTGCTGATCCTTGGTCAGCCTGTCGTACTCCAACCCCATGGCTTTGAGTTTAAGCCCGGCTACATATCTGTCTATCTCTTCCGGAACGTCGTAAACTTTATTATCGAGTTTACCTTTATTAGCGGCAAGATATTTTAAAGAAAGCGCCTGTATCGAGAAACTCAAGTCCATTATTTCCGCCGGGTGCCCGTCGGCTGCGGCCAGGTTTACGAGCCGGCCTTCGGCAACAAGATAAAGCTCTTTTCCGTCAAGCTTATAAGCGGTTATATTGTTTCTCGCCGTATAACTGCCCTGCGCCATTTCTTTGAGTTCCGAGACGCTGACTTCAACGTCGAAATGGCCCGCGTTGGAAAGTACGGCCCCGTTTTTCATGTTTTTAAAGTGCCTGCCTACTATAACGTCTTTGCAGCCTGTAACGGTTACGAATATGTCGCCAATAAAAGAGGCGTCATCCATAGTCATTACCGAATATCCGTCCATGGCAGCCTCCATGGCGCGTATAGGATCCACTTCTGTAACTACCACTTTTGCTCCGAGGCCTTTTGCTCTAAGAGCTACGCCTTTGCCGCACCACCCGTAACCCGCAACGACTACCGTCTTGCCAGCGACGACAAGATTCGTCGTCCTCATTATTCCGTCCCATACAGACTGGCCGGTCCCGTACCTGTTGTCGAAAAGGTGCTTGCAGTCGGCGTCGTTGACGGCGAACACGGGAAACGCAAGCGTACCCGCCCGTTCTTTAGCTTTATATCTTAAAACGCCCGTAGTAGTCTCTTCGCACGCGCCTAAAAGGTTTTTCGACTTATCTTTATCGCGGGTATGCAGAGCCTCGCCTAAATCGGCGCCGTCGTCAAGAATCAGGTCGGGGCAGCAGGATAAAGCCAGCGTGATATGCCGCTCGTATTCCTCCGGCGTCGCCGCATGCCAGGCAAACACGTCCATGCCTCCCGCAGTGAGAGCTGCGGCCACGTCGTCCTGCGTAGAGAGAGGGTTTGATCCCGTTACCGACATCTTTGCTCCGCCCGCCTCGAGGACGCGGCAAAGATATGCGGTCTTAGCTTCGAGATGCACCGACAGGGATATATTCAGCCCGGAAAAAGGTTTTTCTTTTTCGAAAGCGGACCTGAGGCCCGATAAAACCGGCATGTTCTTTTCCGCCCAGGAGATCTTCATTTCGCCGGAAGGCGCCGAACTTATATCCCTTATTTCGCTCATTCCCGAATCTCCTTCATTATTTCGAAAAGATAATTTTTGAAATCGTCTTTTAAGTCGTCGCGGCTTAACGCAAATTCGACCGTAGCTTTCAGAAACCCCAGCTTGTCCCCCACGTCGTATCGTTTGCCTTCAAACTCGTATGCGTACATGCCCTGCGTGCCGCTAAGCGTTTTAAGGGCGTCGGTGAGCTGTATTTCCCCTCCCTTGCCCGGCTTTTGCTGCTCAAGCACATCGAATATCTCAGGAGTTATTATATACCGGCCGAGTATTGCGAGGTTTGAAGGCGCGTTTTTTATCGACGGCTTTTCCACCATATCCGCCACCTTATGGAGGCGGTATTCTTTCGATTTCACCTCGGGAACGATGATGCCGTATTTATAGGCGTCTTCCCCCGGCACTTTTTGCACTCCGAGGACGGTCTTGTTGAATTCTTTGTAAACATCGATAAGCTGGCCTATAGCGGGTTTTTTGGATACCACCACATCGTCGCCCAGCAGCACCGCAAACGGCTCGTTTCCCACGAACGCCCGGGCGCAGCTTATGGCATGTCCCAAACCTTTCGGTTCTTTTTGACGCACATAGAATACGTCTACGAGGTTCGAGATATCCTCGACCATGCTCAGAAGCGAAGATTTACCCTTTCTTTGAAGCTCCGATTCGAGTTCGTATGATTTATCGAAGTGGTCTTCTATATTTCTCTTACCGCGCCCGGTAATAATTAGTATGCTTTCGATTCCGGCGTTTATAGCTTCTTCAATGATATATTGTATAGTCGGTTTATCCACTATAGGCAGCATCTCTTTGGGCTGCGCCTTGGTTGCCGGCAAAAATCTTGTTCCCAGCCCTGCGGCCGGAATGACCGCTTTCCTTATCTTCACTGCTTTTCCTCCGTGATTTACCTTGTAGTTAATAATTATACTATATGTGCCTGTTTTAATGTTTACAAAATTATTAACATTCTGGAATATGCTATATTTTCCATATAATATTTTTCACGTCAGCGGCATATCATATGCATTGACAGAACATATGTTCGCAGAATATAATATCAATATAGAACATATGTTCTATTATAGAAATATGGACAGAATCGTTTTGCATTGCGATCTTAATAACTTTTTCGTTTCCGCGTCATGCCTCTCGCGGCCCGGCCTTTTGAAGACCCCGGTAGCGGTATGCGGCGACGTCTCGAAGCGCCACGGTATAATACTTGCCAAAAGCCAGACTGCCAAACGAATGGGCGTAAAGACGGGGCAGCCGCTGTGGCAGGCGAAAGCCCTGTGCCCCGAGCTTGTTACGATACCCCCCGACTATCCTTTGTATATGCGGATTTCGGACACCGTAAGGGGTATATACGAGCGCTATACCGGGCATATCGAGCCTTTCGGCATAGACGAATGCTGGCTTGATTTGACGCCTTTTCGGGCGGACGAAAATTTCGGGAACAGCGCCGCAAACGAAATAAGGCGGACCGTGAAGAAGGAGATCGGGCTTACCATATCGGTGGGCGTTTCGTGGAACAAGGTATTCGCGAAACTCGGCAGCGACTACAAAAAGCCCGACGCCGTAACGGTGATAAGCAGGGAGAACTTCCGGCAGCTTGTATGGCCGCTTCCCGCGAGCGATCTCATGTATGCGGGCAGGGCTACGTGCGGCCGCCTGGAGAGAGCGGGCATAAACACCATAGGAGACATCGCGAACGCTCCCCTCCCGTTTCTCAAAATGCTTCTCGGCAAGAACGGGCTCACGCTGCACAGCTTTGCCGCGGGGTACGACGACTCGCCCGTTAAGAGCGTCGAGTACCAGCTGGGCGTCAAGGGCATAGGAAACAGCATGACGACGAAGAGCGACCTCATTACCGAGGAGCAGGTCTGGGAGGCTTTCCTGATACTCTCCGAGATGGTCGCGCAGCGCGCGAGAAAGAAGATGCTTCAGGGAAAAGTCGTCGCTATATTCCTGCGCGATAACAAGCTTGAATCCGTAACCAGGCAGGTAACGCTGCCCCGGGAGACGTATGTATCGGGAGAGATAGCTCGCCACGCGATGGCGCTGTATAAGGCCAACTGGGACGCGAGCCGCCGTCCCATACGCGCCATAGGGGTAAGGCTTACTAACCTTTCGGTAATAGACAGATACGTCCAGCTCTCGTTCTTCGATATGGAGAGATCGAGGGCGCAAAGCCTCGAATTCATCAAAGACGATATAATAAGGCGGTTCGGCCCCGAGGCCGTTATCCGCGCTTCGTTGCTAAAGCCGCAGGTTAATGACCGGTACCCGAAGGAGATACACGACGTGCACCCGATGTCTTACTTCAGGACGTAACTCCGAAAATCCGTTGGCTTTTGGGGTAATATCAGCCCGGAGGCCACGCTAGCGGCCTGCCGCCGAGCAGGTGGAAGTGCAGGTGCGGCACCGACTGGCCCCCGTCCCTGCCGGTATTGGCAACCAGCCTGAAGCCGCCTTTAAGCCCGAATTCCACGGCAAGCTTCTTCGCGGCCCGCATTATATCCTCATATATACCCATATCTTCCTCGGCAGTCTCCGCGACCGATACAATATGTTTTTTCGGCACTATGAGCACGTGCACGGGCGCTTTTTTATCGATATCGTGGAAAGCGATGACAGAGTCGTCCTCGTACACTTTGCCGCACGGTATCTCCCCCGCAGCAATTTTGCAGAACAGGCAATCACTCATTCATATTCCTCCTTATCTATCCCGTATATTACTTTATCGGTTGCTTCTTTCAAGGCAACGGTTTTCAGTTCGTTATTCTCCGCCTTAGCGGCGATTCTTACATACCGCTCCGAGTAACCCTCGAGGCATCCGGGGTATTCCTTCGACTCGTCTTCAAACAGCACTTCCGCGGTTTTCCCTATAAGGCTCTGTATATATTTATTTTCATAAATATCGCCCAGCGCGATGAGCTCAAGCGCTCTTTCCTTTGCTATAGATTTAGGCACTTTTGGCTGCATATCATACGCCTTTGTGCCTTCACGGGGCGAAAACGGAAAAACATGTATCCGAGAAAAGGCTATCCTTTCTATAAACGCTTTTGTCTCCTCGTGCTCTATTTCCGTCTCGCCCGGAAAGCCCGCTATTAAATCCGTAGTGATCGCGGGACGGCAGTAATACTTTCTCAACAGTGCGGCGAATTCGGCATATTCGCTCGGCGTATATCTGCGGTTCATCCTCTTTAAAACGCTTTCGGAACCGCTCTGAAGAGACAGATGAAAATGCGGGCACAGGTTTTTCGCTGAGGCCGCAAGCTTTATAAACGATCCGTCCAGAAAACCGGGCTCTATAGAGCCAAGCCGTATTCGCACTCCCGTTTTATCGAGCTGCCTTATTACGTCTCCAAGCTTATTATCTCCGTCGGAGTATGAGGCAATATGTATGCCTGTAAGCACTATCTCTTTAACGCCGCTTCGAACCAGATCACCGGCTTCGCTCACGATATCGGCTAAACGTCTCGAGCGCGAACGTCCGCGCACATACGGTATTATGCAGTAGCTGCAAAAATTATTGCAGCCTTCCTGTATCTTTATTATGCCGCGCGTCCGCTCCGCGGGAGCGCTTATGTGCGCCGCCTCGAAGCCGCAGCCTTCGAGGCAGTGGGCCGCGTTGATATGCTCTTCGCCCGATAAAAGCCTTTCGGCTATGGATACTATATTGCCGCGTTCGTCGGTGCCGATCACCGCGTTTACGCCTTCCATACGAAGCAGCTCTTCGGCCTTTCTTTGAGGCAGGCATCCCGCGACGATAACTTTGCCGGCCCTGGCTGCCCTTCTTATCGCTCCTCTTGACTTTTTATCGGCTGCTGAAGTCACGGTGCACGTATTGACGACAGCGATATCTGCGGGTTTGCCGAAATCCACCAATGTGTAACCGTTTTTTAAAAAAAGCTCCTGCATAAACACGGAATCGTATGCATTCACCTTGCAGCCGAGGGTATAGAACGATACTGTTTTCAATTTGACGCGCCTTTCAGGCGGGCGGCTATCGCGCGCCAGTAGCCCATGCTTAACACTTCGATAGCAGTAAAGGCGTTTTCGCCGAGCGAATTCAATACTTCATCAAGCCTGTCCGCAATTACGCCGGATATTATATACACTGCCTCCGGTTTCATGTATCCTGCTGCGCCGGAATTGAGACGGATTATTATGTCCGCAACTATATTAGCAATGACCAGGTCGTATCTGCCGCTGCCCGCGCTGCCGATCAGGTCTGACTTAAGGGCCTCTATTCCAACGTTATTGGCCGCGGCGTTATCCCGCGTTACCTTTACGCATACGGGGTCATTATCGAGGGCAAGCACTTTTTTTGCGCCCAGCTTTGCGCACGCTATCCCGAGTATCCCCGAGCCGCAGCCGATATCCAGCACTTCGGCATTATGGCGTATATATTTCTGTATCAATTCAAGGCACATTCGCGTGGTCTCATGCACTCCCGAGCCGAAAGCCATTCCGGGGTCCATCTCGATAACTATATCGTCAGCTTTGCCTTCATATTCTTCCCACGACGGTTTTACGACGATGTTTCCCGCTGCCCTGAACGCTGAAAAATGCTTTCTGAAATTCTCGTTCCAGTCGGTATCGGGGACTGTATTTACAGAAATATTAAGCGTTCCGGCGTTTATTTCTACGGAACGCTTTAATATATCCAAACGGCTTTTAATGAATCTTAACGTGTCTTCAAATCCGTCTTCTCCGAAATACGCCTTCACTGTTACGTTTTCCGACAAAGGAACATCCGCTCTCAATTCGTCATGCTGCGCGGGAATTGTAATGCCGCCTTCCGTTTCCGTTCCGCACGCTCCCGCGTCTATCATAACCGACGACACGATATCGACGGCTTCTTCTCTTGTCTCAATGCAGATAAGGTTCCAGTCCATCTAACTGCCCATTACCCTCTCAAAGAAGCTCTTTTTATCTTTAGTCGATTTATCGAATTCCTTAAGGAGCGTCTTTTGTTTTTCGGATAGCCTTTTTGGAACCTCTACTTTTATAGTCACATAAAGGCTTCCCTTTCTCGTCGAGTTCAAAAACTGTATACCCTTATCCTTAAGCCGGAATACCGTTCCCGTCTGCGTACCTTCGCTCATTTTGTATTTCGCCTTGCCTTCAAGGGTAGGCACTACGAGTTCGGTCCCCAGAGCAGCGTCGGCAAACGATACGGGCATTTCAAGGAAAAGATCATACCCTTCGCGCCTGAAGAACTTATGCGGCTCCACAAAAACGTATATCTGCAGGTCGCCGGCCGGGCCTCCCCGCTGCCCCGCTGCGCCTTCGCCGCGCAGCGTTAATATCTGCGAGTCGTCTATCCCGGCAGGTATATTCACCTTCAGTTTTTTCAGCTTTTTCTGTATGCCGCGTCCGCCGCACTCCGGGCAGGGGTCTTTTATTATCGTACCTCTGCCGCCGCACTCCGGGCAGTCTACGACGTTTACGAAGTTTCCGAAAGCTGTGTTCCTTTGCTGCCTTATCTGCCCTGTGCCCCCGCAGGCGGAGCACGTTTTTGGCTCAGTGCCTTTCTTTGCTCCGGTTCCGCCGCATTCTTCGCACGTAACGTTCTTGTTGAGCTGTATTTCCTTTGACGTTCCGAATGCCGCTTCTTCGAACGTTATAGACATTTCAACGCGCAGGTCACTGCCGCGCACCGGGCCGTTCCTCCTCGAAGCCCTGCCGCCGAAACCTCCTCCGAAGAAAGAATCGAATATATCGCCGAAGCCTCCCATGAAATCTTCGAAACCGCCAAAGCCCGTACCTCCCGCGGCAGGGTCAAACGCCGAGTGGCCGAACATATCGTATTGTTTTCTCTTATTCTCGTCGCCAAGAACGGAATAAGCCTCGCTTGCTTCCTTGAACCTTTCTTCCGCTTCCGCCTTATTTTCACATACATCGGGATGATATTGTTTTGCGAGCTTTCGGTACGCTCTTTTTATATCGTCTGCCGAAGCGCCCTTATCAACGCCAAGTATCTCGTAATAGTCTCTTTTTTCCGACAAAATATCAGCACCGCCTAATATAGTTATTAACCTGAAGAATCAGGCCGCATAATACTTTTTAACGCCCGAAAAGCCAAAGCGGCGATGCCGCCTTGGCTTTGATATGGGCTCTCAAAAAGCCAAAGGCATTTTGAGTATTATGTAGTTTATATTATTCTTGTTTCTTATCGTCGTCAACAACTTCATACTCAGCGTCGACGACATCGTCTTTTGGCTTCTGCTGTTCGGCTTCAGCGCCGCCGCCCATGTTTGCAGCGTTGGCCTGCGCGTTGGCCTGCGAATATATTTTACCGAACACGTCGTAGGAAACCTGCGAAAGTTTATCAGCGGCAGCCTTAATTGCGCTGTTGTCGCTGCCCGCGAGAGCGCTCTTTACGCTGGATATTTCAGCCTCTATCTTTCCCTTATCCTCGCTGCTTACCTTGCTTCCCAGGTCTTTTAGCGTCTTTTCGGTCTGGAATACAAGCGCGTCGGCGTTGTTCCTTATTTCAACCCGCTCCTTTTCCTTTTTATCATCTTCCGCAAACTTCTCGGCGTCTTTTACGGCCTTGTCGATATCATCTTTCGACATATTGGTCGAAGCCGTAATGGTTACTTTCTGCTCGTTGCCCGTTCCCAGATCTTTGGCGGATACGTGCACTATGCCGTTAGCGTCTATATCGAACGTGACTTCTATCTGCGGCACGCCTCTCGGAGCCGGCGGAATACCCGTAAGGTTAAACCTGCCGAGCGTCTTGTTGTGAGCCGCCATCTCGCGCTCGCCCTGAAGCACGTGAATCTCTACGCTCGTCTGTCCGTCGGCCGCAGTGGAGAACACCTGGCTCTTCTTTGTGGGGATAGTAGTATTCCTCTCGATTAGCCTTGTGGACACTCCTCCAAGAGTCTCTATACCGAGCGACAGCGGCGTAACGTCGAGCAGCACTATGTCGTTTACTTCTCCGCCGATAACGCCTGCCTGTATGGCCGCGCCTATAGCTACGCACTCGTCGGGGTTGATGCCCTTGAATGGATCTTTTCCTGTAAGCGATTTTACCTTATCCTGTACCGCCGGAGTCCTCGTCGAACCGCCTACGAGAATTACCTTATTTAAGTCGGCAGGCTTTACGTTCGCGTCGGCCATGGCCTTTTTTGTCGGTTCAACAGTCGCTTCCACGAGATCAGCTGTAAGCTCGTCAAACTTCGCCCTTGTAAGCGTCATGTCAAGATGCTTGGGGCCCGCAGAGTCGGCGGTTATGAAAGGCAGATTGATGCTCGCCTGCATAACGCCGGAAAGCTCGATCTTCGCCTTTTCCGCCGCCTCTTTGATGCGCTGCATTGCCATCTTATCCTTCGAAAGATCGATGCCGCTTGACTTTTTGAATTCGGAAACGATATAGTCCATGACTTTCTGGTCGAAGTCGTCTCCGCCCAGGCGGGTGTTTCCGTTGGTTGCCAGCACTTCAAAAACGCCGTCTCCTATTTCCAGTATGGAAACGTCGAACGTGCCGCCGCCAAGGTCGTATACCAGTATCTTCTGCTCCTCTTCCTTATCGATACCATAGGCGAGCGATGCGGCTGTAGGCTCGTTTATGATCCTTAACACGTTGAGGCCCGCTATCTTGCCAGCGTCTTTTGTGGCCTGCCGCTGGCTGTCGGAGAAGTAAGCCGGAACAGTTATGACAGCGTCCGTTACGGTTTCCCCGAGGTAGCTCTCTGCGTCAGCTTTCAGCTTTTGAAGTACCATCGCAGATATTTCCTGCGGCGTATATGATTTGTTGTCTATCTTGACTTTCCTGTCGGTGCCCATATCCCTCTTTATAGAGCTTATAGTCCGGTCGGGATTAGTTATCGCCTGGTTTTTAGCAACCTTGCCTACCAGCCTTTCTCCGGTATTTGAAAACGCAACTACAGAAGGAGTTGTCCTGCTGCCTTCCGCGTTCGTTATGACTGTCGGCTCGCCGCCTTCCATTACGGCAACGCACGAGTTGGTTGTACCTAAATCGATACCTATTATTTTACCCATGGTTTTTATCCTCCTATTAAAAATATATTATTTATTTACTATTACCATGCTGTGACGCAGTACCTTATCGTCCAGCATATACCCTTTCAGCGCAACTGCGGATACTGTTCCCGGAGTTTCGCCGTCTTTAGTGTCTGCCTGCTGTATAGCATGATGCAGATTCGGATCGAATTCTTTTCCAAGAGCCGGGATCTCCGTTACACCGAAACCGGTAATGATGCCGGTAAGCTGCTTATATACCATCATAACGCCCTGCGCCAAAGGGTCTTCGTCTTCCCCGTTCACATGCTCGAGAGCCCTTTCAAAGTTGTCTATGACCGGCAGTATCTTTTCTATCACTTCCACGGCACCTGTTTTCATCGCCTGGGCCGCCAGCGTTTGGTTTCTTTTTCTGTAATTATTATAATCGCTGAATGTGCGCAGGTAGCTGTCTTTAAAAGAATCTCTTTCTTCTATTGCCGCAGCTAGCGCTTTCTCCAGCTTTGCCATTTCTATATTCTTATGGCTCTTTCCCGATGTTTTCTTTTCTTCGGTCACATTATTTTCTTTGTTTTTTGATTCTTCGGTTTCTTTAAGCATGTCCGTTTCAAAGTCTATCGAGTTTTCTTTGTCATACTCCGACTGAGGATGCTCTTCAAATTTGCTTTCACTCATATTTCTTCACCGCCTTTAATTTTTATCCGTCTCTAAAAAATTAGCCAGTATGCTGTTTAAACTTTTGCCTACGTATCCCAGTATCGAAACTATCTTCGAATAATCCATTCTTGTCGGGCCTATAACGCCGAACGAACCCAGCGTTTTGCCTCCTATCTTGTAAGTTGCCGTAACAACGCTCATATCATAAAGCTCTTCGGCTTCGTTTTCCTGGCCTATGGTCACTGAAAACTCAAAACTCGTGGCCTTTTTCATCATGTCGTAGAGCATGTCTTTCGTTTCAAGAAGCGCAAGGAAGTTCTTCGTCTTCTCCACGCTCATATAGCCCGGGAAATCTATTATGTTTTCCGTACCGCCGAGCACGATGCCTTTTTCGCCCTGGGGCTCTACGCTTAAGTCAATGGCGTTTATTATGTCGCCGACGAATTCGCCATTATTGCATATTTTTTCGCGCAGGCATAACGAGAGGTCGCTTTCGGCTTCTTCGAGAGTTTTTCCCGAAAGCTTATCCGTCAGCAGATTAGACAGCATTTCTATGTCGCTTATGGTAATTCCCTCAGGTATGGAGATAACCGTATCGTTAACGAGCCCCGCGTCGGTAACGAGCAGCAATATCGCTTTACGCTCGGTAAGCTTTACGAGCTGTATGCGACGCAATACCGATTTTTTAAGCTGCGGGCGCAGCACCATGGAAATATGGTGCGTCGTGTCCGAAAGCACCTTTGCGGCCTTTTCTATAACCTGCTCTACTTCGGCCATCTTCTCCTGAAAATAGCTTTTGATCCTGTTTGCCTCGGCCTCGTTGAGCTTCGCGACTTTCATCAGCCTGTCAACATAAAACCTGTACGCCTTTTGAGAGGGCACACGACCAGCAGACGTATGAGGCTGTTCCAGAAACCCAAGCTCTTCAAGATCGGCCATTTCGTTTCTTATGGTGGCCGAACTTAAATCTATGCCGTGATTTTTTGAGATAGTTCTGGAACCTATAGGCAGCCCGGTCAATATATAATCGTCGACAACGGCCTTGAGTATTCCGAGCTTCCTTTCATTAAGATCCATGTTAACCCCCTGTTTGGAACCACCGATCTATCCGGTACGACAATCCAATACACCTCTTTTGATCAGTTATTCCCGTTATTAGCACTCAATCGAAGTGAGTGCTAATATCATGGTATAAAAATAACACTTTTTAACTTCAAAGTCAATACTGTTATTGCTAATTCATATTATTTTCATAAATTCCGTGATAAGGGCGTTTTGCAGATCGAACCCCTTTAACGTAGGATATATACCGTATTCGTCCTGCGTTATAAGACCGTTGCTGATTGAAAATGAGATCGGCTCTTTAAATATTTTTAGAAGATCAGCTCCGAAGCGCCGGTAATAATCGCTAAACGATATGCCCCGCTTAAGGCGGAGCCTGAGCATCAGGTACTCTGTTAACACGTCCTGAGCGGATAGTTTACATATTTCATCTGCCGACCTTATGCCGCTGCTTACAGCTCGCATATATCCGGAAAGATCTTCAGTATTATTGAAGCGTATTATTGATTTATCTTCTATATACGAATGTGCGGCGATCCCGAGCCCGAGGTACTCCTCGCCCAGCCAATACTT
>CAZJOS010000001.1:51329-54182 GCA_964547655.1 uncultured Christensenellaceae bacterium
TTAAGGTTGAAATCACATGTTTGATTCAGGCCGTCTATAAGCCTGCTTATTTGTATGGGCGATAATAAAGACGGTGTTCCCCCGCCTATGAATAAGGTATCTACAGAGCGGCTTTTAAGATAATCTTCGAAGAGATGTGCCTCCGAAATTACCGAATTTATATAGCCATCGAAAACACCGTCCTTATCGGGGAACGATACGAAATCGCAGTAATAACACTTGCGTCTGCAAAAAGGTATGTGTATATAAAGGCCCAAGGGTTTCATGAATCCGTCTTAAGCACGGAAATGAACGCCTCGGAAGGCACCTGAACGCTGCCCACCTGCCTCATGCGCTTTTTGCCTTCTTTCTGTTTTTCGATCAGTTTCCTCTTTCGCGATATGTCGCCGCCATAGCATTTCGCGAGAACATCTTTGCGCATCGCCTTTACCGTTTCGCGCGCGATTATCTTGCCGCCTATCGCCGCCTGAATGGGTATCTCAAACATCTGCCTCGGTATAACGTCTTTGAGCTTTTCAGCTATGATCCTGCCCCGCGCATAAGCTTTGTCTTTGTGCACTATTATCGAGAGCGCGTCGCACATGTCGCCGTTCAGCAGTATATCAAGGCGCACAAGGTCGCTCTTCTGATAGCCTTTCAATTCGTAATCGAGAGACGCGTAGCCGCGGGTGCGCGATTTGAGCATATCGAAAAAGTCGTATATTATCTCGTTTAACGGCAGGTCGTAATGTATGAGCACGCGGGTTTCCTCGATATATTCCATGTTTTTGAAAACTCCTCGCTTTTCCTGGCATATATCCATAACTGCGCCTACGTACTCGTCGGGTGTCATTATGGTTGCCTCCGCAACCGGCTCTTCCATGTAGTCGATAGTAGTTACAGGCGGCAGGCTTGTCGGGTTGTCAACTTTTATCGATTCGCCTTTTACAGTAATGACGTGATAGCTCACGCTCGGCGCGGTAGTAACGAGGTCGAGGTCATATTCCCTCTCGAGCCGTTCCTGAATTATCTCCATATGCAGCAGGCCTAAGAAGCCGCACCTGAACCCGAAACCGAGCGCCACCGAAGTCTCGGGCTCGTATATGAGCGACGCGTCGTTGAGCTCGAGCTTTGCGAGAGCGTCGCGCAGGTCTTCGTATTTTGCGCCGTCTGCGGGATATATTCCGCAGAACACCATGGGCGTTACGTGCTTGTAACCGGGCAGAGGCTCCGCGGCGCCTTTTTCCGCGTTGGTTATGGTATCGCCTACGCGCGTGTCGGAAACGTTTTTAACACTCGCGGCAATGTAGCCTACCTCGCCCGCCGAAAGCGATGAGACAGGCAAAAGTGCAGGAAGGAATACTCCGACCTCGGTGACTTCGAATCTCTTGCCCGCGGCCATAAAGAGTATCTCGTCGCCAATCTTTACGCTGCCTTCTTTTACGCGCACATAGCTTATGGCGCCCTTGTAATTGTCGTAATACGAATCGAATATAAGCGCCTTGAGTTGAGCGTCTTTATCCCCTTTTGGCGGCGGCAGGTATTTTATTATGGCCTCCAATACGGCTTCGATACCCGTTCCTTCTTTAGCGCTTATCCTCGGGGCGTATGACGTATCGAGCCCCAGAACGTCCTCTATTTCCTTGCATACTTCATCCGGCCGGGCGGAAGGCAGGTCTATCTTATTTATAACAGGCAGTATCTCCAGGTTGTTGCCCATGGCGAGATATACGTTTGCAAGCGTCTGCGCCTCTATTCCCTGGCTCGCGTCTACGACGAGTATCGCGCCTTCGCACGCGGCCATGCTCCGTGAAACTTCATATGTAAAATCAACATGGCCGGGGGTATCTATAAGGTTAAGCGTATACTCTGTGCCGTCGATTATATAAAACATCCTTACGGCCTGGGATTTTATAGTTATTCCCCGCTCCTGCTCGAGTTCCATGGTGTCGAGTATCTGGTCGCGCATGTCGCGTTTCGAAACGGTATTGGTAGACTCGATGAGCCTGTCGGCAAGCGTCGACTTGCCGTGGTCTATATGAGCTATTATGCAGAAGTTTCTTATTTTTTGGGTGCCTGATGACATCAAGTATCCTCCGTAGAAATATAGAACTATAATATATAAAACGCGGCTGAAATGCAATTCCTTCTTGTCGCTGGATAAAGGTTTGTGTATTATTTGATTATTAACGGAGGTCGCAAATGAACGATATCGAAACGACTGTAGGAGCGCTTAATAAAAAGGGGTTTAAAGCAGCCTGTGTAAAGGACGCAAAAGAAGCTTTGAATTATGTACTTTCCGTCGTCGGCAAGGGCGATACCGTGGGGGTCGGCGGCAGTGTAACGCTGCAGGAAACGGGCATAGTTGACGCGCTATTAGAGCGCGGCAACACTGTTTACTGGCACTGGCTGGCGAAGAAGACCGGGCAGGATCCTAATGAGATCAGAAAAAAAGCAATGGCCGCCGACGTGTATCTTTCGTCGACCAACGCCGTAACGTTAGCGGGAGACCTTATCAACATAGACGGAACTGGCAACAGGGCAGCCTCCATGTTTTACGGGCCGGATAGAGTAATAATAGTCGCCGGCAGGAATAAGATAGCGTCGAATCCTCATACTGCCGTTGCTAGGATAAAGAGCGCCGCCTGTCCTGAAAACGCAAGGCGGCTCGGGCTCGACACACCGTGCGCCCGCAAAGGCAAGTGTTCTGAATGCGGCGGAAAAAGCCGTATGTGCAACGTAACGGTACGTATCCAGTGTCCGACAACGGGCAAAGAGATGCACGTCGTGATTATAGACGGGGATTTCGGCTATTAAATACTATTCGATAAATACGGCGGAATACCAGTTTTGGGGCTGGGTTTCGTCGGAAAG
>CAZJOS010000001.1:54282-76544 GCA_964547655.1 uncultured Christensenellaceae bacterium
ACTATTCGATAAATACGGCGGAATACCAGTTTTGGGGCTGGGTTTCGTCGGAAAGCGTCTCGAGCGGGAGGCCGAATTTGTGTACTGTCTTAAAAACGTCTATGCCCACGCTGTGGAAAGCGGGGCGCGCCTTTTTCCTGTTTACGCAATCCTTGCCCGAATGCCCGGTACATTCGCTGCATATGGCGCAGTCGCTCAATGAAAAGGCAAAGTAGTACCCTTTAATAAAAGCTTCCCTTTCGAGTTCAAACGAAACGTCCTGGCTTATCTTTTTACTGGTCGAATGCACTATAATGCCCCACGAATATTCCATAAGCACTTTGCGGTAATCGAAGACGCTTAATGAGCCTGGCCTCGACGGGCATGTATGGCCTTTGCCCCAGTCGTTGCAGCCGAACATGCATTTCAATATAGTGCGCGGGTCGAAGACTATGTCGTCTATTTTGAATACCACAGCATTGTCAGCCCCCATGCTTATAGCTTTTTCCACTAATTCTTTTTCCAGCATAGTTTCCTCACTATTTACTTATATTCCCGACATCGCGTTTTATCTGGGCGACTAGTTCTTCTTTGCAGCCGAACTTCATTTCATCCCTTAAACGCTTTTTAAAAGCTATGGTTATTTTTTGCCCGTAAATATCTTCAGACAGAGAGATGATGTGTGCCTCGATAGTTTCTTTGACGCCTCTGGAGACGGTAGGCTTAACACCGATATTGCAGACGCCTTTATATATTTTGCCGTTAACCGTGACATCGACGCTGTAAACCCCTCTAAGAGGCAATATTTTCTCTTTAGCGGCAGTAATGTTTGCGGTCGGGAAACCAAGTTTGTTGCCAAGGCCGCTGCCTGTTTCCACAACGCCGGATATATTATATATGTAACCGAGCAGCGCGTTTGCCCGCTCTATTGCTCCGGCCGCAATGCATTCGCGTATACGAGTAGAACTTACCGGCTCGTCGTCGTATATCACCGGAGGTATTATCGTTACATTGCATTCATGCTCCGAGCCGAAACTGCTAAGCGTATCTACGTTGCCTTCCGCAAGCCGCCCGTATGTGTAATTGTAGCCGACGACTATGTTTTTAGGATGAAACGTGTTTAATATCAATAACGCGAATGCATTTTTATCTATGCCGGCAAATCTCCTGTCAAACCCGGATATGCACAGATAATCTATGCCGGTGTGACGGAAAGCTTCTGTCTTTTCTTCCAAAGTAAACAGGTGCATCGGTTTATGGTCGACAGAAAACAGGTCGCTGGGCAGCGTATCGAATGTAAAAGCGGCGCTTTGGCCGCCAAACGATCTTACAGCCTTAAGCAGCTCTATATGCCCTAAATGCAATCCGTCAAACGTTCCAAGCGCTATCGAGAGGCCTCTGAATTTCATTTTTTTTGCTTTTTCCAGCGTTATTACTTCCATTTTCATCTTTCCGCAAGCAGGGTGGTTATCTTAAGACTGCCGTTTTCGATAAGTCCTATCCCCAGAAGCTCGTTATCAATATATACCCTTACAGGCTCTTCTATCCCGGAAGAATATTTTACGCTTCCGCCGTTGAACAGGATTTTTCTAAGGCTGCAGCCGGCAGATACGGCCGGCATATATTGAAGGAACCTGTCAATGGGAAGCAAGGCATGTTCCAGATCTGAAGCTTCCTTCAATTCATCTGCTGTAAAGGCTTCTTTTACATTAAGTCCCGCGCATTCTGTCCTCAGCAAAAAAGACATATGACTCGGTATTCCGAGCTTCCTGCCTATATCTTCGCATAACGTTCTTATATATGTTCCTTTGCCGCATACTACTCGTATAAGATGAGCGTTTTTTGCTGTTTGATACAGGTATTCGGCTTCGCTTATATTTATATCCCTGAATAAAACGGGAATATCCGCGCCTTCCCTCGCGAGGCTGTAGAGCTTTCTGCCATTATGTTTTACCGCTGAAAACGCCGGGGTCTGCTGTACGCTGCTGCCTGTAAAAGTATCCAGCACGCGCGCTACTTCTTCGGGCACAGGCAAAGGTTTATCAGATATGCCGGTTATTCTGCCGTAGCTGTCCCCCGTGTCGGTGCTCCTGCCGAAAGAAATTTCCGCTATATATTCCTTTGTACCGTTCATCATTAACGAAGAGATCTTCGTGGCTTTTCCCGCGCATATGGGAAGAACGCCGCAGGCGCCGGGGTCAAGAGTCCCCGCGTGCCCCGTTTTCCCTTTCAGCATCCCCCGCAGAAACACCACCGCGGCGTTAGAAGACATCCCGGGCGGTTTTAAAAAATTAATAACTCCGTTCATCGCTTAAACCAGCTCTTTAAGCATATCTATTACTTTATTTTTAACATCCTCAAATTTCCCGTTTACGCAGCATCCGGCGGCGTTCGGGTGCCCGCCTCCCCCGAAGGAAGAAGCGACGCTTCCTACGTCGATATCTCCTTTGGAACGAAAGCTGATCTTTACACCGTTTTTTATCTCCCTGAAAAATACGGCTATTATTGTTTCTTCGATCTCCCGCGCGAAATCTACTATATTCTCGCAATCGGCGCCGCTTGCCCCAAATTCCTTCATATCATTCTTAAGCAGGGCCACCGAAGCGATTTTCCCTTCACTATAAAGCTCGAGCCTTGTTAAAGCCCTTGCGATAAGCTGCGTTAAAACGAGACTCCGGCGTCTGAAGAGTATGTCGGCTGTTTCGCGTATGTCAAACAATTCAACGAGTTCTGACGCGTACAGCAGACACTTTCGCCCTGTATTCGAATAATTAAAGTTGCCGGTGTCGGTAGACATGGCGATATAGATATAGCGGGAACTCAGTTCGTCCTGTTCTACGCCGGCTGCGCTCATAAGCTCGAAGATGATCTCGCCGACCGAAGAACTTTCGCATATATAGTTCAGCTTGCCGAATCCGTTGTTAGTAATATGATGGTCTATGTTGACGCTGACTGCAGAATTCTTGAATATTTTCTGCGCCCTGCCGAGCCTCGACTTATCGGCGCAATCTACCGCTATTACAAGATCGTAAGAAGCGCCGTCGTTAAGTTCCGAAATCGCTTCATTGGGGAAAAGGTCGGCGTATTTATGGGGTATTCCGTCCTCGCAGTAGACCGAAGAGCGCCTGCCAAGTTTTTTTATCATAAGGTCGAGAGCAAAACAAGAGCCCAACGTGTCTCCGTCAGGCTGGATATGGGAAACCACAAGTATGTTTTGGGCCGATTCGATAGCGCCTACGATATCCTGTAAGGTGCACATCTTATCAGACTTTCTTAAGCAGCTCGGATATATGGCTGCTGTATTCGATGGATGTATCCAAAATGAACGATATTTCCGGAAGGCGCCTTATATTTATACGCGCCCCTATCTCGTTTTTGATGAAATGCTCCGCATGGGCCAGCGTTTCTATTGTTGAGGCTTTTTTCTTTTCTGTATCGAATACGCTTATATACGCTTTTGCGTATCTTAAATCCTTCGATATCTCAACGCGCGTGACGCTCGCCATTTCGGATACACGCGGATCTTTCATATCGTTCCTTATAATATCGCTCAGCGCTCTTTTAAATTCGGATTCTATTCCGGCAATCCTGTTCTTTGACACTACCTTTCGATCTCCTGCATTTCAAAAGACTCAATTACGTCGCTTTCCTTGACATCGTTGAAGTTCTTAAGAGTGATGCCGCATTCATACCCCTGGTTTACTTCTTTGGCGTCGTCCTTAAACCTCTTAAGCGAGGCTATGGCGCCTTCGAATATCACAACGTTGTCGCGCAGCAAACGTGCTTGTGCGTTCCTTACTATCTTTCCGTCAATCACGTAACTTCCAGCTATGGTGCCAACGCTGGAAACGTTGAATATGGTCCTTACTTCCGCGTGCCCGAGTATGTTCTCCTTGAATTCCGGTGCAAGCATGCCCTTCATGGCAAGCTCTATATCCTCTATGGCTTTATATATAACGCGGTAGGCCCTGATCTCGACCTTTTCTTTTTCGGCCTCTATCCTTGCCATGTTGTCAGGCCTAACGTTGAAGCCAATAATTATTGCGCTTGATGTGCTCGCAAGCATGACATCCATTGCCTTTATTGCGCCTACTCCCGCATGTATCACGTTGACCTTTACGTGGCTGTTGCTAAGTTTCTCAAGCGCTTGCTTTATAGCCTCAACAGAGCCCTGAACGTCCGCTTTTATAACGATATTCAGATCTTTTACCTTACCTTCCGATACCTGGCTGAACAATTCGTCCAGAGACGCCTTGGAAAGGTTTTTAAGCATATCGGCTTTCTGTTTGTCTTTTCTTTCTTCCGCTACCTGCTTTGTAAGCTTATCCTGCTCGACTGCGTGCATTATGTCGCCAGCTACGGGCACTTCGGAAAAACCGACCACTTCTACGGGCTGAGACGGATAAGCTTCATCCACCCTATTGCCCATGTCGTCTACCATTGCCCTTACCCTTCCGTAAGCGGTGCCGGCGACGATCATATCAGAAATACGCAGCGTACCGTTTTGTACGAGCACGGTGGCTACAGGGCCCCTGCCTTTGTCGAGCTTGGCTTCGATTATCGTTCCCTTAGCGAGCCTGTTCGGGTTTGCTTTGAGTTCCTGCACCTCCGAAACGAGTATTATCATTTCGAGCAGATGTTCTATGCCCTCTTTAGTAGCAGCCGAAACGGGAACCATAACAGTTTCGCCGCCCCATTCTTCAGAAAGAAGGCCGTGTTCCGTAAGACTCTGCATTACCTTTGCGGTATTTGCGTTTGGTTTGTCTACTTTATTTATTGCAACGATGATAGGAACATTCGCAGCCTTTGAATGGTTTATCGCTTCTATCGTTTGAGGCATCACTCCGTCGTCGGCGGCTACAACAAGTATGGCAACGTCCGTTACCTGCGCTCCGCGCGCACGCATTGCCGTAAAAGCCTCGTGGCCCGGAGTATCGAGGAACGTAATATCGTGCCCTTTATGCCTGATAGTATACGCGCCTATATGCTGGGTTATGCCTCCGGCTTCATGTTCGGTAACGCGCGTCTGGCGTATAGCGTCGAGCAGAGACGTTTTGCCGTGGTCTACATGGCCCATTACGGTAACTACAGGGGGGCGTGGCTTAAGGTCGCCCTCAGCGTCGGCCTGGTCGCCTTCTCCCAGAACGTCTTCAGCCGTCTTATCCAGTTTCAATTCGAGATCTATACCAAATTCGCCGCAAATAAGCTGCGCGGTATCATAGTCAAGCTCGGAGTTGATATTGCACATCATGCCCAACATGAGCAATTTTTTCAAGAGATCGGCAACAGGCTTACCCGTTCTTTCAGCAAGCGATTTAACGGATATCGAATTTAAGTTCATAATTGCTTTATCTATAACTATAGGAGCTATGGGCGCCGCAAAGGTTTTAGACTTGAAGCGCTTTTTCCCCCTATACCTTTCTTCACCGTTTATATCGAATACAGTCTGCTCTCTTAAAAGCGTTTTCTTAGAGACTTTCGATTTATCATCCCATTTGTACGTATCATCACGGTGTTTCCTGACCTGTGTATTCTTTTTTTCTACGGAAATAAATGCGGGCTGTTCACTGCCTGCGGTGTTTGTCTTCGCCGCCGGCCTGCCTGTAGGTCCTCCGCGCAGCGGTGGCCGCTGCCCAGGCGCCTGAGGCGGTCGCTGCCCTGGCATCTGCTGACGCTGGCCCTGAAAGGGGCGCTGCTGCCCAGGCGTACGCTGACGCTGGTCAAACGGGCGATCCTGTTGCCGGCCTCTTTGCTGGCCCTGAGGCTGCTGCCATTGCCTTTGGTTCTGTACTGTCTGCCAGCCTGCTGAAGTCGGCTCTTTCCTGGCCGCGCCAGGCTTAATCTCTGTCTGTGGTTTTTCCTTTGCTTTATTTTGAACGGGGGTTTTTTGTTCGACAGGCTTTGATTGTTCGGATTCTTTTTCCTCAGACTCAGCTTTTTTATCTTTAACAGGTTTTTCTTCTGCCGTGGCGGCAGCCTTTTCTGTTTTTATATCTTCTTTTGATTTCTTTTCAGCTTCAGCCAACTCGGCGGCTTTCGCTGTTTCGGTAGCCCTTGCCAACTCGGCAGCTTTTGCAGCCTTTTCAGCTTCCTGCTGCTCCTTAAGGCGTTTTTCTTCCGCTTCGGCACGGGCGATCTTTAAAAGCTCGGCTTCTATCCTTTTAAGAGTGGCCAAATGATTCTGAACGCTGTTTTGCAGCGATTCTATCTTTGTGACCGCTTCTTTTGAGCCGGTAACAAGCTGTTTGTTAAGATCGATAATTTTTAATTTGCTCATTAAAGCCACTCCCTTGACCACCAATAATATTTTTTCTTATCGTATCGGCAAAACCTGTATCGGTTATACCTATTATCATAATTCCTTCTCTGCCTATTGCCAGGCCCAATCTATAATAACTGTTCACCACCAAAACATCAACATTATTTTTACCGCACATATATGTGAACTTTTCCAGCGTTGAAGCGGAAAGGCCTTCCTGCAGCAGCAAGAGCCTTACGGCGCCTCTCTTCAAACCTTTTTCACAGGCGGCCGTGCCTGTAAGCGTTTTTCCAGCCTTGTGCGCAAGGCCGATATACGATAAGCTATTTAAGTCCACGGCGCAGGATCACCCGTTTTATCGCGTTATACGCGTCTTCGCTCATGGCGGTATTAAGCGCCCTGTCGAACGCTTTTGTCTTTCTCGCCTTATCCAGGCATACAACATCCGAGCAAAGGTAAGCTCCCCTACCCTGCGCTTTTCCGGTCTCGTCGGGGCATAACCCGCTTTCAGAAGCCACAACTCTTACAAGCTCTTTTTTCGGCCTGCCTTCCCTGCAGGCAATACACATGCGAACGGGCACTTTTTTTGTCTTCAACCCAAGCCTCCGTTTACGCGGCCTCATTAATGGCCGTATCATTCCTGCTCGTCTGTATCTTCAATGTCAAAATCGTATTCCGATTCGATATCTTCCGAGAAATCGTCTTCGTCGTTATCCGTGTCGCCGTGTTCGTCGAAAAGCGCCTGCTCTATCTGAGTCTGGCTCTTTATATCTATCTTCCATCCGGTAAGCTTTGCCGCAAGGCGGGCGTTCTGTCCCTCACGCCCTATGGCTAACGACAATTGATAATCGGGCACCACTACTTTAGCGGCTTTCTCAGCTTCGTTTATCTGTACCATAAGCACTTTCGCGGGCCTAAGGGAATTCGCGATAAACTCTATCGGGTCTGCGCTCCACGGAATCACGTCTATTTTTTCGTTGCCTATCTCGGAAACTATCCTGTCTATCCTCGAACCTTTCTGGCCGACGCAGGAGCCTACCGGATCGACGTTTTCATCCTCGGAATAGACGGCTATTTTCGTTCTGGAACCTGCTTCCCTCGCTATGCTTTTTATCTGTACCACATTCTGCATTATTTCCGGCACTTCTATCTCGAAAAGTCGTTTTAAAAGGCCGGGGTGAGTCCTCGAAACGACGATCTGCGGCCCTTTGGTCGTCTTTCTTACTTCCATAACATAGACTTTGATATGGTCGTTTATATTATATCTTTCACTCGGGACAGATTCGGAAGCGGGCATTATGCCCTCCGCTCCATCAAGCTCAAGCAATATGCTGTTTTTATCTGCGCGGTGTATCACCGCGTTCATCAATTCGCCTTCGCGCTCGATGAATCTATCGAATACGACTCCGCGTTCAGCTTCTCTCAAACGGTGAACGACGACCTGCTTTGCGGTTTGCGCTGCGATCCGCCCGAAAGACCCGGGAGTGACTTCAATTTCAATAACGTCATCGGGCTCGTAGGCTATGTTGATCTTGTGCGCGTCGTTTAAAGACATCTCTATGGAATCGTCGGAAACTTCTTCTACTACCGTCTTCTTTGCATAGACCTTGAAAGATCCGTCGTTGCTGTCTACCGAAACCCGGACGTTCTGAGCCGAGCCGTAATTTTTCTTATATGCGGAAACAAGGGCGTTCTCCACGGCGTCTATCAGGACTTCTTTGTCTATTCCTTTTTCTTTCTCTAGAGCGTTTATTGCATTAACAAATTCCGTATTCATTCTTAACCTCCTGTTATATATCTACATGAAGCTTTACAGAAGCAGCTTCCCTAAAAGTAAACTGCCTTTCGCTTCCGTCCGTTTCAATTGTAAATCCGGCATCGCTGCAGCCTTTCAGCAAACCGGTAAATTCTTTCTTTCCCTCTTTGGCGCTGTAGAGTTTTACATCTATAGTTTTACCCTTATTGCGCCTGTAGTCTGCCGGTTCTTTTAGTGGCCTGTCAAGGCCGGGAGACGAAACGCAAAGATAATATGAGTCTTTTATCGGGTCTTTTAAGTCTATTGCGGGCTCTATGAGGCGGCTTATCTTCTCGCAATCGTCAAGGCCTATTCCCTCCGGTTTATCGGCGTATACGATAAGCTCTTTAGCACCGCCGGAAGACTTTATTTCGACTCCCACGTATTCATAGCCCAGCCCTTCTACAAGCGGCCTTACTATATCTTCGATGATCATTTCAGTCTTATTAGCTATTTAAAACACTCCAAACGCGTTCATACATCTTTAAAACGCTATAAAAATAGACCTTAAAGTCTCTAAACATCGCTGATGCATGGCTTCGGCAATTTAAAAGAGTGGGGCTCACCCACTCTAACCGAAAAATTAACTGTTTTTATAGTAGCATAATTTGCATAAAAGTGCAAGCTTCAAAGGAATATTTATTTTTTTAATTCAATCAAATGCGGAATCTTTTAATATTATTAATATTTAAGCTGCAGCACCGCGGCCATCGATCCCGTCACTCCTTTATCGCGCCTGTGAGAGAAGAACAGCCCTTTTTCTTTATATGTGCACAGGCCGCAAACCGTTACATGACCGGGAGATATACCGCAATCCATTATATCTGCCGCACATACTCCGGCAAGGTCAAGGAACAAGCCTCCGTTTCTTTGCTCAACCTTATCGCTTCCGAATCCGCTTATAAATACGTCCGCGACTTCCGGCCCTACTTCATAAAACTCGCCGCTTATACACGGGCCTACTGCGGCGAGTATATCGCTCTCCCGGCTGCCCAGCGATACGAGCGACTTTACGGCGTTTTTGATCATATGGGCAGCTATACCGCGCCAGCCGGCGTGGCAGACGGCAATAGCTCTGACTTTTGGGTCATAAAAAAAGAGCGGAACGCAGTCTGCGTGAAAAGACATTATCGGCAGCCCGGCCGTATCGGTAAAGAGGCCGTCGCAAAACATCGGAACGTTTTCCTTTGCTATGCCGCGGCCGGCGTCGCCGGCAGCTGCGTGGTAAAGATCAGGGCTGTGCGCGTAATTTATGGCGACGGTGTTTTTATATTCAAATCCCGCCGCGTCGCCGAACCTTTTTAAGTTCTCGAAGAAGTTATTATCATTCTGTTCTCTTTTTTTACTGAAATTAAGAGTATCGAACGGATGCGGGCTTACTCCGCCAACCCTGGTTGAAAACGCGCTTATAACGCCTCCCGCTTCTTCAAAAGACGGTATGGCAAGATATTTCAGTCTGTTTTTCTCGATGATACTAAATCCTGTGCGGATATGCTGCATTTGCTATTTTTCTTCCAGTAATGTCTGAAGTTCTTTCATAAACGTATCTACGTCTTTAAATTCCTTGTAAACGGAAGCGAAGCGGACATACGCGACGTCGTCCAGCTTCTTCAGTCCCGACATTACCAGTTCTCCTATTTCTTTTGTAGTTATTTCCTGCCTTAAAGTGTTGAATATCGTTTTTTCTATTCCTGCCACCAGCTCTTCGATATCGTGCATGGGAACAGGCCTCTTTTCACAGGCCTTAATGATGCCCATCTTTATCTTATCGGAATCAAAGGATACGCGATCGCCATTTTTCTTGACGACGAGCAGAGGAAGGCTGTCTATTTTTTCATATGTCGTAAAGCGCTTTTTGCATACAAGGCATTCTCTGCGCCGCCTTATCGAGCTGCCTTCGTCGGTAGGCCTTGAATCGACCACTTTGCTTTCGGGATGCCCGCAATAGATACACTTCATAAGCCGCCCCCATAAAATGATTTATCTTATTATAACATAGAAAACGATAAATTCAATTATCGCACAAAAAGGGCTTATTTTTTCCGTCTGTCTCCCTGGCTGTATCGGAGGGCATGTATCATTCACTAAAATTCGGCATAATATTGACGTCTATTTCAACAAGGATAACGTTTTCCCCTATCTTCCTTATGTTTTTCCATGGAATGACCTGATCGCGTTCCCCTCTGAAAAAGAATGAAAATTTGGACGGCCCGGGAACCACTATCGCGCATATCTTGCCGGTGCATACGTCCAGTACCACGTCGCAAATAAACCCGAGCCTCGCTCCGTCTACTATATTGATGACCTCCTTCTGCCTAAGCGCGGAATATCTTGTCATAATAATCACCCCACAATATTACTATGAAGCAGAATAAATTATTATCTTATGAGGTCTTCAAAACTCGTTTAAATATTTCTTCGTATATTTTTCAGCGCGTTCTTTTCAAGCCGCGATACCTGTGCCTGGCTTATGCCTATCTCCTCCGATACCTCCATCTGAGTCTTGCCCTGATAGAAACGCATCAGTATTATTTTTTTCTCCCGTTCGTTCAGTTTATCTATGGCTTCCTTTAAAGCTATGCCGTCGAGCCATGTCTCGTCGGCGCTGCTTTTATCCTGAAGCTGGTCCATAACGTAGATCGCGTCGGTACCGTCGTGATATACGGGCTCGTAAAGCGATACCGGGTCCTGTATCGCGTCGAGTGCGAACACCACGTCTTCAACGTTTACTCCAAGTTCTTTCGCTATCCTTTCCACGCTGGGGTCACAGGAGTTCTTCTTCGACAGCGTGTTGCGTATCTGAAGAGCTTTATACGCGATATCCCTGAGTGAGCGCGATACTCTTATGCTGTTATTGTCCCTGAGGTATCTACGAAGTTCCCCCGTGATCATAGGAACGGCGTATGTGGAAAACCTAACTCCCAGTTCTACGTTAAAATTATCTATAGCCTTTATCAGCCCGATGCACCCGACCTGAAAAAGGTCGTCCATGTTTTCGTTTCGGCCGGTAAAACGCTGTATAACGCTGAGCACGAGCCTCAGGTTTCCTCTTATGAACTGTTCCCTCGCAGACTGGTCGCCTTTCTTTATCTTCAGCATTATTTCTTTCATTTCTTTGTGCTTCATTACGGGAAGTTTGGATGTATCAACGCCGCAGATTTCAACCTTGTTAACAAGCATGTCATATCTCCTGAAGTAGATCGATATGACTAGCTTAGCCATCAAAAACGCTTTTATACTGGCAAAAAGGCGCAGAAAAACCGGCATTTGCATTGTATGTATTTTAATTATCTATAAGATTTTGACCCGAATAATTAATGAAAACGAACAGGTTAAAAGCAGTTTATATTTCATATTAACAATATAAAAATCTTTAAAAAAAATTTGGGTAAGAAAATTTAATTTTTTCGGGCAAGAAAGTTTTCCGCCAAAGCCCTCAGATTATCCGCCTTTGGCCCGAACCGGTCAAGCGACCTTATTGCCTCTCCGGTCTTCTGACGGGCGATCTCGGTTGATCTTTCGATACCGTAAAGGCGCGTAAAAGTCTGCTTATCGGATACGGCGTCTTTACCGGGTGTCTTCCCGAGCTTGCCCGCGTTCCCGGTCTCGTCGAGTATATCGTCGATTATCTGGAAAACGAATCCGATACACCCGCCATACGTTTCAAGAGCTGCAATATCTTCATTGCCCGCTCCCATCAGCTTCGCCCCCGACGTTACGGAGGCTTTTATGAGAGCGGCCGTCTTTCGTTCGTGTATATACTCGAGCACTTCTTTTCCCTGCTCCGAGCCCTCGAATCCCATATCAGCAGCCTGGCCGGCTATCATTCCCTTTGTGCCGGCTGCCTCGGCAATGATTTCAATAGCCGAATAGAAATCATACCCGCCATTTTTATACTGCTTTGCAGATTTCAGCATCACCTCGAAAGCGCTGTTTAAAAGGCCGTCTCCGGCAAGTATGGCGTAAGCTTCGCCGAATACTATATGGTTCGTCGGCTTTCCGCGCCGCAAATCGTCGTTATCCATAGCCGGGAGGTCGTCGTGTATTAGCGAATACGTGTGTATCATCTCTATAGCGCAGGCAACATCGAGAGCCGGCGCAGGGTCGCCATACATCTCCGCCGACAGCAGGCACAGCGAAGGCCGCAGGCGCTTGCCGCCGGCAATAATGCTGTAGCCCATGGCGTTCCTCAATATGCCCGGTTCGCAGATAATTTCCAGCAGTTCAGGCAGCCTTTTATTAATTTTTGACCTTAGGCTTTCGAGGCGCTCCGCTATTTCAGTCACCGTTTTTTACCTCTGTTTCGAGTACCTCTATTTTCGACTTAAGCTTTTCAAGCTTTAACGTAAGAGTATTTGCAAGCTTTATGCCCTCGGCATAGAGTTCCATGCTTTTTTCTATACCAATATTGCCCGACTGAAGCTTTAAAGATATATCTTCAAGCTTTTTCATGTCTTTTTCGAATTCATCCATTCTAAATGCCCTTTCTCGATACGGGTACGCGCCCGTCTGAAAACTCTATTTCCATGTCCGCAGCCGCGGCTTCTTTAGACGTTATTACACCGCCGCTGCTGTCGTATACCAGCGCGTACCCTCTTTCAAGCACATTCCGCGGATTTAGATTTTCAAGATTGTCGCAATATCTGCCAAGCGAAAGCTTATATCTTTCCATACGGCTAAGCAGAGTTGTCTTCATAAGACTGAGGCCGGACGCTATTTTTTCTCTTGTCTGCTGAAGCTTCATATCAAACGGATAGAGCTTAATGCTGTTTTTAAACTGGATCATCTTCGTTTCGCGTTCTCTGATCAATTCCAGCAGGTTCAAATAAATATCTTTTTTATACTCCCTCAGATATTCGTATATCGCGGCCTTTTCTTTCACAACCAGCTCAGCCGCAGCCGAAGGAGTAGGCGCCCGCAAATCGGCCGCCATATCGCAGAGCGTATAGTCGGTCTCATGGCCCACGGCGGAAACCACAGGTATATCAGAATCAAAGACCGCTCTCGCCACGCTCTCCTCGTTGAACGCGAAAAGGTCTTCGAACGAACCGCCTCCCCTGCCGACTATTATAACATCAACGCTGTCAGTATCGTTGAAGTACTCTATACCTTCGCATATCTGCCTTGCGGCACCTTCTCCCTGCACCTGTACGGGATATACGGTTATTTTTACGCCCTCAAATCTTCTGGTGGCAACGACGATTATATCGTGCATAACGGCGCCCGCCGCCGAAGTAACGATTCCGAGCCGTATAGGAAAGGCTGGCAGGATTTTTTTATGCGAAATATCGAATATGCCTTCATCGCAAAGCTTTTTCTTCGTGCGCTCGAACCTCGCATACAGGTCGCCGACGCCCTGAAGGCTTGCCCTCTCCGCCATGAGCTGGACCGAGCCGCTCTTTCTGTAAAATGCTATCCTGCCGTTTATCTGCACGAGCGCGCCGTCTTCTATTATGCCGCTGCTTCCGCTCGCAGAAAAATCATGCATAACGCAGTTTATGATGCTGTCTTCATCCTTAAGCGAAAAGAAGGCGTGGCCTATCGAAGACATATTGAAATTTGTCACTTCCCCGACCACGGCTATCCTGCTTAAAAACGGGTCGTTCCAAAGTTTCCTTCCAAGATATTCGTTTATCTGCGAGACGCTGAATACCGTTTCAGGCATACGTCTCAGCCGCCTCGATGGTATTTTCGAGCAGCATGGTTATAGTCATAGGCCCGACGCCGCCCGGCACGGGCGTTATATAAGACGCTTTTTCTGAAGCTTCTTCAAAGTAAACGTCACCTTTCAATTTACCGTCCACCTTCGTGGTTCCGACGTCTATTACTACGGCGCCCGGCTTTATATATTCGCTCTTTATCATTCCCGGCTTGCCTATAGCCGCAACGAGTATGTCGGCTTCAGAACAGACGCCCGCAAGATCTGCCGTGCGCGAATGGCACATGGTCACAGTAGCGTTTTCAGCAAGCAGCAGCATCGCGACAGGTTTTCCGACAAGATTGCTTCTCCCAACTACAACCGCCCTCTTGCCTGTAATATCCGTTCCCGTTGTCTTAATAAGCCTTATTATGCCTTTGGGCGTACAGGGAACGAACCCCTTTTCCCCGGCGAAAAGCCTCCCGGCCGTTACTTCGTGGAGCCCGTCCACATCCTTCTCAGGGTCAACTGCGCGCAGTACCGCCCTTTCGTTTATATGGCCGGGCATGGGAAGCTGCACCAGTATGCCGTGCACCCTTTTATCGGCGTTTAGGCTCTGCACGAGCGAGATAACTTCCTCCTCCTTCGTTTGTGCAGCCAGCCGGTGCACTGCCGAATACATACCCATTTCCTCACAGCCCTTTTCTTTATTGCGTACATATACGGCGGAAGCGGGGTCGTCTCCGACCAGTATCACAGCCAGCCCGGGGGTTATGCCTTTTTGCTTCAGCCCCTCCACTCTTATTTTAAGCTCTTCGCGTATACCCGCGGAAATTGATTTTCCATCGATTATATTCACTATATTTCTCCTTTTTCATGATAAATCTCAGCTGCCAGCGCAAGCCCGCACGCGTTGTCTCCGCTGTATTTCTTATCCGCAATAATATATTCATATCCATTCCGGGTACAGCAGTCCTTAAGCTTTTCCCTTATTATTTTATTACAAATCACGCCGCCTGTAAAAATAAACTTTTTGATATCTGTTTCAATGGCGGCGTTATCAGTAAGTTTTACAAGGGTTTCCGCTGCGCAATCTATTACTCCGCTGCAAACGCTTGATATGTCCGCGCCGCTGTTAAGCATCCGCATCGCCTGCGCCTCCGCGCCCGATAAATTCACGTTAAGAGAATTTACGCTTGTCCTGAGTGCCGCTCCGTCTTCGTTATAAAGCTTTTCCATCTCCTCTCCCGCCGGGAAAGAGAGTCCGGCGGCAACGCCTACCCTGTCTATAAGCTGGCCGCATGTAATGTCGAGAGAGCCGCCCAATTGAGAAATACCAGTAACGATATACTCTTTGATACCGACCCGGAGCAGATCGAGAGTCCCGCCTGATACGTGTAGCGCGCAGTATACACCGTCCGCAGACGCATTATCAAAGAAAGCTGAATATATGTGCCCGTGTTGGTGAGTAAGCGGCAACGGCTGCAAACTTAACGCGGCCGTAAAGGATAATGCAGCCGTTTCGCCCGCGCAGAAAACTGGCATGTATGAATCGTCACGCGGCCGGGGCCTTTCGCTGTACGCTACGCCTGAAATGTTATAGTTTTGTTTTGAGAGATCAGACAATATGAGCTTTAGATTTTTAATATGCTGGAAGACTGCCTCAGATTGGCGAAGCCCCCTTCCCCCTTTTTTAACGTCGAGCATTATTCTTGTGTCAAATAATACCTTATGGTTTGAAACAACGGCGGCGGAAGTAGTATAGCAGCTGGTATCGAACGCAAGGAAGCATTCATTCATCGGGCGAACCTTCCGGGGAATTCAGTATGCCTGCCAGCACTCCGTTGATGAATTTCGATGATTTTTCCGTGGAGTACTTTTTGGCAAGCTCCACGCATTCGTTTATAGTAATGTTTGAATGGATATCTTCCATATATTTTATCTCGCAGACCCCGAGCCGCAAGATCGCCAGATCGACCTTTGACATGTGGCCAATATTCCATCCCTTTGAGTTCTTCTGTATAAGGGGGTCGATCTGAGCGCTGTTGGTTTCATATACTTCTATTATTTTGTTGACATAATCCCAGGCATTCTCGTTCATGCCCTTATCAAAACAATCCCGCATCACGTCTGCCGTAGCGGGATTAAATCCACCGTTTATCGAATATTCGTAAAGTAGCCGAAACGCCGTGTCTCTTGCCGACCTTCTGCTCAATATTTCCTCCGCTTTATTTGAAGATATCGGGCAGCACCCTGTCCAATATATCAAACAATCTCTTTCTGAACTTATTATTTGAACCTAAAAACGCGCCTATACCAATACAGAGCGCTAAAAAAAGCGTCCTGAAAAAACCGATCCAAAGAATAAGCGCCCCGATAATAAAGCCTATGCAGCTGCCGGTAACGATGCCTTTATGCGCTTTTATGAACTTCATAAAGCCGGAGTTATTAAATTCAGACACTATTCCACACGCGCCTTTGCAACCTGCGATGTCTTTTCGACAAGCAGACGTATTTTATTGACCTCGATGCCGGCAAGCACTTCTATGTGCTCTTTTAAGCTTGTTTGAAGCGAGGTGAGCACCTCTGGAATGTTTGTCCCTTCCGCGATAGCGATCCTTGCGGAGATATTCACTTTAGAATCCCTTATTTTTATTGCTGCTTTTACGTTCCTTACAGCTTCGTTGGACGCTATATGGCGCATTGCCATTTCTTCTATGGCGCTTATGGATATGTAAACGCCGCCTAGCCCGGTATTCTTAATAAGCGCAGATTGAGGCTTCTTTCTGCGTATGCCGTAAAACATAAGCAATAAGCTGAGTATTATAATAGCAATTACGATTATCGACGCCATTACCTGTGTAAAATTATCGCCGTACAGTGAATCAAACCAGCCTTGGGATGTTTTACTGTCTATGATCCTCCATGTGCAACCTAATACGACTACAGATACGAACAAAACGACCAGTATATATATAGTCAATAAAAACCGCATGATAATCCGCATTTCATTTTTCCCCCGTATATCTCCGCGTCCCGTATATTATCCCAAAAAGTTATTTGACCATATTCAAAGCCTTTTGGGACTTTCTCAAAGAATAAATACCCCGGGACCCGTTTTATTAACCAAAAAGCTGAAAAGCTTTTTGAGTTTCAGCTAATGAACGCGTTTCGCATCTTCAGCCGGAGCCTTGCTCACACGCACGCCCTGTATGTGTATATTAGTTTCCACTACCTTAAGGCCGGTCATCGTCTCTACCGCCTTTGAAACATTCGTCTGAATGCTTTTGCACATCTCGGGTATATCGCAGCCGTATTCGACGATAACGAAAAGATCGACGGCGCATTCTTCTTTGCCGACCTCGACCTTTACTCCCTTTGTCAGATTCTTTCTGCCGAGGAGTTCGGCGAGACCGCCGGAAAATCCGCCGCTCATGCCGGCAACGCCCTCGACTTCAACAGTCGCCAGGCCCGCTATAGTGGCTACAACGTCGTTCGCAAAAGATATGCTGCCGTTCTGTTCTTCCCTTGTGTTCATGTCGTCAGTACTCAATACTACCACCTCTTCTTATCAATAGATAATTATAACAGACGGGGCAGCCAAATACAATCAACTTAAGATTACTTTAATATAATCTTAAAATTACTTCTGCAGTATTATCTTTATATTCTGCGCAGGCTCTCCCGTCTCGTCTTTGACTATCTCAAGTATCTTCGCGGCCTGCTCTTTGCTTATCTCAGCTGCTTTTATCACAACGTTTACCGAGCCTTCCTGTACTGTTACGATAGCGTCCGAAAAACCGCTCGCAACAAGAAGCCCTTCCAGCCTGAGTTCCGACTCCATAGACTGCACGATAGCAATTTTTTGATTCTGAGCGTCTTTTATCTCTTCCGCTGCGCTGTTTTCGTTGGTGATTATACTGTCAAGCAGCGCTATTTCCGTTTCGCGGCGGCTCTCCCTTGTTGCTTTGTAGTCCACAAAATAATCCTGTGATGATATCACCGCGATGTCTCCGGCCTGAAGGGCCCCTTCTATCTCGGGGGTAGCAGCGGCAACATTATTATTGGAGCCGTTGCCAAGCGCATAGTTTATATAGCCTACGGCAACCAATACGACTATCAACCCCGTAAGAAGAAGATACTTTTTAGCTTTACTATTTTTCATTATTTCACATCCCTTATTCATTATTCATTTTATATACGTCCACCCTGTCGGGGCTGACGTTCAATACTGTTTCAACCGCTCTTAAAAGGTCGAGTTTAACGGTTATGCTGTCTGCTCCTTCGGCAATAACTATAACGCCCATTATCTTTGGAGTGTTTTCCCTCAGTATAAACGCGTCGTTTCCGTTGCCGCCGTTTACCGTGACCACATCACTCTGAGTGTTCTCGATGTTTGTCGTGTTGGTCCCGTTTTGGCCTATGTCGGTAGAAGTCGATATCTGTTTGTCGACGCTTAGGGCCGGTACCTTTTCGGGAGTAGACTCGTAAGTTATCATTACGTCAACTTTTCCAGCCCCATCTATCTTCGATAATATCTTTTCGAGACGCTCTTCGAGGTCGTCATATCCGACTGCCGCCTTCGACGTTTCCGGCGCAGGCGTATTTTGGGCGCCGCTTTTGAACGATGAAAAATATATAGTCAGTATTATTATCGCAAGCAGCAATACGGCTACGTATTGTATTTTCTTCTTTGTGTCGAGCTTCTTAAAAGAAGCTATCAGGCTGCCCGCTTTTTCTTTTATCGTAGGCGCGGTTTCCCCGTTTTTTACGTTCGAATCTTCCATGGTTTTCTCCGCCTTTATTTCACTAACATATTTATTTTATTCATCGCCCATATATACCTTTAAAATATAATCCGTATATTGAGTCATATCCGCTTTCTGTTCACTGGCCGCGGACATATTTTCTACCGCGCCTTTTATTTCCTGACCGAAATCAGCACCGCTGAAAAGTTTAAACAACGGCGAAAGCATGAAGATCGTCACCACGACGCCCAGCACGACGGTCAGATATTTTTTTATGCTTGTATCGGGAAGAAGCGAGCTTACAACTGCGCTGAAAAGCACCGCTATGGTAACCGATATTGCCCAGGAAGATAATATGCTTTGCATGATCACCTCAACATTATATTAGTGTTGCCCGCGCCTATTATCACTGATATGGTTATGAAGAACATCAAAGCCGACGCGAGCACCGCAGCGAACAGCATTATGAGCACGTCCGCGGATCCGGATGCAAACTTGCCTATCGTTTTGCCGGCTATCGGCTCGAGCACCGCGCCGCAAAGTTTGAAGAGAAAATAGTGCGCGAGTATCCCGAAAACAGGTGTTATTACCATGGCTGCAATTATTATTATTCCGGCTATGCCGATAGCATTCTTTATAAGCAGAGTGCAGGCTATAAGCACGTCTACCGAGTTAGAAAACATACCGCCTATTACGGGAACGAGCTTATCGATAGTATATTTGGCGGTCTTGACGGATATGCCGTCAAACGTAGACCCTAACAGCCCCTGTATGGCTATGATGCCGAGGAAAATAGTGAAGCTTATTCCTATGGCCCATTTGATTATGGTTTTGATAAGCGAGCAGAAACCGTTAAGCTTTACATTCGTTGAAAAGTTGTTTACCAGCGTAAACACGGTAAGCACTATAATAAGCGGCAGTATAAGGGTTCTGAAAAAGAACGATATTCCCGTAGTCAGAAACACCGTCGCCGGGCTCAAAATGGCCGCCGAAGTTATTCCGCCCAATGCCGTCAGCATGGCGATAAGTATAGGGAAAAACTCCGTAGTAAACGACGTCATCGAAGTTATCGCATCGGTTCCAGTTTTAAACGCTGTCGCGAGTATGCCTATGGTTATCGTCCCTATTATTACGAATTGGGCGGTCTGCGCCGCTTTTGAGACTCCTGACTCTCCGAATGACGGTTTGAAATGAGATATTATGCTGAACAGCAGCGCTATTACTATTATCTGAATAATTGCGGGTATGCTTTGTTTCACTCCGCTGAACATGGAGTTTAATACAAGTGAATATACGTCTTCTATTTTAAAATCTGCCCCGCCTTTGGCGAGCATGGTGATGAACGACTTTAAGTCCATGCCGCCGGTTATCGGGCGCAGAGTATCCGAGTATTCGTTGAAATACTTTTCAATCTCACTAAGATCGGCCGCTCCAAGAGCGCTTTCTATGTTGCGCTCTATCTCTTCCTCGAACGCTTCATCCGCCTCGTCGTTTCCGGAAGCCAAAGCTTTTCCCTGCAATAAAAACATGCATATAATTATAACTATGAATACGGCCGCTTTTTTCATATGCTTATCCTAACAGCCCAAGCACCATGTTAAGAAACGAAGTCATTATCGGCAGCGAAAGTACTATGATAAATACCCTTCCCGCCAACTCCACCTTTGATGCGAGGGAACTTTCTCCGGTGTCCTTGAGTATCTGCACTGCAAACTCGCAGACATAGGCAATGCCTATTATTTTCAGCACAATTGTTATGCTTTCATAGGGTATATCGTATCTTAAAACGACGTCCCTGATATAATCGACAGCCGTTACAAGATAATCGAGCGCGTATATGAATATTATCAGCCCCGCGACGATGCTTACCTGCATTCCTATCTCAGGCTGTTTCTGTTTTATGGCTACAACAAGCACGCCGGCGATTATGCCGATAAGCGCTATTTTTACAATTTCCATGATCAGTAAAGGCCGAAGATACGCTTGACGCTTTCAAACAGATTGCTTACGAGGTCTACGACCATTAAAAGCACTATTACCAACCCCGCTATAGTTGTCAGCAAAGCTATATCGTCTCTGCCCGACCTTACCAGAAGCGAATGCAGCACGGCGATAAGTATGCCTATAGCGGCAATGCGGAAAATAATATCTATGTTCAAATCGATCCCTCCTCTATATCATAAGTAATGCTATCAGCATCCCTGTAAGTACTCCGGTGGTATTGTATATCCTGCATTTTTTCAGTTTTTCCGTCTCAAGTTTTTCAAGGTATCCAGATACGAGCCTTAGATATACGTTTGCCTGTTTCTCGCAAGGATTCATGCATAAAGCCTCTATCGCTTCCCCGCCGGATTTAATTATTTTGATGTCGTCTGCGGACAATGACGGCGGCCTCGATTTTTCAAAACTATTTCTCCATATGCTTGAAAACTTCGACTGCGGCGCGTTTTTCAGCATTTTCGAGCAGTCGCAAAAGAATGCGTGAAGGCTGTTTGTGCATGACGATTCAAGGGCCCTGCAAAGCTCGAGGTTCGTTCCGGCTATTCTGTCGGAGAGCGATATATAAGCGGTCTGGTATTCCCTTAAAAAATCAAGACGCTGGGCGGCGCGTTTTGAAAACAGCCTCCCGATATAAGAACAAAGCGCTATAATGAGCAAACATGCGATTAGTTTCATTCGTTCTCCTTATATAACAGGAAAGGCCCTTCGAGCAGTTCTCTGCCTGAAGCGTCGTGTATTTGGGCTGCCGTTATCCTGCCGAGCGACGCTGAGAGCACTACATAGGCGTCGAATAGCCTCTCGTCGAACACCTGCCTGAAAAACAGCCTGTTGAGCAGGGTATCGAAATCGGGAGCGTGCGCCGTAGTTACCATCGTCACGCCCGCGTTAGCTACTTCCCTCAGCGCTTCGAGGTCTTCGCTCTTGCCTATTTCGTCCGTGATGATAACATCGGGCGATAAAGCACGAAGCGCCATGAATACGCCGATATGCTTCTGCACTCCCGATATCACATCGGTCTCACGGCCGACGTCGAAGAGCGGCTCCCCATATGCCGTCGCCGCAAGTTCCTGCCGCTCGTCTATCAGCGATATCTTGCAGGAAGGCATACCGATACCGCTGCCGGCGCATCGAGCTATATCCCTGATAAGAGTCGTCTTTCCCAGCTTCGGGGAGGAAATGATAAGAGTGTTGATAAGCCTGCCGTTTTTCGATATATACGGAAGCAGTTGCCTCGATATGCCGAACGCTTCTTTTGGAATTCGAAAGTTTATGCCGTTTATGTTTTTATACGATCTGATATAGCCATCGGTCTTTACCGCGCTTCCCGCGATACCTGCCCTTATGCCGCTGCTTAGGGTAAGGAATCCCTGCCTTAAGTCGTCCTCAAACGCGTAGGGGGATTTGCCAGTTATCGCACCGAATACCTGCTCTATATCGGCGTTTACGACTAAAAGACCTTCGCCGCCGAGATTGCCGCGGGCGTCTACGCAGAATCCTTTTTCGTCGGTGTATATCATAAGAGGTTTGGAGACTCTCAAACGGATCTCTTCAATACGCGAAGAAGAATACGTATCTATACGTGACAGCGCGTTATATATTTTTTCCGGCAGATATTTTTCCAGAGTATCTTTCCAGTCCGGCTTTATCTTAACGTTCATGTTGAAGTATATGTATATGAAATTTTATTTATAACGAAGAGAAGAATAAAAAAGCGGGCGTAAACAACTGCTCAGTGTTAAAAGACGACAAAGAAAACGGGCCTACGTGATTAACACATACGCCCGTTGCCAATAAAGCTTACTTATTCGTAATGTACCCTATCAATCCGCCCGAGTCGATTAT
>CAZJOS010000001.1:76644-79248 GCA_964547655.1 uncultured Christensenellaceae bacterium
TCGTATTCCGCGTCCGCGTCGGCCTCATATGCCTTGTAAGGCTTTGAGGAATGCTCTTTCACGTATTCTATAGTCTGCCCGTCAACCGGGAATATGCCGTTCTTTGCGCCCGCTTCTATCGCCATATTGCATACGGTAAACCTGTCGTCCATGGAAAGATTTTTTACTCCTTCGCCCGCGAACTCCATCGATTTATACAAAGCTCCGTCAACGCCGATAAGGCCGATAATATGCAGTATCAGGTCTTTGCCTGACACCCACTTCGAAGGCTTTCCGGAAAGCACGAATTTTATGGCTGACGGAACTTTCAGCCAGCACTTCCCTGTTGCCATTACGGCGGCGAGGTCGGTGCTGCCTACGCCTGTGGAAAACGCACCAAGCGCGCCGTAGGTGCACGTGTGCGAATCTGCGCCTATAATGGCGTCGCCCGGTACAGCGAGGCCTTTCTCGGGGATGAGGCAATGCTCTATACCCATCTCCCCCACCTCAAAGTAATTCGTGATGTCATATTTCTTCGCGAACTCGCGCATCATCTTGCATTGCTCCGCAGCCTTTATATCCTTATTCGGCGTAAAATGGTCGGGAACGATAGCGACCTTATCCTTATCGTATACCGACTGTTTGCCCGTTTTCGCGAACTCTCTTATCGCTACGGGCGCCGTGATGTCGTTGCCCAGCGCGAGGTCGATATCGGCCTCGATGAATTGCCCCGCGTGCACCTCGTCAAGCCCTGCTTTCGCAGCCAGTATTTTTTGTGTCATTGTCATACTCATTGAATCAGCCCTCCGTTTTTACTTCATAACAGTATCTGTTTATAGCGTCTATATAAGCCTTTACGCTTGCCTCGACAATATCGGTGCTCAGCCCGCGGCCTCTTACCTTTTTTCCGTCTTTATCGAGCTTTACAACGACCTCACCCTGAGCGTCTTTCCCTCCGGTGACCGAGCGAACTATATAATCTTCAAGGTTGAAACTGAGGCCGGTGCATCTTTCTATGGCGTTGAAGGCCGCGTCTACCGGGCCGTCGCCCGTTGCCGCCTCTTCCCGCGCTTCCCCGCTGCGGAGCAGCTTTACTACAGCCGTTGCGGTCATCCTGTTGCCGCTGTTGATGACGAACGTATCAAACTCAAACTCGTTAGGTACGTTGAACGCGTCAAATTCCACAAGCGCACGCAGGTCCATGTCCGAAACGTCCTTCTTCCTGTCGGCAAGCTCCTTGAACCTGTCGAAGTAATACTCTATCTTTGATGCTTCAAGCGCGAATCCTAACGACTTGAGCCGCTCCTCAAACGCGTGCTTTCCAGAATGTTTGCCCAAAACGATCACGTTTTCGGATAGGCCTATGGATTCCGGCGTCATTATCTCATACGTCTTTTTATTTGCCAAGACTCCGTGCTGATGGATTCCCGCTTCATGCGCAAAAGCGTTTGCCCCGACTATGGCTTTGTTAGGCTGTACCGAAACGCCCGTTATCGAAGACACGAGCCTCGACGCGTTGTATATTTGTTTGGTATCTATATTTGTATTATAGCCGTAAAGATCAGGCCTTGTGGCGATGCCCATCACTACTTCTTCAAGTGCGGCGTTTCCCGCGCGCTCGCCTATGCCGTTAATAGTGCACTCTGCCTGCGTTATCCCTGCGCGTACGGCCGCGAGCGTGTTCGCCACGGCAAGCCCAAGGTCGTTATGACAGTGAACCGACAGGTCTATTTTATCGATACCGGCAACGTTGTTTTTTATGCCCATTATCAGCTCGTAAAATTCTTCCGGTGTGGAATACCCAACAGTATCGGGAACGTTTATACAGGTCGCGCCTGCTTTTATGACGCCCTCAAATACTTTATACAGGAATTCCGGATCGCTTCTCGAAGCGTCTTCCGCGGAAAACTCCACATCCGGGCAGAGAGACTTTGCGTACTTTACCATCTCGACGGCCTGCGCCAACACTTCGTCAGGCTTCATCTTGAGCTTATACTCCATGTGTATGGGCGACGTCGCGAGAAACGTGTGTATGCGCGGCCTTGCCGCGTTTTTTACAGCTTCCCACGAGCGGTCGATATCCTTTTTAAGCGCTCTTGAAAGGCTGGCGACGCTTGCGTCCTTCACGGCTTCGGCTATGGCTTTGACCGCCGTAAAATCGCCCGGGGAAGCGATGGCGAATCCGGCTTCGATAACGTCGACTTTTAGCTTCTCAAGCTGATGCGCTACCTCCAGCTTTTCCTGCAGGTTCATGCTGCATCCCGGCGACTGCTCGCCGTCCCGGAGAGTTGTGTCAAAGATCTTGATAGTTTTCATTTCAGTTCTCCTGAAAAAATATTTGTCTGCGGTACGCTTTAAAAGAAAATAAAAAAGCCTTCCGTCATACAGAGACGAAAGACCCGCGGTACCACTCTGCTTGCGGCAAATAAGCCGCCAGCTTATCAGGGCACGACATGATGCCCGTACCCGTGTAACGTTGAGTCACGACGTCTGCACTTACATGCTTTCAGCGCAGCGGCTTCGGAGCGAGCTTCGCCGGGTTTTGTCTGCCGCCTTTCACCACTTGTGCGGCTCTCTGTAAAGACTAACTTACGGTTACTATTCCCCATCACAGCCTTTGATTTC
>CAZJOS010000002.1:0-27973 GCA_964547655.1 uncultured Christensenellaceae bacterium
CGGGTAACACCCGGTGGAGGCGACTCCAAGGAAAGTGCAACAGAGAGATACCGCCGCGCACTAGATTGAGTATGTTGGAACAGTTTAATACTGATTTAAGTATGCTCAATCTAGTGCGTGGGAAGGATGGAAAGGCGAGGTAAGAGCTCACCAGAGCCATGGCGACTTGGCTGCTATGTAAACCCCGTCCGGTGCAAGATTGATAGTGGGCATTGTGCGGCGGCCCGCCGCGCCCCATGTAATCGCTGGAGCCTGCTGGTAACTGCAGGCCTAGATAGATGACCGTTTTTAACAGAACTCGGCTTACAGGCTTGTCTCAAAATTAATAATTTAAAAGAAGCTGAAAATAGCTTCTTTTTATTTATCTATTATAACATTAACAAAAACATCGATTTTACGTTTTGACATACAACCTGAATTACGCCAATACCAAAAGACAATAATATGAGTAGACAATTCATAATGGAGGAAATATGCGCGGCCGTAAAAGCGTTTCGATAAATATACTTGACGATGTTAAATTGTCTTCACAGGAATTAGTAAAATATGCGTTTGATTTGTCGCTAGTGCATAAAGTTTACTCAAGAAAACTTGATTTCAGCCGCATCAATCTCGGAGAGGTACGAAGGAACATAGAAAACGCTTATACTATTGCCAAACAGGTAAAGTATGAAGGCTCGGACCTTCCCGCCGTTTCCGAATGGTTTTACGACAACAGGTATCTTTTCATCGAGCAGATAAAAGAAATAGAAATGAAAAACGTCTCATACAGGATACCTCATATCAAAAACGGAACGTTCGCGCATTATCCGAGGAGTTTTGCGCTTGCAGCCGAACTCGCCAAACACAGCTCGTTCTATATAACGGTAGGCAGCATAGAAGATTTTCTGGAAGCGTACCAGAAGGAAGCCGAGCTTGATTCCGGCGAGCTTTGGGTATTTGTCGATATGCTGAAAGTTGCGATACTCTATGCAGTATCGGAGCTGGCAAAACGGAGCATAGAGAGCGTAAAGATGCTGAGCAAAGCTGAAAAGTTTTACCTTCAGGCGGAAAGCGGGTTATCATTTGTTGAGCAGATAATAAGCGAAAACAGGAACGCGATATTCAATTCGCAGTTTATTGAATATATCATGATACTTTTCAGGGAAAGCCCTATAGCAGCCGAAGTAACCGAAAAGCTGAACAGGCGCCTTTCCGTACGGAATCTTTCGGTTGACAAGCTTGTAAAGAAAGCGCACGCCGTAGAGGCTGTAAACATAATGAATATATCGAACGCGATAAATTCACTCCGGATGCTGGCCAAGATAAACTTCGAAGAGATATTTGAAGACATCTCCGCGGTACATAAACATTTATGCGAAGATGAGAGTTATATTAGCATGGACTTTGAATCCCGCGAATATTACAGGAAAAAAGTTACCTGTATAGCCGCTAAAATAAACGTGTCGGAGCCCGCGGTTTCAAAAGCGGCTGTGGGGCTTTCAAAAAAAGCGGGAGAACACGTGGGGCTGTACCTTGCCGGAAGTAAAGCAGAGGAACTTATAAAAGAATTCGGCCGAATACCGGCCAAGTTAAAAATAGGTATGTTTTTAAAGAAGCATATGCTTTTTATCTATATAAGCGGGGCCGTAATATCTTCTATCGTCAGCGCCGCGCTTCTTTGCATTTCTTTGTTTTTCATGTATCCGGTCTTTTACGGCATAATTGGGTTCGTAATAAGCCTTATACCTATCTACGCGGTAGCGACGGCTATAAACAACAGAATATTCGTTCTTATTAATAAGCCTGCCTTTATACCGAAAGTGGCCTTAAAAGAAGGCATAACGAAGGACAGCGCCGCTATGGTAGCGGTAACGTCGCTTATAACATGCCTGGAAGACGGCCGGGAGCTTTTGGAGAAGATGCAGGTATATTATGCGGCGAACCAGCAGGAAAATATTTATTTTACGCTCCTTTCCGACTTTAAAGAAAGCAATAATGAGATCGACTCGGAAGAGGCGGACATAATAGAAAAAATTGAAAACGAGATCGAAAACATCAATGAGAAATACGGAAACAGAATATTCTTTTACGCGCAGAGAAAGAGGACGCAATTATCTTCGGGAAAGTACTCCGGCAAAGAGAGGAAAAGGGGAGCGCTGCTTGACTTCTGCCGCCTTTTGCGGGGCGATGGGTCCGCGTTTTTCCACGTAACGAAGGATATACCGCAATCGATAAAATACGTGATCACGCTCGACTCTGATACAGAACTGTCGAGAGACGCCGCGTTTAAGATGGTGGGTGCTATGGAGCATCCCCTTAACAGGCCTGTTATAGGAGACGATAATACGGTGAAGTCGGGCTACGGCGTAATGCAGCCCAGGATCGGGATAGACGTGGTGTGCGCCGCAAAGACCAGGTTCTCTCTCGTGTTCTCGGGAAAAGGCGGCCTCGACACTTACGCCTGCGCTTCATCCGACATATATCAGGACGGGTTCGGCACCGGAATATATACCGGAAAAGGTATTTTTGAAGTAGACGTATATATGAAGGTACTCGAAAACGCGTTTCCTGACAACACGATATTGAGCCACGACCTGCTGGAAGGCAGTTATTTAAGGTGCGCCCTATTAAGCGACGTGGTGCTTATGGACGGATGCCCCGCAAAATATTTTTCCTGGGCAAAGAGGCAGCACAGGTGGGTAAGGGGAGACTGGCAACTGATGCCCTGGCTGAAAGGCATTGTTAAGACAAAGGAAGGCAAAACGAAAAACCCTCTCTCCGGGCTTGCGAAATATCAGATAACAGATAATATGAGGCGCAGCCTCGTAATACCGCTTTCGTTTATCGTAATACTTTTATCACAGACCGCTTTTTACAGGTCGGCGTTTTTTTGGTTCATTTCAGGCATACTGCCGCTGTTTATAGACGGGCTGCTCGACTTCGGAGAAAGGATATTAAGGCTGATAAGAAATACCGGCAAGGGCGCGACAATAAAAGACGCCTGGTATGAAACGAAAACGCTTTTCGAACAATCTTTTTATAAGTTCGCGTTCCTGCCGTATGAAACGTATATAACGGTCGACGCAATAGTAAGAACGATATTCCGTGTAGCGTTCACAAAGAAAAAGCTGCTCCAATGGGAAACCGCGGCGGAAGTTGAACGGACTGACGAGGGCGCCGCCGATTACTGGAAGAAGATGAGGGCCGCCCCCATTTTAGCCGTATTACTGTATATATTATCTATAGTTTTAACGGGCACATTTTCCATAATTGCCTTTGCCGTTTTTTCGATATGGTTCTTCGCGCCGTATGCAGCTTATCTGATAAGCAGGCCGAGAAAAATAAAAAAGCATTTGCTGGACGCAAGGCAGACGGAGTACCTGGAGGATGTTGCACTTAAAACATGGCGTTTTTTCGAAAGGTTCGGAGCGGATAACGAATACTGCTGGATGCCGGACAACTATCAGCAAAACCCGAGGAAGGGCGTCGCGAACAGGACGTCGCCTACGAATATAGCCTTCTCCCTGGCCTCGGGCATTATAGCTTATTACATGGGCTATATAACTCTGCCCGACGCTCTGTCCAGAGTTGAAAAATGTATACAGGGTATAGAAATGGCTCCGAAATGGGAAGGGCATTTATATAACTGGTACGACATACAGGGCTTAAAGCCCCTCGAGCCTGGCTATATATCTTCGGTAGACAGCGGCAATCTTGCTTGTTATCTCATAGTAACGCACGAAGCGATAAGCGACATGACGGTAAACCCGACAGGATCATATCTAAAGCGCGGTATAAAGGCGGTCTACAGGGAATCCGGAAAGACCTATCCATACACTATAGACCGGGAGCCTGATATATACGACGTTATATTTACCCTGAATTCGATGGATGAAGACAATAAACTCTCGGAGTATAAAAAAGCGTTCGCCGCTTATTTCGAAAAATACGCCGGATGGGCGGGCATGCTGGAAGAACTTAAGTCGGAACACGCTTATGCTTATTCGGAAAAAAAAGAACTGCTCAAAAGCAAGTTAAGGTTCATATCGGCAGCGGGCTTTATTTCGGATTACGGCGATATTCTCGAACTGCTGTCAAAAGTTTATGAGCAGGCAATAGGCATAAACGACTCGGAAGCGGTAAGCTGGTGCAAACGTATGGAGACCGCATTGGGAGAATCTTATATAGCTTTTCGAAGGCTTTGCATAAGGTCGGAGAAGCTGAAAAAACGGCTTATAAGCCTTTTTGAGAATATGAATTTTAAAGTTCTTTACGACGAAGGAAAAGAGTTGTTTTCCATAGGGTTCGATATCAGGCAAAACAAACTGAGCGATACGCATTACGATCTGCTTGCTTCCGAGGCGCGCCAAACAGGGTTTATCGCCATAGCGAAAGGAGACGTACCCGGCAAACATTGGTTCAGGCTGGCGAGGCCGCTTACGGTAGCAGGCGACAACAGGGTGCTGCTGTCGTGGGGAGGCACGATGTTCGAGTATTTGATGCCCCTTATTATTATGAAAAGCTACGATAATACTCTGCTGGCGGAAACCTATAGCGCGGTAGTCAATATGCAGAGCGACTACGGCGAATTGCGGCGTACGCCATGGGGCGTTTCGGAATCGGGATATTATGCGTTCGACCCGCAGATGAATTATCAGTATAAGGCGTTCGGCGTGCCGAGCCTCGGTATGAAGTCGGGGATTGTTAAAGAAATGGTTGTGTCGCCGTATTCGGTATTTCTGGCGCTGCCTGTAAACGCGCGTGCGGCGGTGCACGACCTGATGCGGCTTGAAAAGACAGGGGCGTTAGGGAAATACGGGTTTTACGAGGCCGTTGATTATACACAGTCAAGAATGCAGAAAGGTAAAAAGAAAAGGATAATAAAAAGCTATATGGCCCACCATCAGGGCATGATACTCGCATCAGCTCTCAACTGCCTTTACGACGAAAAGCTTCAGCAGCTGTTTCACAGCGCAATGTGCATTAAAGCCACCGAAATGCTTCTAAAAGAGAAGGTGCCGCCGAGAAATATAGTTTTAAGCCTTAACGAAAAGCAGCCTGAAAAGCAGGAGTTTGCCGAAGAGATACGTTCAGTAAGAGCGTACAGACACTTTATTCAATATCCGGAAGCCCACTTTCTTTCAAACGGCACTTATACGGTAATGCTGACGCAATACGGCACGGGCTATTCCGTCTACAGGGACAAATTATTAAACAGGTGGTACAACGATTGCTTAAGGCGCGCGCCGGGGATTCATATCTATTTGAAAGATAACGATACCGGCGCCGTATGGTCAACAGCGTATCTCCCTACATGCGTACGTTCCGACAACGAACGCGCCGTATTCGAACAGCACAAGGCTTCTTTTATCCGCGAAATGGGCGATATAGAAACGAAACTCGATATATGCGTTTCGCCGGAATGCGATATGGAAATAAGGAATATCGAGATAAACAACAAGGGGCCAAAGCCGGCCGACCTGTCTGTTTTGTGCGCTTATGCGCCCGCCCTGTGCACGGAAAGGGAATTTGAGGCGCATTCGGCGTTTTCCGAGCTTTTTATCGATACGGAAAAAGATATCCCCGGCAGCACGATATACGCGAGAAGAAGGGGAAGGGACATTTATAACGCCATGAAAGTATGCACGCCGGGGAGCGTTGAGCTGATGACGGACAGGGCGGGAATATTCGGCAGGAAAGAAGACTTAGGCATACCGTTATGTATGAGCCGGGCGTACAGCGGAAAAGACGTATCGAATGCGTTGGGCATAAGAACGGAAGTAAGGGTCGCGGGGAAAGACGGATGCAGCATATCGTTTGTGATAGCGGCGGCGGAGAATAAGCAGGAGGTGGCCCGCTGCCTTGAAGGAGTTACCGGCGAAGACGACGTAAAAAGGGTATTTCATCTTGCATGGACACACGCACAGGTCATGATGAGATATTTAAATCTAAAGGACAATCAGGCCGATCTGTTCCAGAGGATAGCATCGCGTACGGTCATAAATATGCCCTTTGAATACTCCGCTGGCAGGGGAACGGGTATCAAGACACTATGGAAGATGGGGATATCAGGAGACCTGCCGATCATATGCGTTTTTGCCCATGACGCTGAGCATTTGGATACTATAAAAACAGTCGGAAAAGCGCAGGAATTCATGAGCCACAAAGGAATAAAAGCTGACGTTGTAATAATACACGACGGCGGAGTCGATTACATCGACCCCCTGCGTGACAAGGTAAAAGAATTGGAGCAGGCTGCGTCGTGCTGGCCCTGTAACCAGATATATGCTCTTGCAAGGGCTAATTTGACGCAAAATGATATATCGACTATAGTGAACGCTTCATGCCTTGTGCTCGACGACGGTACACCTATACACGAGCAGCTTAAAATACCGCTTAAGGTAAACGCCTATGAAGTATTCGAGCATGAAAGATCCCGCGAACGCCCGAGGCTTCCGAGGCGATTGAAGGCGTTCGACAACGGCATCGGCGGGTTTATAAGCAACGGAACGGAGTATTGCATAGACGTTTCGGAAAACGAGCCTTATATTTGGAGCAATATACTGACGGGCAGGTCTTTCGGCAGCCTCGTAACCTCAAACGGCGGAGGATATACTTGGTTCGAGAACGCGCGGATGAACAGGCTGACGCCTTTTAAGAACGATACGATGACGGATACAGCGGGCGAAGGCGTACTCATCCGCAACGACAGGACTGGAGACGTCTTCAGCGTGATGCCTGATCAGTTTGGGTCGGGAAAATACAGGATAATACACGGATTCGGTTACACCGCTGGCGAAAGGTTCGGAAATATAAATACGAAAGCTACTTATTTTGTAGATTTCGAACTCCCTGTAAAGGTATGCATACTGGAAATTGAAAACAATACCAACAGGAAAGATACTTATTCAGTATATTATTTTGCCGAACCGGGAATAGAAGGAAGATGCAGGAGGATCCATTCGGAATTCAGGGAAAACAGGCTGGAAGCACATTCTGTATTTTCAAACTCCGATAAACGCATGTTCATATATCTATCCGGCAGGCCGCTGTATTATACCGTTTCGAAATTTGAGTTTTTCGGCTCTCCAGGAAACAATATAATGCCCGAAGGGGTCAAAGTAAGGCAGCTTTCAAATGCCGAAGGGAATACAAGCCTGCTTGCCCTGCAGACCCGCATTTCGCTTGCTCCGGGCGAAAAGAAAAGCGTGTTCACGATGCTTGGATACGGAAACGAAAGAAATATATACGATATACTGGGCAGGATAGACAGTACCGAAGGGGCGGAAGAACGGCTGGAGGAAACAAAAAGTTACTGGAGAAACAAGACCGACAGGATAAAAGTAGCGACGTCTAAAAAATCGTTCGATACCCTGATAAACGGCTGGCTCACATATCAGACCTACGCGTCAAGGCTGTTCGGAAGGACGGGATATTATCAATCAGGAGGCGCGTTCGGTTTCAGGGACCAGCTGCAGGATTCGCTTTCGCTTACATATACAGATCCATTGCTTACGAGAGAAATTATAATATATTTTGCATCCCGCCAGTTTATAGAGGGCGACGTACTTCATTGGTGGCACGAACCTTCCCAGGGGGTCCGTACGAGGATAAGCGACGACAAGCTTTTTCTGCCTTACGCCGCTTGTGAATATGAAAGGGTAACGGGAGACTTTGGGGTGTTCGATGAAATCGTGCCTTACCTGAAGGGAAAGAGTATACCCTCCGGAACGCACGATATATATGAAGAATTTACCGCCGGCGGGCAGTGCGAGGATATATTTTCCCATTGCATAAGAGCGATAGATTCAGCTCTTCAGTTCGGCGAACATGGCCTGCCGCTTATGGGAACCGGAGACTGGAACGACGGCATGAATAAGATAGGTGAAGATGGCAAGGGGGAGAGCGTATGGCTGGCGTTTTTCCTTTCGGAGGTTCTGAGGATGTTTTCCGAAGTATGCCGGAAAAAGGGAGAAACAACTATAGCTGAGAGGTATGAGGAGCAAAGAAAAAGATTGCGCGAGAATATAGAAAATAACGCGTGGGATGGAGAATGGTATATGCGCGCGTTTTTCGACGACGGCACTCCTGTGGGGAGCCGGAAATCTTTTGAGTGCAGGATAGATCTTGTATCGCAGGCATGGGCGGTAATATCCGGAGCGGCGAAGGCAAAGAAGGCGTTCGAATCCGCTGAAGGGCAGCTTGTGATGAGGGAAGAAGGAGTGATACGCCTTCTTACGCCTTCGTTTGATAAATGGGATAAGGACCCCGGATATATAAAGAATTATCTGCCGGGCATAAGGGAAAACGGCGGACAATACAGTCACGCCGCCGTATGGTTCGTGATCGCGGCAGTAAAGCTGCGCAAGAAAGAAACCGCGTTCGAGCTTTTTCAGATGCTTAACCCGATAAATCACACAAGGACGGCGGCGGATGTTGCAAAGTATAAGGGCGAGCCTTACGTTATGGCAGCAGACGTGTATTATGCGGAAGGCCAAAAGGGAAGAGCAGGGTGGACGTGGTATACGGGCACGGCGGGATGGATGTATCAGGCCGCGATAATGCACCTGCTTGGAATACATTTGGAACGGGGTGAACTTAAGATATTTCCGTGCCTGCCGGACAACTTCGGGCATTACCGGGTCGAGTACAGGAAAGACGGGGCGTTATATATGATAAACGTCGACCTGTCTCCGGGATATGACGGGGAAGCGAACCTAAGCATAGACGGCAGGATGGCGGGGAAAAGGGTAAAACTCGATAAAACGTCGGGCATACACGAAATAAACGCTTGTTGGGATATATAAGCGGATGATATACTCAAAGCTATGAATAACGTTTTTCTTCCAATGTCAAGGTTTGAAATGGACGATCTCGGCATAAAGCAGTTGGACTATATAGTCGTAACGCCCGACGCGTACGTTGACCATCCTTCATTTGCAGCGGCAATAATAGGCAGGTTTACCCAGAGCCTTGGCTATACTGTCGGCATTATAGCTCAGCCGGATTGGAAGAGCGGCGAAGATTTCATAAAGCTAGGCGCTCCGAGATACGCTTTTCTTTTAAGCGGCGGAAACATGGACGGTATAGTAAACATGTATACCGCCGCTAAAAGGCTGCGTAGTATTGACGCGTATTCTCCGGGCGGAAAAACGGGAATGCGCCCCCCGAGGCCCACAATAGCTTATACGGCAAGGCTGAAACAGGCTTATAAGGATATACCTGTTATAATAGGCGGAGTAGAGGCTTCGCAGAGGCGTTTTGCGCATTATGATTATTACGAAGACATTGTAAGAAGGTCATACCTGATCGACAGCAAGGCGGATATTCTCGTGTACGGAATGGGCGAGAAGCCCCTTGGGGAAATAACGCAGCTGCTTAAAGAAAATAAAAGTATAAACGAAACGCCCGTAAAAGGAACGTGCGTCATACGCTCGTCTTTAGAAGGACATAGCGAACATGTGATGCTGCCGCCTTACGAGAGAGTCTTAAACAATAAAAAAGACTTTGCGGAGGCGTGCAGGATAATACAGTTGAATATGACCCGGGGCGGCAAAACGCTTGTGCAGGCCCATGGGCAAAGGTATGTAATTCAGTTCCCGCCGTCCGAGCCTCTGTCAACTCCTGAGATGGATGCCATATACGAGCTTCCTTTCACTCGCAGGCAGCACCCTTCGTATAAAGAGCCGGTTCCGGCGCTGTCGGAAGTGCAGTTCGGTATAACTGCGCTGCGGGGATGCCCCGGCATGTGCGCGTTCTGCTCTATTTCCTCGCATCAGGGGAAGAAGATACAGAAGCGCTCGAAGAGGTCGATAATAAGCGAAGCGCAAAAGTTTTCGGGGATGCCGGAGTTTAAGGGCGTCATTTCGGACGTGGGCGGGCCAACGGCTAATTTTTATGACGCTGTATGCACGGCAAAAAATTCTGAAAAGTGCGGCAAGACATGCCTTTCGCCGCGCATATGCAAAAACCTGAAGGTGAGCCATAAGGGCATTACCGAGATACTCGAAGGGCTTGAGCGGGTTAAAAACGTAAGGCGCGTCTTTATACGATCCGGTATAAGGTACGACTATATAATGGCGGATAGGGACTCAAGGTTCTTCGACCGGCTGCTTAGAAAACATGTGAGCGGCCAGCTTAAAGTAGCCCCCGAGCATGTATGCGAAGGCGTACTCGAACTGATGAATAAACCAAAGTACGAAGTCTACGAGAATTTTTCGCGCAGGTTTTCAACGGCGACCAAAAGGGCGGGAAAAGAGCAGTACCTCCTGCCGTATTATATAAGCTCGCATCCGGGCAGCAGGCTCGAAAACGCCATAGAACTGGCGCTTAAATTAAAGCAGCAGCATTTTATACCCGAACAGGTGCAGGATTTTTATCCTACGCCGGGGACGCTGTCTACGTGCATGTATTATACGGGTATCGACCCTATGTCGGGGAAACCCGTTTACGTAGCGGCATCTCCAAAGGAAAAGGCAATGCAGAGAGCGCTGCTGCAATTCAACAATAAAAAGAACTGGCCGCTAATAAGGGAAGCGCTTAAGGTGACGGGCCGCGAAGACCTTATAGGGCGGGGAAAAGGATGCCTCGTCCCGGAAGAAACGGGGCGGAATTCGGCAAAATTCCGAAGAAAGAAAAAATGAAACCCGTATACTTTAAAGTAATCCAGCCATAATCAAAAATATATTGAAAAACAAGTAAAAAATACTATATGTATTGCCGCATGAACTTTCATTTTATTATTTCAGATATTGTGGTATAATCATTTGCATAACGTGCAAGGAGAGTATGTTTATGAAGAGAATACTGATCGTCGATGACGAACCCAGTTTGATAAAGGGGTTAAGATTTAACCTTGAACAGCAGGACGGCTATTCTGTTGAAGAGGCGCTCGATGGGGAGCAGGCGCTTGCCATATTCGAACCTGATAAATACGATCTTGTACTATTGGACCTGATGCTGCCTAAGATAGACGGCATGGAGGTGTGCCAGAGGATAAGAAGCATTTCAAACGTGCCTATAATCATGCTTACCGCAAAAGACGATGATATGGATAAGATCATGGGCCTCGAATATGGCGCCGACGATTATATGACCAAGCCTTTTAACATGCTTGAACTGAAAGCAAGGATAAAGACCATATTCAGGCGCATGGAAGGCAGCGAAAAAAGCAGGGAACCACAGGTTTTAAGTGCAAAGAATATGATAGTTAATCTTGAAAACCGGAGCGTAATGATAGACGAAAAAGACATCGGGCTCACCGCTAAAGAATTCGATCTTCTGCAGCTGTTTATAACAAACAGGGGAAAAGTTTACGACCGGGAAAAGCTATTGGAGCTTATCTGGAAATATGAATATTTGGGAGACCTGCGGACTGTAGACGTTCATATCCGCCGTTTAAGGGAAAAGATCGAGAACAACCCTGCAAAACCCGAATTCATAATGACAAAGTGGGGAGTGGGGTACTATTTCTCGGATAAATAACATACTGTATTCGATACGCTGGCGTTTCGTATTTATTTATCTTTTCGTGGCCGCCGCGGCTTTTACCGCAGTTACGTTGGCGGTCGCATATCTTGCCGAAGATTACCTCGTTAAAATAAGAGTAGGAGAGCAGCTTAAGAATACCAACAGTATCGCGGTCAGCATGGCCCCGTATCTTTATAATTCCAACGCGAAGAGAATGTATGAGCTTGCTGAAGCGAGTTCCCAGAAATATAGCGGGCGTATTTTAGTTCTCGATAGATCCGGCATAGTACAGGTAGACAGTTTTTCGATTTTTAACGGACAGAAACTTGAGCACAAAGAAATTTCAGACGTGCTGCTGGGGCCCGGCGACACCTCGTACGGATTCCACAAGATGAGCGAGGGAAACGACGAGTTTTATACGGTATATTATACCGCCGCCATCGTTTATAACTCCGAAACCATAGGCGCGGTATTGTTCTCCGACGAAATACAGGACGTTGTGGATACTACTCATAGCTTTATAACCATACTGATAATGATATGCGGTTCGGCATGCTTTATTTTGCTGCTTATAAGCCTTATGTTTTCAGGTTATGTTACGAAACCTATAAACGAACTTAAGAACGTCGCGTTGTCTATCTCAAAAGGCAACCTTCGCCAGAGGATAAAGGTGACGGGCAGAAACGAGATAGCAAACCTTGCGGATACGTTTAATACGATGAGCGAGAAACTCGAAAAAATGGACGAACACAGGAGCGAGTTCGTTTCAAATGCGTCTCATGAACTCAAGACCCCTTTAAGCTCAATGAAGATACTGACGGAGTCGCTTCTTTATCAGGACGGTATCGACGAAAGGATATACAAGGACTTTCTGGGCGATATAAATAAAGAGATCGACCGGATGAACGATACGATAACCGGGCTGCTGACGCTTGCAAAGACCGACAGAGAAGCCGAAGCGCTCATAATGAATAAGATACTTTTAAGCGAACTCGTGCATAAAACCGTGTCGTCGTTAAAACCCATTGCAAAGGAAAAGGGCATAAGTCTTATCTTTTCCGTAGGCAGCGACCTCGAGATACAGTGCGACGCGCTGAAGGTGATGCAGGCCGTAATGAACCTCATCGATAACGCCATAAAATATACCGATAAGGGCGGGCATGTATGGGTATCCATACATAAATCCGGTTCTTTCGCGGCAGTATCCGTAAAAGACGACGGCTGCGGGATATCCGAAGAAGAGATACCGTATATCTTCGACCGTTTTTACAGAGTCGATAAGGCAAGGGCGAGGGATACGGGAGGAAGCGGCCTTGGGCTCAATATATCTCAGAAAATAGCGCTGCTTCACGGAGGAAGGATCGACGTAGAGAGCGTTGAAGGAAAGGGCAGTATATTTACGCTCTATCTGCCCATAAAGGGGTAAAAAATGAAAAAGGCGATGTTGATAATAACAGCCGCAATCATGGCTTTTACGCTGGCAGCATGCGAAATACCCGCAAGCAATAAACCGGCCAATACTCCGGACATAAACCCGAAGGCAGAGGCGGCAAATAAAGACAAGTCAAACGTAACGCTCTATTTCAGTTACCGCCACGAAAACCTTCTGGCGGGAGAAACGCGCATTATAGACGTGCCTGTAAGCGATACGCTCGAGGCGGCCGTAATAAAGGCACTTATAAAAGGGCCGTCTGCCGGCAGGGACGAGCTTTCCGGGCTGCTGTGGGACGGCGTCGATCTTGTAGGCGTTACTTCCAACGAAGATATTTTGTTCGTGACGTTGAACGATAAGTTTGTGTCTACGGACCCGGGCGAGATAACGATAGAAAACGGCACGGTGCAAAACCAAAAGATGCTCGCGATATACTCGATAGTGAATACGCTCATCGAGATGGGTAAATATTCGCGGATACAAATATTGGTTGACAGAGAAAATACGAAGACAGGAGAGAGGATAACGCGCGGAGAAGCGGGATGGGCTGACAATCCGGACGTTTACCTGGAGCCCCTCGGTCATAATGAGGATTTGGTATTAACGCCGCAAAACACTTTAAAACAAGCGCTGGAATCATTTTCGTACAAGGACTGGACAAGGTTATATGATTTCACGGCTTACAGAAACCCTGACGGTACTTTAAAACCCGATATGGCATCTTTTTCAGATGCGCTGGCCTCAACAGGCAACGACCTTGAAGAGTATGTTATAAGGGGCTCGAACGTTTCGTTTGACGGGAAGACGGCCGTAGTCATGCTTGACTATTCAGTCAAAACGAGGGCGGGAGAACCCTTACCGAAGACGAATTTTCCGGTGGTAATGGTAAGGACGAACGACATATGGAAACTGTCTTACTCTTCACTCGTAAATCTATTTGTAAATGCAGGATAAATCTATGAAAAAACTGATCGCCGCCGCTGCCGCTGTTTGTCTAGCTTTAAGCGGCTGCGGAGTAATAGCCGAAAATAATGAAACGGGCAGATATGTGCCTGTAAGCCAGTTGGATACGTCAAAGCTTGCTGATCCGGGAAGACTTGAAAGTCCGGCGGTATATTTTTATAACGCGTCAAGTAAGACCCTGACCGCCGAGATAAGGCATATAACTATCGGGCAGGACGGGAACCCCGCCGAGGAGGCCGTAAGGGAACTGCTGAAAGGGCCGTACAGCGACAAACTGGCAGGCGTGGCGCCGGAAGGCATGACGCTCGATAATATCGAGTATTCAAGAGACGTTGCCAACGTATATCTTTTATACAGCGGCGAGCCTATAAACCAGAAGCAGAAGTATATGCTGGAACACGCGATCTCAAATACCGTTTCAGACGTACTCGGCACTACATACACGTGTATTTTTTACAACGGGATACAGACGGGTTTTGCCGGAAAGCCGTATAATCCGATAAAAAAACAAACTGGCAATATCGAAGAAGCGTATCTGCAGGTATCTTCAAGATACGATAAGATACCTTCTGTCTCCACTGACGTCGATACTGAGGCAGCCCCTGCGCCGACGCTGCCCGCAGATGAGGAAACCGTACCCGCGGAACCTGTTGAAACAGAATTATCCACGGTATTATATTTCATCTCCAAAGACGGGGGTTATATACTTCCCGAAGTTAGGAACGTCAAATATACTGACGGAAATTATGTTAGAGCCGTTATTTCAGAATTAGTCATAGGGCCGCTCAATTCTTCGACGATGGAGACTCCGCTTGCAGGCGATCTGGTATTGGAGGACGAACCGGCGTTTACCCGGGATGAAAACGGCAGCTACGTTTTAACTCTTAACTTTTCCAAGCCTCCGGCAAGGCATGACGCATCAAACACCGAAGATTCCACGCTGTCATACGCCGCGCTTACATATACTCTTACGAACCTTATTCCCGGGCTTGGCAGTATCAATATACTTGTAAACGGAAACAGCGTAAACATTAAAGGAGACGGCGAAGATACCGGCGCCATTATAAGAAGCGATTTTTCCGGATTGATGGGAAGCAGCGTTCCGCTGTATTTCGCCGATAAGAATTCAGACCTGCTGCTGCAGGTCTCGAGAAGCATGGAGCAGGGCAGGACTTGGAGCGCCAGGGAGAGGCTTTTAGAACTTATGAAGGGGCCCCTTTCGGGCGACGATGAGAGCGCGTGGCCGGTAATTCCTTCGGGAGTGAATAATAGCGATATAATATCGGTAAACGTATTCGCGGATACCGTATATGTAAATTTTACTGAAGAATTCAAAGAAGCATGTAAGGGGCTTTCATCAAAGAACGAGATGCTGCTGATATATGCCATCGTAAACACCCTTACGGCAATGGACGGCATAAATAAGGTGCAATTTCTGGTGGAAGGCAGACAGACTGAAGCATTGGCGGGATACTTATGCATTTCCGACCCGTATCTGCGCAATTACGGCATAATCAAACAGACAAGCTAAAAGAACGCTTATTAAAGCGTGGCATTCCTATACAGCAACGATAACCTTATACTCTTCCAACCACATGTTAAGCTGGAGCAGAAAAGCGAAAAGCTGCGGCCCTGTCATGAGCTGGCCGAACCACGGGGTAACGATGCTTAGAGATTTAAGCATTTCCTCTACGAATACCCTGTCGACAAGAGCGTGTATAGGAGAATTTCTGTTGGCAATAACGTCTTTTAAAGCCTCCGATACCAGACGCATATATTCCGGGTGGTGTGTTTTCGGGTAGGGGCTTTTTTTCCTCTCTAAAATACTTGGGGGAAGAAGCCCTTTTACGGCTTCGCGCAGTATTCCTTTTTCCATACCTCCCGCATTTTTCATATCCCAGGGTATGTTCCACACATATTCCGCCAGCCTGTGATCGCAGTACGGGACCCTAACCTCAAGACCGGAAGCCATGCTCATTCTGTCTTTACGGTCAAGAAGGTTTGACATAAACCATTTTATATTCAGATAAAACATCTGGCGGCGCCTGCGGTCCTTAAGCTTTTCGCTGCCGAGGAGAGGTGTTTCCTCAACTGTATCGTAGTATCTGCTTTTTGCGTATTCTTCAATATTCAGATTAGCGAGCCGGCCCGACATAACGCCTCTTCTAAGGCCCAGTGAATTCGACCACGGGAACACGCCGAGGTTTAATAGGTCGTCGCGGTAAAACCAGGGATATCCGCCGAATATCTCGTCGGCGCATTCCCCCGAAATAGCCACGGTTGCCGACCTTTTTATTTCTCTGCAAAACAGCAGGAGGCTGGAATCGACGTCCGCCATCCCTGGCAGATCCCTTGCTATCATTGCGTCCTTCAGAGAATTTATAAGGTCGTCGATAGTTATAGTAAAGGGGACATGCTCGTTTCCAAGATGCCTGCTCATAATATCGACGAAGTCGTTGTCGGAGTTGGGCTGGAAAACGCTTTTGGTAAAATACTTGTCGTTATCGAAATAATCTATGGAAAACGTACGTAGCGGCTCGTTCTTTTCCGCGGCGCTTAGCGCGGCGAAATAAGACAGTATGCTGGAATCGAGGCCGCCGGAGAGAAAAGCGCAGACGGGGACGTCGGAAACAAGCTGGCGCCTGGCAGAGTCGGCTATGAGCCAGCGTACTTTTTCCGCAGTAGTATTTATATCGTCCCTGTGCGGCTCGCATTTAAACTGCCAATAGCGGTGTATGTATGTACCCAAAGGCGAGTATATCATGCACTCTCCCGGTTTCAGCTCTTCGATACCGGCAAAAAATGTTTTGCCCGGAGTGCGCGCGGGCGCGAGAGCGAAGAGTTCCAAAATGCCGTTTTCGTTCAATACCGGAGATATTTCGGGGTGCATTAGGAGCGCTTTTATTTCAGACGCGAACAGGAGAGCGTGCCTTGTCCGAGCTATAAACAGCGGTTTTACGCCCATCCTGTCCCTTGCGAGAAATATGCGCTGCTTCTTTTCATCCCATATGCCGAACGCGAATATGCCGTTGAATTTCTCTACGCATGAAGGCCCCCACTCTATATAGGAAACGAGCAGCACTTCGGTATCGCAATAAGAAAAGAACACGTGCCCTTTTTGAGTAAGTTCTTCCCTGAGCTCTTCGGTGTTATATAATTCACCGTTGTATACTATAGTGTATGTATTTGAGCCTATGCTTCTGGTCATCGGCTGGCTTCCGCCCGCCGGATCTATTACGACGAGGCGCCTGTGCCCCAAAGCTGCCTGATGGGTAATGAACATTCCGGCTGCGTCGGGACCTCTGTGGGCCAATGTGTCCATCATAGACGATAAAATGCCGCTGTTTTTTAAAAGGTCATTATCAAAATCGACAATACCGACGATACCGCACATATTCAAAGCCCCCATAAAAACACTTACTGTACAGTATATGAACAAGATAGAATGACGTGATTGCTTAAAAATCTATTATTGCATCGGGTTATAAAATATAATAAAATGTAGCAAACCTGAAGAGGAGAAACATATGAAACAGGATCATACCAGAAATCTGGCAATATCAAGCATACTTGCAGCCTTAACGTTTGTATTTACGGCATTTTTGAGTTTTCATCTGACTACTACCAGTGCCTATATGCATCTGGGAGATTCAATAATTTATTGCGCCGGGCTGCTTATAAGCGCGCCATGGGCTGCAGGCACTGCGGCTGTCGGCAGTCTTTTTGCAGATCTGATTCTGGGAGCCGCAGAATACATACCCGCGACAATAATTATAAAAGGGCTTATGGGATTTCTCTGTGCAATACTTATGAAAAAAGCGAGCTTTCAGAGGTTTGTAATAACATGTATAATCGCCGGGGCGATAATGGTTGTGGGATATGGGACTTATGAAATAATCCTCGGCGGATGGGGAAGAACAATTGAAGGGCTTGGGCAAAACCTTATACAATGGGCCGCAGGCGTAACAGGGGCGGCGGTATTGTATTATCCTGTTAAGAGGATCAAGGGTACATTATAATGAGATTGACGTGCTTCGGAAAATACGGGCCTTACCCCAAGGCGAATTGTGCGTGTTCCTGCTATATGCTCACATATAAAGATAAAAACGTTGTGATCGATCTGGGCTGCGGGTCTTTATCGAGAATACTGTCAAAGATAGAGGTCCGGGATATCGGCGCGCTTGTATTATCGCATCTTCACGCCGACCATATGGGCGACGCGCTTACTTTAAGATACGCTCTCGATGCGGCAAAAAAACTTGGAAAGAGAGATATACCCCTTCCTGTGTATCTGCCGGGAGACCCTAAGTCCGAATCGGAACTGATCGCCGATTGCAGGATGATAGACAAAAAAATTATAGGCAACGGCTCAAGATTTGATATCTGCGGCATGGACGTTCAGTTTGCCCTGATGCCCCATGCCGTGCCGAGCTATGCCATGTCTTTTATCGCAGAAGGCAGAAAATTCGTTTATTCGGGCGATACGGGCTATAACGAAGGCCTTATAGCGTTTTCGGCGAATGCCGATATGCTTCTTATGGAAGCCGCTTTTTTATCGGAAAATAAGCCGGAAAACGCCCCGCATTTAAGCGCCGCGGAAGCCGCGCTTATCGGGAAACGCGCAAATGCGGCGAAGCTGCTGCTTACCCACATATTCCCCGAGTACGACGAAGGAGATATACTCAAGGAAGCGCAGGAACAAAATAAAGATGCGAAGATCATCGAAGAAATGCATACCTACGAGGTATAGATGAATAAAGAAGACTTAAAGTTGGGCGGCATAATAAGGCGGCCCTTTTTTATAATAGCAATATTCTTTGCAGCCGGCGCCGTGCTGGGCCGCTATGCTGATTTCAAAGCGGGGTACGTTGTTGCGGCAATATCATTTGCGGCATTGTTTTGCATCATTATAAGACGGGGGGAACGGAAGAACAAAAAGTTATTTGCCGTTCTGACACTAGGCGCCGCGTGTTTATTCTTTTCCGCTTTTCTAACGTCGGCAGCATACTATAAGGATTATATCACCGCCGGGGAACACATGAGCGTAAAAGGCAGGGTATATGCCCAGCCTTACAGCAACGATTATGGAAGCACCGTTTTATTGCTGGACGATACATATATCAATGGGCGGAAAAGCGGTAATATAAAGCTGTATGTATCCGGAGAAGAAGACTATGAATGCGGGGATGTCGTGGAGGCGGACGCGGAGGTGGAGATACCCAAAGGCGTAAGAAACCCGGGAGGATTTGACGAAAAACTATACCTGCTTACACAGGGTATAAGCTATAAGGCCTACGCGCAGACCGCGGCCGTAACCGGCAAAAAAGGCGGACTGGCCGTATTGTTTTCCGATACGAGAAAATACATAGGCGATACGATAGATAATATATTCGACCCGGACGTTGCGCCTGTGGCAAAGGCAATGCTTATAGGAGACAAACAGGGCATGGATGAGCTAACATATACGGCATTTAAAGACACGGGCATGGCGCACGTGCTTGCCGTTTCCGGGCTTCACGCCGCCATACTTATAGCGTTTGTTTATAATCTGCTCAAACTGCTTAAAGCGGGCAGAAAGCTAAGGCTCATTATCACTCTTGCCTTCATAGCGGCTTACGCCTGCGCCGCCGGGCTTACGCCTTCCATAGTTCGCGCGGCTATAATGGCATGCGCTTTGCTTATCGGAACGTATTTCGGAAGGCAGAACGACACGTTAAATTATTTATCGCTGGCGTTCGTTGTTTCACTTCTTTTAAGGCCGCTCGACCTGTTTACCGTCGGTTTCCAGCTGTCGTTCGCCGCCGTTTTCGGATTGCTTACTTTAAGCAGGCAGATAAAACACCTGTGGAACAAAACGTTTTTAAAGGGGTTTAGGCGTACGGGAGACGCCGTTTCGGCTTCGGCTGGAGCGACTGCTGGCACTTTGCCGATATTGGCTTCATCGTTTAATCGGATATCTACTGTCAGCCTCTTAATCAACCTTATTATCATTCCGCTGGCATCCGCCGCGATAGTACTGGTATTCATAGCAGCCCTTTTTGGGCTGGTATTCGGGCAGGCCGCCGCCTTCGCGGCATTCCCGGCGGCTGCTGTATTGCGCATAATGCTTGCAATAATAAAATTTGCCGCGGATATACCTTTTGCGGCCATCGATACCGCTTCGCCGCAATTGTGTATCGTTTTAGCGTGCCTTTTGTTGATGTATATAAGTTCAAAATACGTTCTGATAAAAGCTAAGCTTAAGGCAATTATCAGCGGATCGATCGTTTTGTTATCGGTATTCATTATTCTTGCATCGGCATCCGGCGGCATGTATCTCGTATTCCTCGACACGGGCCAGGGAGACGCGGCTTTCTTAAAGACTGAGCAGGGCGGTGAGTATTTTATTGACGGAGGAAACGAAAACGGCGCGGAAGAAGTTTTGAGTTTCACAGTGAGAAACGGGTATAAGCCCGACGCAGCATTTCTTTCGCACTCCGACGCGGACCACATAAGCGGTATAATAAAACTGTATGAGGCGGGGCTTTTAGGCAAGGTATATTGCTCCTGGCAGGAGAAAGACTACGTAAAAAGCGTGATGCCGGGCGCCGAAGTGGTTCCGCTTTGCGCGGGCGACCGCATTTTGCTGGACGAATATACGAGCGCTCTGGTATTATATCCGTATAAAGATACCGTAAGCGCTGAAAAAAACAACGCGTCTTTAATATTGCTTTTTGAGTATAAAGGCAAGAAAGCTCTTTTTACGGGAGATATCTCAGGAGTCGTCGAGACGGAAATATTCGCGGGAATGGATAGAATAGATATCTATAAGGCTGCGCACCACGGCTCAAAACTGTCGTCTTACAGGCTGCCGCTTTCTGTAATAAGGCCGCTATACAGTGTTGTTTTCGCAGGCGGAAACAGTTACGGGCTTCCTAATCAGCTTGCCGTAGCTAATCTTGAAGACTATTCAAAAAAAGTTTTTATTACGATGGAAGATATGGCAATCGAATTTTATATAAACGATAAGATCAGGGTGAATACTTATGGCGGAAGAAACGGGTAAACGTGTTTATATTTTTGCGGGCGAAAGCTATATGGTGGGCAAGAGCCTTAACGGCCTTAAAGCGTCGCTTAATATACAATACCCCGAGATAAATATAACCGAGTACAAAACCATGCCAAAGGCCGACGAGCTTATTGAAGCCTGTTTTGCCGTGCCGCTGATGTCGGATAAAAGGCTGGTGGCTGTGACCGATTGCAGCGCCCTTACTTCAAAAGGCGGCACTGAAGAACAAAAAAGAATAGCCGAATCGATAACGCGGATACCTGAAACGACCGTACTTGCCCTATGCACCAACGAAGACATCGACAAGAGAAAAGCCCTTTATAGTCAGGTCAAAAAATACGGGATAGTAAAAGAATTCACCGTTCCGGGCCGCAGCGAGTGCATAGCGTTTGTGCAGGATATTGCAAAGAAAAACGGAGCCTCAGTTTCAAGGAAGACGGCGGAAGAGATAACTGACGCGGCGGGGTGCGATTATTACGCGCTGGAAAAAGAGACCGAAAAGCTGGCAATTTACAGCGGCTTTGCAGAAATAACTGCAAAGCACGTTAAGGAGTGCGTCTCAAAGTCTCTCGAATATAACGTGTTTGAGATACACGGGTTTCTTATAAAAAAGCAGGCGGAGAAGGCGCGGGAGCTGCTGGAAGATATATTGAGATCCGAACGCCCCGAAGGCCTTATAGGGCTTATCGCGCGTAAGATCAGGGATATGTATAAAGTAAAATCAGTGATAGAATCAGGCCGCAGCCCTCAGGAATACATATCCAAGCTTAAAATGAAAAGCTATGCAATCGAAATGGCGGTCAAAGAGTGCAGGAATTTTACCGGGCAAGAGCTTCGCGATGCGCTGAAAAAACTTGCCGATCTCGATTACGGGATAAAAAGCGGGGAAAGGGATGCCGTAACAGCGTTGACGGAAGCTGTTTTCGAAATATACAAGCTCTGATATATAAAAAAGGCCGCTGCCCGTGACGACGCGGCCTTAACGATCTAAAAGCTTTAAGCGGAAATAGCCGCAAGCGCTTTTGAGACCTGCGCTTTTTTACGGTCGCAGCTGTTTTTGTGTATGGTGCCTTTAAGGACGGCTTTATCGAGCGCGCCGGTATATTCTTTAAAGAGCGCGGCAGCCTTATCTTTATCGTTTGCCGCAACGGCTTCACTAAACTTTTTAGCAAGAGTCTTAAGCTCTGATTTTACGTTCCTGTTTCTCAGCTTTGCTTTGGCCTCCGTGCGTACTCTTCTTTCCGCAGATTTAATATTCGGCAAGTGCTTTACCTCCAAAGTATCTCTTATAAAATAACGAAACGTATTTTAACACAAGCTTTACAGTTTTGCAAGAAATAAAGCTTTAACGAGTTGAAAAAAGATAATTATCATGGGACTCCGAAAAGCATTAACCTAATGGGGCAATACGCAGGAAGCTTTTCAATATATAAAATAGTTGTTATTAAAATTAATCTTATGATACAATAAAACGCAACGAATTAAAACAGGAGTAATATATGTATTGTAAAAAATGCGGCAAAGATTATAAGAAGGGGAAAAAGGTATGCAGCGATTGCGGGATCGCGCTGACTCCGGGGACATCTCCCGGCAAGAGGGGAAAAAACAGCAACAAGACGTTTATTATTGTCGGTATCATTATATTTGCAGTAATAATTGCGTTCTTTCTGATAGTAGGACTGGGAGGGACTCCCCCGGCCCAGTGATTGTATTGGCGGATGTAGTACAGGAAAATGCAATCAGGATTCGGTAAGGTCAAGTCCTTCTTATCTGTCTTCAATATGGCAATTTTACCCGACTTGTGATAAAATCTGAAACGATGAAAGAAGTAAGAAAGCATATTGCCGTCTGATTATGAGTGATAATGTAATTACAATAAGTTGTATTTCATTTGAAACCATGGTAAAATCAGATTCGCGCAGGATAAAGGACAAATCGGAGATAAAGAGTTGAACACTACTGTTAAGAGTATACTGGCAATAATAATAATTGCGGCGATCGCCGTCGGTGTATTTTTATTTTTTAATAAAGATCAGGGCGGGGGGATACAAAATGCGCCCGTATCGGGAGAAAAGCCGGTAATAAACGAATTTCTCGCCAGTAACAGCGCGGTGCTTCCCGACGATAAAGGCAAATACAGCGACTGGATCGAAATCTATAATCCCACAGCAAACGCTATAAACCTTGCCGGTTACGGGCTGTCCGACGATAACAAGGAAGCGAAATGGACGTTCCCCGGCATTACGCTGCAAGGGAACGGCTATGTTGTGGTATTTGCTTCCGGATACGATGTGAAAGATACGGATGCGCTTTATCAGCATACGAGTTTTAAGCTCAGCGCTTCGGGCGGCAGCATATATTTATTCGATCCTGAAGGAAACCGTGTCGATAATATAGATTACATGGCTCAGACGGAAAACGTTTCAATAGGCAGAGAGCCCGGGAATCTGTCCCAACTGAAATTCTTTGACAAGCCTACTCCGGGGTTTTCCAACGACGAAGCGGGCCTTGCAGCTTTTCAGGACAGCAGGACAGCAAAACAATCCGATCTGATGTTAACGGAATTGATGCCTTCAAATACGTCGGCCATAGCCGATAATAAAGGCGCCTACAGCGACTATATCGAAATTTACAATTCAGGCAGCGAACCGATAAATCTCAAAGATTACGGCCTTTCCGACGACCCTGAAAAAGTGCTTAAATGGAAGTTCCCCGATATAACAATAGCGCCGGGCGAATATCTTGTCGTATTCGCTTCCGGGGAAGATGAAAAAGGAACAGACCTGGCCATAAGGGCCGCACACACGAATTTCAGACTGGCTGTTTATAAGGAGACTATAGTTCTTTCAGACCCTTTAGGGTACATATTGGATCAGGTAAGCTACAAGGAGATGCCTCAGGGCAAGGCTTATGCAAGGGTCGTTGGCGACGGCGGAGCATATCAGCAGCAATGGGATATATCTGACAATCCTTCTCCCGGCAGCAAAAACGGCTGAGAGGCAAAAGAGCTAAGCAGGTCAGCAAAAGCATGATTTTATATACGGAGTAGATAAAAATGGCACGAGACGAAGATATCTTCAAAAGACTGAAAAAGCAAACACCGCTTGTAAAACAAAGGGAACTTCAGCCGCTTTCCTCCAAAGATTTTACGTTATCGAGGAATACGATAAACATTCCGGTAGTTTCGCCTGGCAAAAAACGAGCCAAAAAGGAAATAAGGCGCAGCGAGCCGGCTGTCTTTTCAAAGGAAAGCGAAAGAACGGCTGAAAGCAGGCGGGAGCCCGCGCGCGGCGCAATCCCGGAAGCGGCTTACGGGAATGAACGCCGCTCATACGATGAAAGCCCGCGCACAGTAAAAAAGGAAGCAGAAGCCCTTGAGATGCCGGGAGTTGAACGCAGGCGCCCGTCGCCGGCAGAAAGCCCGAGGCAGCCAAGGAGGGAAAGGGAGGAAACGGGCCTCGCATTTTCCGAATATGCCGGAATGCAGAGGACGTATGAACCGCGTCCGGTGACAAGAGAGAAAACGGAAGGACGAAGCTCCTCGAGAAGTTTGGCTGAAACGGAAGAGGACATGCCTTCGCTGCGCCATGAGCTTAAGTATTATATAAACTACCGCGACTATATTATGCTGAGGAGTTCGCTGAAGTCTCTTATATCGGCCGACCCGAATACGGACGGAAACAACTCTTATTATGTGCGCAGCCTGTATTTTGACGATATATACAACACCGCGCTGACGGAAAAGATAGCGGGAAGCGATTACAGAAAAAAATACAGGGTGAGGATATACAACTTCAGGGACGACAATATAAAACTCGAAAAGAAATTCAAGATCGGGCAGTATATCGGCAAAAAAAGCATTAATTTGACACACGATGAGTATGACAGTATAATTGCCGGAGATTGCGGTTTTCTGCTTGATAGAGGCGAAGAGCTTGCCAAAGAATTTTACCTGCAGATGAAGAGCAATCTGCTGCGGCCTAAGGTTATAGTAGACTATGTGAGGGAGGCTTACGTATCACAGTTTGAGGATTGCAGAATAACGTTTGACAAAGACTTAAAGGCAAGTATAATGTTAAAGGATATATTCGACCCGGATGCGCCAATGATGCCTATGTATGACAGCGGCGTAATGGTGCTGGAGGTTAAGTTTAATAAGCATCTGCCTATAACCGTTAAACGGGTCTTGAATACTATAACTGCCGCCGAAAGGTGCGCTATATCAAAATACGTAATAAGCAGAAGGTTTGAGTAGGAGGAGAACATGACAGTTTCGGATATTTTCAAAAAAGGTTTTGTTGAGAGCTTGCAGAATGTAACCTTATTGCAGGTCGGTATCACGATCGGGCTCGCATTTGTGATTGGAGTTTTTATCTATATTATCTACAGGGTCACATTTCAGGGCGTAATTTTTGCAAAAACGTTCGGGACTTCACTTATCATGCTGTGTATGGTGACAGCGGTAGTGATCATCCCGGTATTCGCTTCTCCTGCGCTTGCGATTGGAATGGTAGGAGCCCTTTCCATAGTAAGGTTCAGGACGGCTGTTAAGGACACAATTGATACGATATTCATGTTTTGGGCAATAGCGGCCGGCATAGCCCTCGGCGCCCAGATGTACGCGATAGCGGGAATCGGAGCGCTTGCTATAGGCATACTGCTTGTACTTTGGAACCTTTTCAAACCCAAAGGAAACTACCCGTTTATGCTGGTGCTGCGTTTTGACGAAAGCGTAAAGAAAGAGATACAGAAGGCGCTTAGCAGGATGCCGCAGGGAAGGCTTAAATCGAAGGTGGTTTCCCAGGGCATCATGGAGCTTACCATTGAGATGAACATAAGGGAAGACGAAGTCGGTATGATAGACGCATTTTCGGCCATACCCGGCGTTCACGATGCCTCTCTTATCAGCTATAAGGGCGATATAGTTTCATAAGATAAAATAACAGATAAAATCAATACCGCACTCATATGGGTGCGGTATTGTTGTTTCCGGAATTTGCGAATTTATGTTAATACTCAAATCAACGGCTTCAATGATCTTTTCTTTGTTCGTCTATCGCCTGCTGCATATCAGAGCTGGTATCGACCGGAATTTCCAGTACCCTGCCTCCGTCAATCGCGTTTATTCCAAGCCTTAACTCCTGATACACATCTTCGCCTGTTTCCGAATCACTAAACCTTTCCGTATAATACACGAACCAGGCGGGAACATACATGGCTTCTCCGGAATGGTCTTTGATGTCTACTATTGCCATGTTTAATTCGATTCTTGTTACCTTTATTGGCATACTATGAGAAGAATTGATAAAGGTAAGCATATCGCGTATCCTCTGTTTGATATCGTCGAACGGCAGAAGGGCGGCGTTTTCCGTAATTTTCTCTTCGACCTCCAGCGGGTACCACCAATTAAACACTTCAACTTTACCCGCTTCGTTTATGCAGACTTGAATAACTTCAGGATACATGGGCGCTCTGTAAGTGAAATCATCGGCAATACCATACATTACGCCATGGTCAGCCATTATACCGGGAATTCCGCCTATGTTGCGGGCGAAATTTATTAAATACCCCTTTGACAACGGTTCTTTACCAGAAAACGCGTCTTCAATAGTCGAGTAACGCTGCTCTTTCTCCAGATTAACGGCAACCATATTGTTTATGCCAAGCTCACGCAGAAAATTTTGAGCCGCCGAGATTGCGTCTTCTTCCGATATAGCTGCTTCTCCGAAAGCATCTTTAACAAATATATGCATGCCTTCTATTAAAGCGAATCCTTTCTTCATATATCCAAATCTATTTGGACTGATGCTTATTTGGGCATATTCCCCGCCTTCGTCTAAAAAGCTTCCGGACGGCGATTTTTTTGCGTTCCAATCCGTTATAACCTCGGGTTCGACAGTTTCAGGAGTAATGGGTATCTTCCTTTCGAGTTCCGCTATCAGTTCTTCGTCGTTGTTTTTTTTCGCATGTACGAGCTGCTCTTCCAGTTCGGCTTTCGTGGGCTCGGTATCTTTTATTACGTCTTTGCCTTTTGCGAAGTAATTTACTAAAGATTCTGTATGCGATACGTCAAACTCAGCCTTTGTCACTTTGTATACGGGGAATGCCGTAACGTACGGTACGCTAATTGCCGCGTCGATCTCGATCTTTATATCGCTTCCTTTTAAATCCAGGGTTTCCCACCAGTTCGCGGGGGCTTCGTAAACGCCGAAAGGCGCGGGAGTTCCTTTGAGTTTTTCCTCCAGGCCGCCGCCGTAGACCACCGCTGTTCTTTCCGGCGTTGCCTGGCAGGCGCAGGCAAGTATCGCAATTATAAAAAGAAATGCGATATTAATTTCAATTTTAACGCATTTAATTATACACCGCATGTTTATTTCTCCTGTTTACTATTTCAGTTATATTTTTATTTACTGAAGATTCTTCCGGAAATTATCTTATTAGCGAGATAATTCCCGGAAGATATTCCTATGAGCAGATTAATCGTTTAAACTGTTTGAGACGGCTCCAACTCCCGTTACTCCTCCTTCACCAAGTCTTGAATATATTTTTGTCCTAAATATACATTCTTCTTGCCAATCCCATAGAGTTGATTCATGCCACTCTGTTCCTGGGGGAAGAGAATAGTCACCTAATACTTTTACCCACTCGCCGCTTACTTTCATCTGAAGCCTAACAATCATTCTATCTGTTGAAAAGGCTGGTTAAAACCAGCACGATGAACAAATCGTGTTGTCATTGCAGCAGTTTTTACGGATCCTGTATTTTAAGCTAACAAATCATTTTTTTATTAACAGTGTAGTTTCCGGCAGCGTTCTCAGCCGGTGCGATTTTAGAACCTTGAATGAAACTTTCATAGACTTAACTTCTTTCTATACAGTGAATATGATTTAATCGATACTACAGTTGTCTATTTAAGAAAAATATTATTGAATAAAAAATTTATGCCATATATTTCAGATACATAATATCCTATAATATGGATTCAGTCAAACATATTGACCAATCAATGATAATTAATTTTGAAGTTATATAGGAACGAATCAAAAAATAAAGACTTCACCATGAGGGGAAGCCAATAA
>CAZJOS010000002.1:28073-36113 GCA_964547655.1 uncultured Christensenellaceae bacterium
GTTATATAGGAACGAATCAAAAAATAAAGACTTCACCATGAGGGGAAGCCAATAAAGAACGCAAATTTCAGCCAAGTATCAGCAGCAATTCCCGCAATACTTTGCATGCTACCACCGTCGAGGCCCCGCTTGCGTCGTAGTGGGGGGAGAGTTCGTTTACGTCGGCGCCTACTATATTGAGTTTGGACATTTTAAGTATGCAGCTTAAGAGTTCATTATACGTAAGCCCGCCCGCCTCCGGCGTGCCCGTGCCGGGCAGTACTGAAGAATCGAGCACATCGAGGTCGATGGAGAGGTAGACCGGCTTTTCACCTATCGCGTTTATGTCGGCGTCGATGTTTGCGCATGAAAAGAATTCAGTGCGTATGTGCGATTTTCCCCATTCTATCTCTTCGCGCTCGCCTGAGCGTATGCCGTACTGGAATATACGGCCGTCTCCCACGAGCTCCCAAATGCGGCGCATTACAGTGGCATGCGAAAGCTTCTGCCCGAAATACTTATCGCGCAGGTCAGCGTGCGCGTCGAAATGGATAACGTGCAGATCCGGGTATTTTTCAGCGAGAGGACGGATCGCGCCAAGAGATACGAGGTGTTCGCCGCCTAACATTACCGGTATCTTTCCGTCCTGCACTATCTTTGCCGCGGCCTTTTCTATGGCCTTTAATGCCTGCTGAGAATTGCCAATGGGTATGTTGACATTGCCTATATCGCAGACCTTTATATCGGAAAGGTCTTTGTTTTGGTGTATGCTGTATTTTTCTATGCCGCCGTCGCTCGCGCTGCGTATAGCCTGCGGAGCAAAGCGCGTACCGGGGTGGTAAGACGTTGTACCATCGAACGGGGCTCCGAATATGACAATATCAGAATCTTTATATTTTGCGTTGCAGGCTATAAACGTAAGCGCGCTTTTGTTATTCATAATCGACACTATCCAGCATATCGTTCACATAAGTAGGCAGCGCGAAAGCTGCTTTATGCAATTCGGTATTATAATATCTCGTTTTTATTCCAAGCGCGTTCCACCTGTCCGCGTCAAGATCGAGTATAGGGTCTATTCTTTTTGAGGCGAAACCGAAAAGCCAGTGCCCGGAAGGGTAAGTAGGGATGTGGGCCTGATATACCCGGCAGATAGGGAAGAACTCCTGTATCCTCTGATGCGCCCTTTTCATGTTGTTTGAATACTCGGCATAGTAAGGGCTTTCGTGCTGGTTGACCAGTATGCCGTTTTCAGTGAGCGCGTTATAGCAGTTGCCGTAGAATTCTTTTGTAAACAACCCTTCGCCGGGGCCTATTGGGTCGGTAGAATCCACTATTATAAGGTCGTATACTCCCGCTTTGGAACGCGCGAACCTCAATCCATCTGCATAATGGATATTAACACGCTTATCGCCTAAGCTGCACGTGAGGGAGGGGAGGTATTCGCGGCACACGTCCACGACTTTTTTATCTATTTCGACCATATCGATACGCTCGATAGACGAATACTTTGTAAGTTCGCGTACGCTGCCGCCGTCGCCCGCTCCGATAACGAGCACGTTTTTAATATCGAGGTTGGCGGCCATAGGCACGTGTATTATCATGTCGTGATAAATGAACTCGTCTTTTTCCGTTACCATCATAAGGCCGTCGAGCGTCATAAAGAGGCCGAACTCTTCGGAATCGAATACGTCGATCCTCTGAAAATCGCTTTCGCCGCTGTAAAGCTGGTGCTTTACCCTTATAGAAAACCTTACCGAATCAGTGTGTTCTTCCGTATACCACAATTCCATTTTAAATCTCCGTTAAACAAGGATATTTATATTTTCTATATTCATATCTTCGGCGCCCGTAAGAAGCGCGCCTTTTTCTTTGGCAAATCTGATATAGTTGATTATCTCTTTGGTTATCACCTCGCCCGGGGCCAAAATGGGAATACCGGGAGGATAACACATCACAAAATCACCGCTTATTGCGCCGACGCTTTCCCCGAGCGGAACGCTCGTCTTTTTGGCGTAAAACGCTTTTTCGGGCGATACCTTGACGACGGGAGTGATATATTCGTGGTCGAACATCGCGGTCTCATGGGCGGATTTAAGCCTTTTTATCTCCGCCAGAGCGGCCACAAGGCGCTCTATCGCCAGGGTGGTGTCTCCGACTGATATAATTGCAAGAAAGTTCACCACGTCTCCGAACTCGACCTGTATGGAATATTCGTCGCGCAGTATTTCATAGACTTCAAAACCGGCGAGCCCGAGTTTTATTGTGTTGATGCTGAGCTTCGTCCGGTCGAAATCGTATACGGCAGGGCCTTTAATCTCTTTAGAAAAGGCGTAATAGCCGCCTATATCGTTGATCTCGCCTCTCGCGTATTCCGCAAGCTCGAGCACCTTGTCAAACATAGCGACGCCGCCAAGCGCAAGTTTTTTCCTTGCAATATCCAGCGACGAAAGAAGGAGGTAAGAAGCGCTGGTCGTCTGCGTTAGGTTAATGACTACGCGTATATGGTCGGCGTTTACACGCGCCGTGTTTATGAGCAATAGAGAGCTTTGTGTAAGAGAACCCCCGGTCTTATGAACGCTGACGGCAGCCATGTCGGCTCCGAGATGCATAGCTGCGGCAGGCAGGTCGTCGTGAAAATAAAAATGCGTTCCGTGAGCCTCGTCAACGAGCACCAGCATGCCGTGGCTGTGGGCAAGCTTTATGATGCCCTCAAGGTCTGAGCAGATGCCGTAGTAAGTAGGGTTGTTCACAAACACCGCTTTAGCGTCGGGGTTTTCGAGTATGGCCTTTTCAACATCTTTAAGCGCCATGCCGAGCGGTATGCCAAGCTCGGAGTTTATGCCCGGATTTACATAGACCGGTACGGCTCCACACAGTATTACGGCATTTATTGCGCTCCTGTGTACGTTGCGCGGCATTATAAGCTTATCGTTTTCCGTACAGCAGCCGAGTATCATGGCCTGCACCGAAGAGGTAGTGCCTCCTACAAGAAAAAATACGCTGTCGCACCCAAAAGCCTCGGCGGCGATCTCCTCCGCTTCTCTTATAACCGATATGGGGTGGCAGAGGTTATCGAGAGATTTCATTGAGTTGACGTCTATAGAAATACATTTATCGCCCAGAAAATCGCGCAGTTCGGGCGTTCCTTTGCCCTGCTTGTGTCCGGGAACGTCGAAAGAAACTACGCGGCGCTGCCTGTACGCCAATAGCGCGGTCTCAATAGGGGTCCTGGACTGCCGCTGCCGGTAGGTGGGGTCGTTCTGCCTTTTACTTATAGATATTTGTTCCATAGTATATCTCTATCATTTCTCTGTATAGCTTGTCTCTTATTTCCCTTCTTTGATCGGGCTTAAGGGTATACACGTCGGTATTAAAGAGATAGTTGTTTAAGTCGATCTCTTTTCTCATCATCTTTGTATGAAAGATATTCGACTGATATACGTTTACGTCTATGGCGTCGTAGTCATTCAGCGTCTCTTTATTTATAAAGTTCTGTATCGAGTTTATCTCGTGGTCTATATAATATTTATTCCCGTTAACATCGCGCGTAAACCCGCGTACGCGGTAATCTATCGAAATAATGTCGGAATCGAAACTCGATATTAGAAAATCAAGCGCATTAAGGGGGGATATCTTTCCGCAGGTCGAAACGTCAATATCCACCCTGAACGTCGTTATCTCTTTTTCAGGATGAAATTCCGGGTAAGTATGCACCGTAACGTGGCTCTTATCGAGATGCGCGACGACGCTGTCTTTTTCAAAGATTATTTTTCCTTTATTGCAGCTTGGGTCGATAAAGCCGGCGTCTATCGTTTCTTCGCTTATAAGTATGGCCGCGCTCGCGCCCTGCGGTTCATAATCCTGTTTCGAAATGTTGAGTACATGCGCCCCTATTATATCAGTAACTGTGCAAAGTATATTTGTCAAACGTTCGGAGTTATACTGCTCGTCTATATAGATAAGATAGTCGTTCTTATCTTTATGGGATTCGGCGTAACACACGTCATATATGTTAAAGCTTAATGACTTGGTAAGGTTGTTGAATCCGTAAAGCGTTATTTTCTTTTCCAACTCGGTATCGCGCCTTTCAATGATTTTCGAAAAAATAATATCATAAATAGACTAAAAATCAAATAAATAAATTACCTTCACAAAACGCCGGATGGAGCTTTCTTAAGGCCCTGCTTAAAGCCGCAAATCTATTATATGCTAAGACGTAAGATGATATTGACAAATCGATCGATATGCACTATAGTTAGTTACATAAGTATATAACCAAAGGAGCGAATGCCCATGTTTCTGAACTTCAACAGCGATACTCCGATATTCATGCAGATCGCGGAAGAAATAGAAAACGCGATAATCGAAGGAAGTTTTATGGAAAACGAGCAGGTGCCTTCGACAACCGAAATATCGGTAAAGTACAAGATAAACCCCGCAACGGTCTTAAAGGGCGTTGGGCTGCTTTCGGAGGGCGGTATTTTGTACAAGAAAAGGGGCCTCGGGATGTTTGTGGCAACGGGCGCGAAAGAGAAAATAATTCAAAAGAGAAAGCAGGTGTTTTTTGAAAAATTCATGCTTCCGCTTATATCGGAGGCAAATAAACTTTCAATAACGAAAAGCGAAATCAATGAAATGATAAAGAAAGGGATCAAGGAATGAGCGTGATCGAAGTAAAACAAATAACAAAGCAGTTTGGCGCAACGACTGCGCTGAGCGACGTAAACCTTAAGTTTGAAGAGAATAAGATATACGGGCTGCTGGGCAGGAACGGGGCGGGGAAAACGACTTTGCTGAATCTTATTACAAACAAACTGTTCCCGACTTCAGGGGAGATACTTATCGACGGCGAGCAGGTAATAGAGAGCGATAAGGCGCTTTCAAAAGTATTCTGTATGGGAGAAAGCCGGCTTTATCCGCATACGATGAGGGTAAAAGAAGTACTCAAATGGTCAAATGAGTTCTATCCGGATTTGGATATGAATTACGCGTATTATCTGACCGACAGGTTTGCGCTCGATCTTAGGAAAAAGGTAAGGGAACTCTCGACAGGATATGAATCGATATTCCAGATAATAATCGCCCTCGCGTGCAAGGCCCCGATACTGCTGCTCGATGAGCCGGTACTTGGACTGGACGCGAACTATCGCGACCTGTTTTACCGCGAACTGCTGGACAACTACAACAAGAACCCAAGGACCATAGTCGTTTCGACGCATCTCATAGAAGAAGCAGCCGAAGTTATCGAAAACGTTGTGATAATAAAGAAAGGGCGTATACTTCTTCAGGAAGAAGCGCAGCAACTGCTGTCGAAAGGATTTACCGTAACGGGGCCGCAGGGGAAAGTAGACGAGTTTATTGCAGGCAAAAACGTGCTCGGAGCGGATATGCTCGGCGGTATAAAGAGCGCGTACCTTTTAGAAAAGCTCGATAAATCCTCTGTTCCCGAGGGGCTCGAAGTTTCAGGGATGAAATTGCAGAGTCTGTTCATATATCTGACAAACGCTTAAGGAGGAAAGAAAAAATGAAATTTAAAGCTGCATGGAAATATCAGCTTTCCGAAATGAAAAGACCGGTGATAATATTTTATCTGATCATATATTGCATTTATATATTTATGATCGTTCAATGGCTGACAATGAAGGGCGAATACGGTAAGTGGTCATCGAGCGGTATGGAGGCGGCTACGCTTATATTCCTGTTCGTTATCGGGCTCAATTCGTTTAAAAGCACTTTCCATCTCTTTCTCGCAAATGGCGTTTCAAGAAGGACGATGTTTGAAAGTTATATTGCCGCTCTTCTTCCCTTGGCAGCGGGAATGGCGGTTATAGACAGCCTTAATGGGCTGCTGCTTTCATTATTGGGAAACTACAATTCGATGTTTGAAAATATGTATTTTTTTCATTACGGAGATTTGATATGGCCGGGAAGGACAGCGAGCATTTTCTTCGACGGCCTTGTATGGATGTTTTTCTTCTATGCGTTTGTCGCGATGGCAGGTTTCTTTATTACAACGCTATATTACAGAATGAATAAACCGGTGAAACTATTGGTTTCGATTGGAGTTCCGGTATTCATCTTCATGATACTGCCGTATGTCGATACGTTTATTTTCCGCGGTGAAATCTTCGAAGCGATAGGGCATATATTCGCAAAGGCGGGAGGTTTCCTCGACGGGTTCAATCCATATATAGCGGTACTATCGTGTTTTATATCGTTTGCGGTGTTTGCAGGCTTAAGCTTCCTCGCTATGAGAAAGGCAACGGTAAAACAATAGAATTTATCAAATTCCGGCGGCTTTTTGGCCGCCTTTTCTTTTGTTGACGTTGAACGTATCTATAAGGTATTATTGAATACGGGTGTTGGTGAGAAATGGGCTGCATAATGAAACGTACGGCAATATTATTGATAATATCTGTTATTATATTCGCGGGATGCTCCGTGCAGCCGCAATCAGGCGTTATTCCGACGAAAGTGACCGCTCCGCCAAAGAATACGGAAACTGCAACGCAAACGGCGAAAACTTACGAAAACATCGTTGATCCCAACCAAACATACTGCTATGATCAAATGAAACAGGACGCCGGCAAGCTTAAAGAGATGTATCCCGATTTGATCGATATTGGATCGATAGGGAAATCCGTTGAAGGCAGGGACCTGTTATTGATCAAATTCGGCAAAGGCGATAAAAGAATAGTGCTGGCCGGAGCGCATCACGCGCGCGAATATATAACTTCAACTTTTCTCATGGAAACTATAGACGAGTACGCCCGTGCCTATGAGACTACCGGAACGTACGGTGAATTCGATATTAGAGCGCTGCTCGACGAAGCTACAATATATGCAGTTCCTATGGTCAATCCGGACGGCGTTAACCTGGTGCAGAACGGTATAGATTTAGTCGCCGAACCGGAAAAGGTAAGAAGCATGCGGATGATAAAGAGCAGCTATAGCGAATGGAAGGCAAATATAAACGGAGTCGATTTAAACCGCCAGTACCCCTGCCTTTGGAGTGAAAAGGAAGGCCCGAGCGGGCCAAGTTCAGAAAACTATATGGGCAAGGAGCCTGCTACTGAGCCTGAAGTTATAGCCATGATGAATCTGTGCAATGAAAACGAATTCCTTTTAGCGGCGTCTTTTCACACAAAGGGAGAGGTAATTTATTGGGCGGACAGCGGCACTGAAGCTGCCATACCTGCTGATAATACCATTGCGCAGACTCTTGCGGACGTAACCGGTTACAATCTTAAACCGATAACACAAGACCCCGCCGATTATGCTGCGGGTTTTGAAAACTGGTTCAGGCAGGAATTCTTACATCCCGCATTCTGCATAGAATTAACGCCCGTAGGCGGCGGGTCGGCGCCGCACGACGACAGTGAATTTTCTTCTCTCGTTTGGGATAAAGCAAAGTATCTTTGCGCTCAGCTGCTGCAGCAGGCGCTCGAACTCGTCTGATCCATTGTAATAAAGTTACGGAATTGATTTTTGGCAGCGTGATAAAATAATCATGGACAGAAGTATAGATAAGGAGTGTTCGATATGACTGAAAAAACATATAAAGTAAGCGGAATGAGCTGCGGCCATTGCGTAATGCACGTAAAAAACGCGGTAAGCGAACTTGACGGAGTAAAAAGCTGCGATGTAGATTTGAATACTGATACAATGTGCGTCGGCTTCGATGAGGATAAAGTAAGCTTTGAAGACATGAAAAACGCGGTCGAAGAAGCCGGTTATGGGCTGCATGAAAGCTGAATATAGTACGGAATAAACTTTCAGGAGCATTGGCAGGCTTGCCGATGCTTTTTTTATAAAATTTTTGATATTGTGCTTGACATTTACGCAGCGTAATGGTTTACCATCGGTTTTGTCGGGAGGTGATGAAGTGGAGTATACGATAAAAAAGCTTGGCAGAATGGCCGGCGTAACCGCCAGGACGCTTCGCTATTATGACGGGATTGGGCTGCTTAAACCCGCACGGATAAATTCCTCCGGATACAGGATATACGGTAAAGAGCAGGTGGAAAGGCTTCAGCAGATAATGTTTTACCGGGAACTGGG
>CAZJOS010000002.1:36213-37403 GCA_964547655.1 uncultured Christensenellaceae bacterium
TGTCGGCGGAACTTAATGAAACGCTGAAAGCCGCATTGGAGCAGGGAGACCCCGCCGGGGAACTCGCACAAAAGGCGTGCGAACTGCATAAACAGTGGCTGATGTTCTTTTGGGACGGATACAGCAAAGAGGCCCATATGGGCCTCGGGCAGATGTACGTTGACGACGAGCGGTTCACTGCTTACTACGATAAAATAGCTCCGGGATGCGCGGAATTCTTTCGCGACGCAATCATGATCTATTGCAAGTGATTAATTGAATGGATGATCGTTCAGACGACAGCCCCGAAAGGCTCAAGCCTTTTGGGGCTGTTATTGCTTTACAGCATGTAGTATATCGCATATGATACTGCTATAAAGACTTGGGAGGCAGGCAATGAAAAGCTACAGGAAGATACTCATAATGGATATCCCGAAGAGAAGGGCTTTTGTTAACATTACCCGCGAAGTAGAGGAAGCATTGTACGAGAGCGGTATAAGCGAAGGCCTTTGCCTCGTAAACGCAATGCACATAACCGCGAGCGTATTTATAAACGACGACGAATCGGGATTGCATGGCGACTTTGAAAATTGGCTCGAGAAGCTTGCCCCCGAAAAGCCGTATTCCCAATATGCCCACAACGGCTTCGAAGACAACGCCGACGCGCATCTGAAGCGAACCGTGATGGGCAGGGAAGCCGTTATCGCGGTGACCGAAGGAAAGCTGGACTTCGGGCCGTGGGAGCAGATATTTTACGGCGAATTCGACGGAATGAGAAAAAAGAAACTGTTGATAAAGATAATAGGAGAATGAATAGCAGGACCATAAAGTTAAATTTAAGCCGTTTTTACCACGGCTTTTTTGTATATAAATAGAGGAAAAAGGCGAAAAATGCAGAAGTTATATAACACCAGTAATAATAGGAGGCGTTCTATGATAACCGAACTCGATAAGCTTAGAAGGGCGAAGGAATATATGGACAAGCTCGCGGAAGGCATAGACCCGCTCGACGGAAAGGAACTTCCGCAGGACACAATATTGAATAATGTCAGGCTGTCACGCTGCTTCTTTTACGTATCGAGCGTACTTTCTCAGGTGATAGCGAATGGAGGAAGCATAGGAAAACCGGGAGCGCAGGAGCCGTTTTACATAACGGATGAGGAGCTTGCACGCGTAGAAATTTCCGATAGGCCGGTCTCAATTTCCCTATT
>CAZJOS010000002.1:37503-51727 GCA_964547655.1 uncultured Christensenellaceae bacterium
ATGAGGAGCTTGCACGCGTAGAAATTTCCGATAGGCCGGTCTCAATTTCCCTATTCGTTAAGGCTGTCAACGACGCGGCGACCCACCCCGGAAGAAAGAAACTTGCGGTGATCACGGTAACAAGCTGGCTCACAAAGGAAGGCTATCTTCAGGCGCAGGAGACTGAGCCGGGCAAACACAGAAAGGTACTTACCGACAAATCGGCTTCCATAGGCATGTCTTCGGAAATGAGGGAGACCGCAAGAGGAGCTTTCGAGATAATGCTTTACGATAAAAACGCGCAGCGATTTTTAATAGAAAATATACCGAACATACTTAATGAATGACTATAAAAGATTTTATGCGCCGCATTGAATCGTCCGGTGCATTTTTTTATGGAATACTTTTGATAAGGCAGGATGGCGTTTGGAACTCATATAAATTTATCTATACAATAAGAATAACTTAAACACTTTATTTTTTGCAATAATTAAGCTATAATCAACGCAAAAGTAACCGCTTTTCGATCAGTGGTTACTCAAGAAGAACGGAAGCACGGCATTTCTTTTTACGGTCATGCCGAAAAAAGAGGAGAGATCATGATCTGGAATGAAAGCATGGAATGCGCCTCGAGGGACGAGATAGAATCGATACAGCTCGAGCGCCTTAAAAAAACGGTAGAACGGTGCTACAACAACGTTGAGCATTACAGAAAAAAGCTTGACGCCGCCGGAATAAAGCCGGCAGACATAAGAACGCTTAAAGACATAAGAAAGATCCCTTTTACTGTAAAGGACGAACTGCGGAAGAATTACCCGTATAAGCTTTTCGCGGTTCCTATGAAAGAAGTAGTAAGGATACATGCGTCGTCGGGCACTACGGGCAAACCCACTGTAGTGGGCTACACAAAAGCCGACATAGACATGTGGGCGGAACTCATAGCGCGGCTCGCGTGCGCGGCGGGCGTAACGCCCGAAGATATCATCCAGATAACGTTCGGGTATACGCTGTTTACAGGGGCGTTCGGGCTGCATTACGGATTGGAGAAGCTTGGCGCGACGGTAATACCGATATCGGGAGGCAATACCGAACGGCAGCTGATGGTGATGCAGGATTTCGGCACGACGGTACTGGTTGGCACTCCGTCGTACGCTCTGTATATGGGCGAGTGCGCAAGGAAGGCGGGCATAGATACAAATAAGCTGCCGCTGCGGCTGGGCCTGTTCGGTGGAGAAGGCCATACGGAAGAGATGCGGCGCGAGATAGAAAAGGCGTGGGGCATGACTGCCACCGAGAATTACGGCCTTTCCGAGATAATAGGCCCGGGAGTATCGGGAGAGTGCTATCATAAAAACGGCATGCATATAGCGGAAGACCATTTTTTCTGCGAGATAGTGGACCCGGATACGCTGGAGCCGGTGCCTTTCGGGCAGCCGGGCGAACTCGTAATAACGTCGCTGACAAAAGAAGCTCTGCCCATACTGCGCTACCGCACGAAGGATATAACGTGGCTCATACCCGAAAAGTGCGAATGCGGAAGGACGTCTATGCGCATGGCGAAGATACAGGGGCGCACCGACGACATGCTCATAATCCGCGGCGTCAACGTATTCCCGTCGCAGATTGAGAGCGTGCTGCTCGATATTGACGACTTAGGGCCGCATTACGAGATAATAGTCCGCAAAGACGGGTATATGGATAAGATAGAAGTGCTCGTAGAAGTGATAGACGCGGAGCTGCTCGATAAGTTCAGCGCTCTCGAAGCGCTGGAAAAGAAGGTAAAGGATTCGCTTTACACTGTGCTCAGCATAGACGCCGACGTGAGGCTCGTAGAGCCTGAGTCGCTTAAGCGGTTTGAGGGTAAGGCAAAGAGGGTAACGGATTTACGCTAAACGGAGACATACATGAAGAAACTTATGCTTGGCAACGAAGCCTTTGCGAGAGGCGCTTATGAAGCGGGAGTAACGGTCGCGACGGCTTACCCAGGTACGCCGAGTACCGAGATAACGGAAAACATAGCGAAATACGAAGAGATATACTCCGAATGGTCGCCTAACGAAAAAGTCGCGCTGGAAGTCGCCATAGGCGCCGCGATAGCGGGAGCGAGATCGATCTGCTGCATGAAGCACGTAGGGCTCAACGTTGCCGCCGACCCGCTGTTCACAGCCTCATATACGGGCATAAACGGTGGGCTTGTCGTAATAGTTGCCGACGACCCCGGCATGCATTCCAGTCAGAACGAACAGGACTCGAGATATTACGCGCGGAGCGCTCACGTCCCCATGCTCGAACCTGCGGACAGCATGGAGGCAAAAGAATTCGTCAAGCTCGCCTTTGAATTATCCGAAAAATTCGATACGCCCGTATTCGTCCGCTCGAATACGAGGCTCTCGCATTCACAGGGCATAGTTGAAATATCGGACAGGCAGGACATACCCCTTAAGCCTTACATAAAAGACGCGGGCAAATACGTTATGATGCCCGGCATGGCTAAGAAACGCCACGTTATCGTCGAGAAGCGAATGAACGATATAAAGATGTATTCCGATACGATGGATATTAACCACGCCGAATATAACGATATTGATATAGGAGTCATCACCAGCGGCGTAACTTACCAGTATGTCAAGGAAGCGCTGCCCAAAGCAAGCGTTCTCAAACTCGGAATGGTTTATCCGCTGCCGGAAAAATTTATAAAAGAGTTCGCGTCAAAGGTGAAGAGACTATATGTCGCGGAAGAACTCGAGCCATTCTTAGAAGAGCAGATAAAGGCCATGGGCATAGGCGTTATCGGCAAAGACGTATTCACTGTACAGGGCGAATACGGCGTCAACCTGATCGCCGAAAGACTGGGCGGAGCAAAGAAGAAACCGGTGGAACAGGGGGAGCTTCCGCAGAGGCCGCCGGTGATGTGCCCGGGCTGCCCGCACAGGGGAGTGTATTACGTGCTCAAAAAGCTGAAGATAACCGCCACGGGCGATATAGGCTGCTACACTCTCGGCGCCCTGCCTCCTCTTCAGGGCATAGATACCTGCATATGCATGGGCGCAAGCATAGGCGCAGCAATGGGAATGGAAAAGGCCAGAGGCAAGGATTTTGCGAGGAAGCTCGTCGCGGTGATAGGAGATTCTACGTTCATCCACTCCGGCATAACGGGGCTTATTGACATGGTATACAACGGAGCGACTTCGACCGTTTTGATCCTTGATAATTCCACGACAGGCATGACTGGGCATCAGGACCACCCGGCGACTGGAAAAAACATAAATGGCGACCCCGCATACGCCATAGATATACCCGCCCTTGTAAAGAGCGTAGGAGTAGATCATGTGCGCACGGTCGATCCGTACGACTTGAAAGCGCTTGAAGCGGTGATAAAAGAGGAGACTGAGCGCGAAGAATTGAGCGTTGTAATAGTTAAGCGCCCTTGTGTAATGCTCGACCGGAAGCATCCTTTGGCATACAGTATCAGCGATAAATGCAAAACGTGCGGCGCATGCTTAAAGCTCGGGTGCCCCGCTATCGAAAAAGCGGCGGACGGAATGAGAATAGACGATACTATATGCACTGCCTGCGGCCTGTGCGTCAACGTATGCGCATTCGGCGCCATAGAGGCGGCGGAGGTGCCAAAATGACTGATATATTGATTGTAGGCGTAGGCGGGCAGGGCACGCTGCTCGCGAGCAGGATACTAGGCAACCTCGCCTTGGCGCAGGGGTTTGACGTAAAACTATCCGAGGTGCACGGCATGGCACAGCGCGGAGGAAGCGTAGTAACCCACGTGCGTTTCGGAGAGAAGGTATATTCGCCGGTCATCGACGAGGGCAGTGCGGATATATTACTCGCTTTCGAAAAGCTTGAAGGATTGAGGTGGATCGGCCGTTTGAGACAGAACGGCAGTATGTTTGTAAATACGCAGCAGATATCGCCGCTGCCGGTAGTGACCGGGGCTGAAAAATATCCTGCCGACACAGAAGCGAGGATCAAAGGCATAATGCCTGACGCAGTTTTCGTTGATGCGCTGTCGCTCGCTAAGCAGGCGGGCAACGAAAAAACGGTGAATACGGCGCTTATTGGGGTGCTCGCAAGGCACATGGATATCGATAAAAAGTTTTTTTTAGACGCGATAAAGGAAACGGTGCCTGAAAAGCATTTAGAAGTAAACCTTAAAGCTTTTGAGAAAGGTTATGGACAGTAAAACAGTTTACTAAAAGCCAAAAGCTTTTTAGGGCAAGGGTCCTGATAAAGCAGTACGGTAGAATAAGGTAGAATGATGGAGGCCGGTATGTATTGGAACGAAGAAATCGAATGTATGGACAGGGAGAAGCTTGATTCCCTGCAGCTTGAAAAGCTGAAAAAGACGGCAAAAAGGGTATACGAAAACGTGCCTTTCTATAAGAAGGCATTCGACGGAAAGGGAATAAAGCCTGAGGATATAAAGAGCCTTGACGATCTAAAACGCCTTCCTTTCACGATGAAGACCGATTTAAGAGACAATTACCCTTTCGGGCTGTTTGCAGCGCCGAAGGAGGAGATAGTGCGGGTGCACGCTTCTTCGGGTACTACCGGCAAACCGACGGTAGTAGGATATACGAAAAGGGATATTGCGAACTGGGCTGACCTGATGGCAAGGACGCTCGTGTTCGCGGGCGGCAATAGACATTCCGTCGTTCAGGTTGCTTACGGATACGGGCTATTTACCGGCGGCCTCGGGGCACACTACGGTGCGGAGGCGCTGGGGGCTATGACCGTTCCGGTATCGGGCGGCAACACGGAGCGCCAGATAATGCTGATGCAGGATTTCGGCTCTACCATACTCGCGTGCACGCCGTCGTACGCGCTCTTCATGGCTGAGACCATGGAGGAGATGGGCGTAGACAGGAAGTCGCTCAAGCTGGAGGCGGGCATATTCGGCGCGGAGCCGTGGACAGAGGCCATGAGGAACGAAATAGAGCAGCGCCTTAAGATACTCGCTATAGATATCTACGGGCTCTCCGAGATAATGGGGCCGGGCGTTGCGTCCGACTGCAAGTACAAATGCGGCCTGCACATAGCGGAAGACTACTTCCTGCCCGAAATAATCGACCCGGATACGCTCGAGCCGCTTCCGTACGGCGAAAAGGGCGAGTTGGTAATAACGACCATAGACAAAGAGGGCATTCCGCTCATAAGGTACAGGACGAGGGACATAACATCGCTCCACCCCGAAAAGTGCGGGTGCGGGCGCACTATGGTGCGCATGGATAAGGTAATGGGCAGAACGGACGATATGCTCATAATCCGTGGGGTCAACGTATTCCCATCGCAAATAGAGAGCGTTCTCGTCAAGATGACCGAGGTATCGCCTAATTATCAGATAATCGTTGACAGGGCAGACAATTTCGATACACTTGAAGTGCAGGTCGAAGTATTGCCCGAGTTCTTCTCAGACGAGGTAAAAAGGCTTGAGACATTGAGCGAGAAGATAAGGAGCAAGATACAAAACGTTTTGAATATAAACATGAAGGTCACGCTGGTAGAACCTAAAACAATTGAGAGAAGCATGGGCAAGGCAAAACGGGTAATAGATAAAAGGAAGTTATAAGGAGGAATGGTTATGATAAAGCAAATATCAGTTTTCGTGGAAAACAAAAAAGGCAGGCTGGCGAGGATAACCGAGGTTCTTGGGCAGTCGGGGATCGACCTTATCGCTCTGTCGATTGCCGATACGACGAATTTCGGGATAATGCGCTGTATAGTGAACGACCCGGATAAAGCTGTAACCGTTCTGAAACAAAACGGGTTTACAGCCAGCATGACGGAAGTCATAGTGGCGGAAGTGACAGACAAGCCGGGCGGCCTCGCAGGCGTACTTAAGGCGCTCGACGAAGCGGGCATAAGCGTGGAATACCTGTATTCTTTTGTGCGCACACCCGCCCAGAACGCGCTTATACTGTTCCGGGTAGAAAACATCGAAGGCGCTGCAGAGGCGCTTAAAGGATGCAACGTGAGGCTGCTTAAAGAGGAGGACATCTATTGAGCTGCAGAGGTCTCGAAACAGTAAATGATTTTTGTGGTGGCAGAGAAAGGTACAAATGCTGATACGATCGACGTACGCTGTTATAGATTTAGACGCTGTAAAGCGGAATGTAACTAATATAAAGTCGCGTTTGCCCGAAGGGACAAAGTTCTGCGCTTCAGTAAAAGCCGACGCGTACGGACACGGAAGCGTAATGGTATCAAAAGCCGCAATTGAAGCGGGCGCTGAATGGCTGGGGGTAGCAATACCTGAGGAAGCCGCTGTGCTGCGCGAAGAAGGCGTCAGCGCTCCTATACTAATACTTGGCCCATCTAACCGCTGGCAGTGGGAAATAGCCGCCGGCCTCGACTTGAGCATGGTGGTAACGTCAGGGGAATGCGTAAAAAATGCCGCCGAGGTCGCAGACAAGTTTAAAAAAAGAATTAAGCTTCACCTGAAAGTCGATACTGGCATGAACAGGGTAGGCATAAAGACTTTCGAAGAGATGGAAGAGATACTTGACGTAATAGAGAAATCGGAGTTCCTTGAACTGGAAGGCCTTATGACCCATTTCGCGGCGTCGGACGAAGCAAACAAGGCATATACCTTAATGCAGAACGAGAAGTTCAGAGAATATATAAAGCGGGCCAATGAGCGGGGGTTTGCGCCCCTTATTCACGCCGCTAACAGCGGCGCGGCTATCGACTGCCCTCAACTCGCGTATGATATGGTGAGGGTCGGCATAGCGATGTACGGCTGCTATCCGTCAAACGAAGTGGATAAAAGCGTTGAGCTTTCGCCCGTAATGTCGGTGCATACGAAGATATCGCATATAAAAACTCTGCCGGCGGGTGAAAAGATAAGCTACGGATGCACATTCACCACCCCTTACGAGATGAGGATAGCTACGCTGCCCATAGGTTATGCCGACGGGTTCAACAGGCTGCTGTCAAACAGAGGGGAAGTATTGATAGGCGGAAAGCGCGCAAAAGTAGTGGGCCGCGTGTGCATGGACCAGACTCTTGTGGACGTAACGGGTATACCTGAAGCGGCATTGGGAGACGAAGCCGTGATAATAGGAAAGCAGGGAAGGGATGAAATAACCGCGGACGAGTTTGCCGCCCTCTGCGGCACGATAAGTTACGAAGTATTATGCGCCGTATCCCCCAGGGTGCCAAGGCTCTATCTGGAGAATAAAAAATAGTATTTCACTGAAATAAAAGGGTCTTCGAGAAGCCGCGGCGTTTTTTGGGATGGTAATGGATAAGCGGGAAATAAGAGAAAAAATAAAAAAATTAAGAGCTGTGATGGATCCGGAGCAGATAAAAGCCTTCAGCGGCGTTATTGCAGATAAGCTGCTGTCGCTGGAGAGAGTAATAAAGGCGGGCCGCATCATGGCTTTTTATTCATATAATAACGAGCCCCAGATGCTTGGATTCATTAATAAATGTATCGATATGGGGAAAAGCATATCGCTGCCCTGTGTTATAGGTAAAGGGGAAATGATCGCGGCAGACTACAGCCGCGATTGTGTATTGAAGGAAAATGTTTACGGCATACCGGAGCCTGCAGCTCCGGAAGGGTATGCCTGCAAACCCGGCGTTATAATCGTCCCCGGAATAGCTTTCGGCCTCGACCTGGGCAGGATAGGGCAAGGCGGGGGGTATTACGACCGCTTCCTTAAGGGAACAAAAGCTTATAAGATAGGAGTCTGTTTCGACTTTCAGATAGTCGAAAAGATAGACGCCGGAAGCCACGATATTCCCATGGACCTGGTAGTTACCGAGAAAAGGATAATAGGAGAGATTTGATGCGCGTCATAGCAGGCAGCTTCAAGGGAAAGCGGCTCGAATGCCCAAAAAACGATAAAATAAGGCCGACCACCGATAAAGTAAAAGAGGCGCTGTTTGGGGCGCTGCAATTCGACCTGCCGGGAGCGTGTGTTTTAGACGCATTTGCGGGAAGCGGTGCTCTGGGGATAGAGGCGCTGTCGCGAGGCGCCGCGCATGTAGATTTCGTGGAAACAGAGCCGGAGTGTTTAAAAACGTTAAGGCGAAACGTTGAGGCAACCGCCAATGAAAGCTATGACATTTACAGAGGCGATATTTTTAAGCTTACAGGCAGGCTAAAAAGATACGATATCGTTTTTATAGACCCTCCTTACGACTCGGAACTTTATATAAGATTCTTAGAGACGGCCGACGCCGCGGGTATACTTGAAAAAGGCTGCAAATTGGCCGTTGAATGCAGGAAGAAATTTGATTTTATTCTCCCGGCGAAGTATAATTTAATAAAGAAAAAAGATTACGGGGATATATCCCTGTGGTTTTTGGAGTACGGAGGATGATATGATTAAATGTGTTTATCCCGGAAGCTTTGATCCTGTCACCGCCGGGCATATTGACATAATAGAACGCGCGGCGGCTTTGTTCGACGAAGTAACGGTAGCGGTTCTTGTAAACAGCAATAAAACTCCCGCTTTTTCCACCGAGCAAAGGATCGACTTCATAAAGAGGAGCACGCCTTACCTGCCTAATGTAAAGACTGACAGCTTTTCCGGGCTTCTCGTCGATTATATGAATAATAACAAGGCAAATCTTATAGTAAGGGGTTTGCGGGCCATATCCGATTTCGAATATGAATTTCAGATGGCGGCGCTGAACGCGAAACTCGCTAAAAATATCGAGACCGTTTTTTTGATGACCGATACCAATCATTCTTTTTTAAGCTCAAGCCTTGTAAGAGAGCTTGCTATTTTCGGCGGGGACTTGACAGGTCTTGTACCCGAAGCGATAAAAAACGATATAGTAAAATGTTTGGCGGGCAAATAGTATGAAGATATACGAATTGCTGGACGAACTTAAAGAAGAAATAGAGAACAGCCCGAAAGCCGTATTTTCCAACAAGCGGACTATCGATACTGATATCTGCTATGAGATCATAGACGATATTTTAAAGGCTATTCCGGGCGAGATAAAAAAGTCGGAAGAGCTGATAAAGGAAAGGGAGCAGATATTAAAAGATGCGGAAGAAGAAGCGGCTTCTATAGTTTCGAGCGCGGAAGACGAACTGAAGACCCGCGTTTGTGAAAACAGCGTGATACAGGAAGCTGAAATAAAGGCTAAAGATCTGTTGAAACTGGCGGAAAACAACGCACGGGAAATAACCCTGGGCTCAAAAGAGTACGCCGACGGTATATTGGGCGAGCTTGAAACATATCTTGCCGATTATATTAAACTTATCAGGGAAAACAGGGCTGAGCTTTCCGTAAAGCGCAAATCAGGCTGAAACGGATCTTCGTTTCCGGATAAACCTTATTAGCAATATTGCAAGAGCAACGGCTGTAAACCCTATACAGAAGTAAGCGGCCGTTTTCATGTCCCGTGAAGAAGTTTGAACGCTGCCAACCGGGAAGATCATCAGTATAAAACAACATAGAGCGTAGGCCAATGCGGCCTGAACGCTTTTCGCAAGAATAAATCGTTTGGGACGAAGGTTTGCAGCCGCGCACACCGATCTCGTCTGCATATGGATGCAGGCGCCTCCAAACGCAATTATGGAAGAGATCACAGGGAGTTTTTGCTGAATGCTGAGCGCCGTGTTAGCTATCGCATAGCAGCCGTTCGGCATCTCTATGCCGCCTATTATCATAGCTCTAACACTCGCTTCGGTGAGCCCCGAAAGGCGCGCCACGGGCGAATACACCCATACGGCGGCGTCAAGCACGCCGCTTACCGACAATACCTCGATGACCACCGAGAATGTGATTATCATCCCTCCTATCTTTATCAGCGTAAACAGCGATTTTTCAACGCTGTCGGTAAGCATATCGCCAAAAGGGCGGCATGAATACAGATCTTTCTTAAAATCGCTCAGCACGCTTTTAAAACTTGCTCTCTTTGCGGCCTGCCTCTTTTTTCTTTTGAACAAACCGAATATGACCCCTGTGAGGAAGGCCGAGAGGTAATGGGCAGCGAGAAGATATATGCCCGTTTCAGGGGCTCCCAGAATACCCGCGCTTACCGCGCCCGAAATAAATAATGGACCCGAGACGCTGGTGAAGCGTATTATCGTCTGCGCTTCGCTTTCCGATATCTGATTTTTGGAATACAGCTCGGCAGAGAGCTTTGCGCCCATAGGGTATCCCGATAGCGCCGACGCAAGAAAAATAAAAGCGCTTTCGCCCGGCGCGGCGAACAATACTCTTGTTACAGGCGAAAAAAAGAAAGAGAGCAGCCTGACTATACCTGTCTCGAGAAGTATCGAAGAAACGACCATAAAAGGCAGCAGGGAAGGAAGCACGACGGCATACCACAGATCAAGCCCTTTTTTTGCGCTTTCAAGGCAATTTTCCGGGTAAAGAAATAAAAAGAACGCCATGGCCGAAAGGCAGACGATAATAAATATCTTCTTCATCAATAACCTCTTTGATATTTATATGAGGCCGTGAAAAAGAATAAGACCTGTGCAGGAAGTCAATTCTCTATTATTAGCTTTTCGGTAAAGTCTCGTCCGGTAAGGCAAAATGGTTCTGTATTCTGGCTGAGCGCGTAAGCGTTGGAAGCGCTTAAGTCTATGTCTTCATAGTTTGACGCAGCAGCAGAACCTGTTACGAGCGGAACAAGGGCTTTTTTTGACAGCGCCTTGAGGACGGTTTCGTCTTTCACTCCAATTATTCTGATATGATCCACCTTGCGTTCGCTGCGGTCCTTTATCATATCAGACGTAATGCCGAGCAATGCGTAAAGCAGTATCCTGGAGATGCGCGTATAGGCGTAGCGCTTTGTTTTTACTCTGCTTATTAGTTCTTCTCTCGTCGAGCATTCTAAGGCGGCGGCGTATATCCTGTTTTCAAGGCCTTCCGAAACGTCGGGGAGAGAAGTTATATACTCCTTCCCGCGACTCCTCAAAATAAAGATAAGCTCTTTTTCAAAAAATTCCGGCATCACGGGAATAAATCCTTCGCTTAAGACCCGGCTTATGTATTGAGAACAGGCTTCTGGCATAGCGTTTAAAGCCTTTCCAACATCGCCATACATTAGCGCCTTGCGTATAGCGGTCGCACTCGCGAGCGGAGAGTCTATATCGGTTGAATGATAGCATTGGCCTACGCGTTTTATTGCGACAGGTGTGATAGATGATTTGCTTCTTATTATGGCTTTTATATATTCGACCGCGAGTATGGCGTTAGGCATTGAAAACTCGCCTTTTTCTTCGGGAAAGGCGGCCATCATCCGCGCTTTGGGGAAACTTACACCGCTGTCAAGATGCTCTTTAAGCAGGTATTTGAAGTTTTCGGTTTCGTGCGCAAGCATTTGCGCCGCGCGCTTAAGCGAATCAATATCGTCAGTTTCACACCCGAAGCTTATAGTATCGGCGCCGGCGGCGTCGAGCAAAGCAACGCCGCCCGTTGCAAAGCCTTCGGCGCTCTGCGCTGCGTAAAGCAAAGGCAGTTCTATCACCGCGTCAGCCCCGCACATCAGCGCGCACCGGGCGCGTATCCATTTATCAAATATTGCGGGTTCGCCGCGTTGCACAAAATTGCCGCTCATGACGCAAATTATGAGATCGGCATTTGTTTTTTCGCGCGACAGCTCTATATGCGCCTCGTGCCCGCTATGAAAAGGGTTGTATTCGGAAATAATTCCGCAAATACGCACAAAATTCTCCTTTTCAAAAACAATTTAATCTACTATAATTAATAAGTATTTTATTATAACACTAATATAAGGTGTTTGTATTTTTTATTTTAAAAGGGAGAAGGGGAGACAAATGGGACTAATGGACGATATCAGGCAAAGGGCTCGTTCTTTAAAAAAAAGAATAGTTCTGCCTGAGGGGACTGAGGAGAGGACTCTGAAAGCAGCGGAGATCATCTCCAAAGAAGGTATAGCAGACGTAATATTGCTCGGCAATACGACTGAAATAAGAAATAAGGCCGCAGGGCTCGACTACTCCGGAGTCAGTACCATAGACGTTACTGAAACCGGAAAACTGGAGAGTTATGCGGCTGAATTTTTTGAGATGAGAAAAAACAAAGGCATTACGATGGAGCAGGCAAGAGAAACGATGGCCGACCCGATGTTCTACTCGTGCATGATGGTCAAAAAAGGCGAGGCGGACGGAATGGTAGCGGGAGCAATTAATCCGACGGGAAATACGCTGCGGCCGGGGCTTCAGATAATAAAGATGCTGCCGGGTATTTCGATAGTTTCAAGCTGCTTTATCATGGAACTAAAAACAAAAGAATATGGTTACAACGGGATAATGCTTTTCGGCGATTGCGCGGTAAACCCGAACCCGGACGCGAGCGAGCTTGCGGCTATAGCGATATCGACGGCAAAGACCGCGGTACAGCTTACGGGGATGACTCCGAAAGTAGCGATGCTTTCGTTTTCCACCAAAGGGAGCGCAAAACACGAACTCGCCGATAAGGTCGTAAATGCTACGGAAATTATCAGAGAAAAGGCGCCTGGCCTTTTAGTGGACGGAGAACTTCAGGCCGACGCCGCTCTCGTTGAAAAAGTTGGACAACTCAAATCGCCGGGAAGCCCGGTGGCGGGAAAAGCGAACGTATTGATATTCCCCGACCTGCAGTCGGGCAATATAGGGTATAAGCTGGTACAGAGGCTCGCGGGAGCGGAAGCGATAGGCCCAATATGCCAGGGGTTCGCCGCTCCGGTAAACGATCTTTCAAGAGGATGCAGCGTAGAAGACATAGTTTCAGTTGTTGCTATTACAGCCGTACAGGCTCAGCTATAGGAGGAGACATAAATGAATATTCTGGTAATCAACGCGGGAAGCTCGTCTCTTAAGTATCAGCTTATAGAGATGAACAACAATAAGGTGCTTGCGAAGGGAATCGTTGAGCGCATAGGTATGGATGCTTCCGTTTTAACGCATAAGCCTGAGGGCAAAGAGAAATTCGTAGAAGAATCAATTATTACCAACCATAAAGAAGCTATGAGAATCGTTATTAAAGCGCTCATAAGCAAAGAACATGGAGTTATTTCGAGTATGGATGAAATCAGCGCGGTTGGGCACAGGGTACTTCATGCTGCTGAAAAATATACTGACAGCGTAATTATCAACGATGAAGTCATTGACGCTATCAGGGATTGTATCAAATTCGGCCCGCTTCATAATCCGGCAAATATAATGGGCATCGAAGCCTGTCTGGAAATAATGCCGGACACGAAGATGGTTGCGGTTTTCGATACGGCGTTCCATCAGACGATGCCGAAATACGCATATCTGTACGGGCTTCCTTATGAAGCGTATTCCAAGTACGGTATACGCAGATATGGTTTTCACGGTACGTCGCATAAATACGTCGCTTACAGGTATGCGGAGGCTGCCGGCAGGGACATAAAAAAAATCAAAATAATAACATGCCACCTTGGAAACGGTTCTAGCATAACGGCGGTAAATAAGGGTAAATGCGTAGACACATCAATGGGTTTAACGCCGCTTGCGGGTGTTGTTATGGGGACGCGCTGCGGCGATATAGATCCGGCTATCGTACCGTATATGATGACGTCGATGAACATGGACGCCAAAGAAGTAGACACTTATATGAATAAGAAGAGCGGTGTATTTGGGCTTTCGGGTGTTTCCAGCGATTTTCGCGACCTCTGGAAGGCGGCTGAAGGAGGAAACGAACGCGCGAAATTTGCATTGGACGTATTCTGCTATACCGTAAGAAAATATATCGGCGCTTACGCGGCCGCAATGGGAGGCGTGGACGCAATAGTATTCACGGCGGGAATAGGAGAAAACGACAATGAGGTAAGGAACATGTGCGTTGAAGGGCTGGGGTGTTTTGGCGCTTACATAGATAAGAATATAAACGCATTCGATTCGAGAGGCAAAGAGATGAGGCTTTCGTCAAAGGACTCAAAGGTAGACATATGGTGCGTCCCCACAAACGAAGAACTCGCTATTGCGAAAGAGACGTACGCTCTCTGCAAATGATTAGTCCAAAGGGCGCCTGCGGATTTTTAATGTGTGGATATGGACAAAATTTAACGATACGGTTATAATAACCACCATGAAGGGGACGCCAGTCCATATTACTTCGCTTTAGAAGGGACTTCCCGGCGTGACTGAAAACGGGGAGAAAGCGGCATGGGCGAAGCAACAGCCTCTTTACATGTGAATAACTTAGAGCGCCCGGGGAGGATCCCGGGAAAACGGGTGGTACCGCGGGTAATTCTCGTCCCTGTCAAACGACGGGGACGTTTTATT
>CAZJOS010000003.1:0-32220 GCA_964547655.1 uncultured Christensenellaceae bacterium
TATCACACATTTCATATGAAATAATAATGTCTTCAATATATTCTGAATACTCAAGTTTCACAAAACGTGCAGTAAAGTATCTAATTGCCGAAACAATAAAGTAAAGCCCTATAACCGCCGGAACAGGAATAATTCCGAATTGAAGACCCTGTGAAATCGTAATAATGAAAACCAACGGAATGAAAATGATCCAGAAAAGCTTATAAGGCGCACTATTAAGTATAGCGTAGCTTTTCCCGTATCTGTCTGTTATCGGCTTTGCCGAAAGCGACCTGCCGAAAGTCTGGCGGTAGAAATGAGTTCTGTATGCCCGAAAACCTGGCCGGTCCTGTTTCGTATCCATACTCTGCCCCCGTTCAGCTATAATCATATAGCAGAATATATTTATAATACCTCTTGGTTAGCTTTCTTTCCTCCTCACCGCAAACGGCAGCGCGTTATACACCGCCGCGCACGCGGCAAGCCCCGCTATGCAAACTAACGGGTCGATCGTCTTAATGGACGACAGCCAGCGTGAAGGCAATATGAAAGTCAAAGCGTTCAGAGCCCCGCCCGAGGGCAGCTTTATCAGCATAGAGCCGAACATTACGTTAGCAATGGTTATCACCGATATAACCAGCATCAGCGCCGTCTGGTTTTGTATCTTGGAAACGAGCGCGGCTATGCCGCCGTATGAGAACAGGTACAGCGCGAACATTATTGCCATAGGCGCAATCATATACCCCGCGCCCCCTATGCCGAAGGCAATAAGCGGTATGGCCGCCGCGGGCAGTATGTATATCGTGTCGGCTATAGCCGCGGAGAAGCGGAATCTCTCTATGGAAAACGCGCGTGTCTTGAGCCGCGCGGGGAAGTCGGCTCCCAGCCGCATCACCGCTATGCCGGTGAGCATGAAGAAGCACGCGAGCGCGGCCAATACGTAAAGCGCCTCGAACGCCGCGTCGATTATCGGCGTTACCTCGCCGGTCTGCCCGGCTTCATTAGTCCTCTCTATAGAGAGTATAGGCGAATCGGTGCCCGCGCTTGAGTCTTCGAATACCTTATTATATAGATCGGCTCCGCCGTAGCTTTCGGCCTCTTTGCCGCTGTAACAGGATAGCCACAGCCTCATGGCCTCTCCCCCCACGCTTTCGGATATCACTCCCGCGGCTGTGCTGTAAGGTGAGCGCAGCAGCTGCAATGTTCCGGCGTAGTCGCCTTTCTTTATCGACTCCTCGAAGCCCTTCTTTATAACGAAAACGCCTTCCAGCCTGCCCGTCTGCAAATTAGCCATGAGCGTATCCTCGTCGTCCCGCGTTACCCATACCACTTTGAGTTCTTCCACGTTTTTAAGCAGCAGCTTCGAGAATTCCGTGTCGTCTTCGTCTATCCACCCTATAGGCACCGGCGCGTCGGGTATTATGAGCCCTATAAACGGCGACACCGCGACTGTGATCGCGAGCGCGAGGAACACCAGCCCGTGCGCGGAAGTAAACAGGTTTTTAAGACGGTATTTTATTGTGGAAAAAAACAGCCTCAATCCGTTCTCCTTTTAAAACTCTTTATGCTTATTGGCAGCATAACAGCTATATATGCAATGAATATGCCGGCAAACAACAGTATGCCGGCGGCTTCCCCGTCGAACATGCCCGATATCCCCATCTTAAGCGCGGCGGCAAACGGGGTGTAATACGAAATGTCGCGTACTACGGCCGGCATGTAAGCCGAGGGGATTATAAGCCCTCCTAAAAGCGACAGCGCGAGCACGCTCATAAACGATACCCTCACGGCAAATGAAGACGTATTAGAGAACAGCCCAATGAGCATCATGCCTAAGCTTAAAAAGGCGCTTAGCAGAACGCCGAACAGCAGCATTATAAGCAGGCTGCCCGAAAACCGCGACGCCCCTCCCGCGATAAGGCAGAACGCCGCCGCGAGTATTATATATTCTATGAACAAAAAAGCGCTTCCCGCAAGCCACCGCGACATAAAACACCTTAAGGGAGTGTTGCCGGAAAGCTGCTGGCGAAGCACGAGGCCGGTGCCCCTGTCGTCGGCGGTTAGGCGCGCTATAGGCATTCCCCCCAGCGCCACGAACAGTATAAGAAAGCTCGCCGCGTAATATTCCAATGGCAGCGCGCCACCTAAGGGAGACGTAAGGCCGGTGTCTTCATACAGCGCCGACCTCGAGAGCACGCTGGAAAAAAACTTGAAAGTGGTCTTCTGGAACTGCGCCGACGCGATTTCCCGGCCGGCTCCCGCGTCGATGAGGTCGAAATACAATACGTTTACCGAGTGCTGGGCGTGGCTAACGAGCTCTACGCCCGAACTCAATGTCTCGAATAAAAGCGCGTCTTCGAGCGGCATATCCTTATTGCCGTAATACGAGATAGTTATGCTGCCCCCGCCCTGCAGCACTTCCTGCATGCTGCTCGGAATGTGTATATATGCTGCCGCGCCGTTTTCGACCGCCTCGAGGCCTTCCTCTTCGCTGTTTACGAATTCGGTGGCAATAAGCCCGCCTAATGACTCGCTTTCAACGAGGCTCTTAAGTATCGATGCCGTAAGGGGGTCGTCGTCTTCGCACCACACGGCTACCGAAAAATTATTTGTGCGCACGGCCGCAAAAAAATACGGCGCCACCGCTATGGATATGAACACGACAAATATAAGCGGCGCCGCTATCGCTATTATTATGGCCGCCCTGTTTTGCAGCAGCCTTTTAAAATCTATCGCGAAAAGTTTTTTCATCTGTCATCTGTGGCCTTTAAAAGTTATTGCGGTATCCTCATCATAGTAACTGTAATCGGGAATGCCGGGGAAAAGCGAACCGAATACATCCTCCATGCTGCCCCATTCCCTGTCGTATACGCCTTTCCATTTACGGTCTTCCTTAAGCGTTTTAAGGCCGCTGCCAACCTTTGCGGATACGTCGATCTTCATGTTTACAGACACGCCGCCCGGTGAATTGAACATATCGTTGTATACGTTTCCGTTCATCGTAACGTCTCCGGTAATGGCATATTCGTTTTCCCCGTTTTTGGAGAATTCGATCTCGCCCTCTATAAGCTGCGTCGTGTTGCTGCCCGTTCTTACGCTTGACGTCGTTTTCACCTCGCCGCTTATCTTCATCCTGCTGTCCTGCCAGCTGTATTTATATCTTGTTTCCTGTTTTGCTCCGTTAAGCTCGGTTAAGGCGTATACATAATTGTCGCTTCCCTCATACTCCTGCATATACGTATATTTATAGTCAAAGCCTGAACTTTCAGCATATATTCCGATGCTTATGCCTGCAGGGCTGCCGTCCCTCCTGAAAACCGACCATGATAATTCGATATCCGCTAAAGCCTGCGTTCCAGCCGATGATTCGAGTTCTTCAATGAGGCCGCTTAAGTCCTGCTTTTCCAGCCCCGCGAAGTCAGTAAAATCGTCTGCTATGTTCTGAAGCTGCCTAAAAAACTTTTTATCGCTCTTTACCTCGCCGGCAAAATTGAGTATGACTTCCCGGAGCGCCTGCGAATCGAGCGCGGTCGTGATAATGTCCATATCCGCTTCTTTTTCGTCTTTAGGGCTGTAGCCTTTGGCCGTTCCCTCCGTAGTATATTTGTCGGGAACGGAGTGCGCGAATTTTTCCAGAAGCGACAGATACACCTCGTCATCCGGAATAAAGGGAAATATCGCCTTCATTCGCTCATCAAAGCCCATGTCTTGCTTTATGTTCACGCCTTCGGGTTTTTTGACCGGAGCGCTGCCCGTCCTCCCCATAAGCGTAACGACGAAGTCGTCTTCTATAAGGTATGCCGATATAACGTCTAACCCCATGGAGCCGAGCCTTAAGCCGAAATCCTTAAGGTCGTACTTCGCGTAAATGCCTATGCCTATATTGTTTAAGGGGAGCAGGCTCTCGCTCTGGCTGCCTGAGTCCATATTTACCGTGCACTCTATTTCAAAAGGCTCTTCTTTCAGCCTTTCCCCAAGCTCTTTTATAACGGGGCTTGTGAGCTTATCCTGACTATCCTGCTGGCTGCAAAAAAAATCGTACGCGGCGACTACGCCAGCGTTGCCGGTAAGCTCAAACCTTTCCGGCGCCGGGCCCGGCGCCAGCAAAATGGCGATAACTCCCGCCGCGGCAAGCACAGCGGCTGCGGATATCCACAGCCAGGGCTTTTTATATAACGGCGCAGTATAGCCCTCATCCTGATATTGGGGCGCGGCGTACTGCTGCAGGCCTTCTTCACACGGAGCATTCATATCATAATCCATCGTTCTCTCCTCACGCGGTATAATACTTTACCGCTTCCGACAGGCTGCGCGCATGTTCGTTCTTCGAAAAATCGATGCTTCCGTAATACGTGCACGCCCCGTCCCTTAAGGCGATAAGCTCATCAGCAAGCGTACTCATCTCGTCTGTGTAATGGCTGGTAAAAATTATTGTTACGCCGCTGTTTTTAAGAGAGCACAGGCTGTCTATTATTTTCCGCCGGTTCGCTATGTCTACTCCGGCAAGCGGCTCGTCGAGTATAAGAAGCTGCGGGCGCAGCACCAGAGACGCCCCTATATTGAGCCTTCTCTTCATTCCTCCCGAGAGTTTGGAAACTTTCTTTTTTTCCACCCCTTCGAGGCCTATCGTCTTAAGCGTCCATCTGTAAAGCTCGTCGTCTTTTAGCTTCATCCAGTAATAAAGGTTGTCTTTTACCGACAACTCCTGCATGAGCGCTATTCCCTGGGGAACGTAGCCAATTAACTCCCTCGCCTTTGCCGGCTTTGAGAGAGCGTCTATTCCGCCTATAGCTAAATTCCCGCTGTCGGGCAGAGACGCCGTCGCGAGTATTTTAAGCAGAGTGGTCTTGCCCGCCCCGTTTTCTCCGGCGACGGCAAGCGCGCTGCCTTTTTTAAGATCTATGCTGATATCACGGAGTATCGCAGTTTTGCCGTACGATTTGCTTATATTGTCCGCTTTAACCAATTCGCTACCGCCTTGAAATTATTTATAATAATAGTATAACATTCCATGAACTTATAAGTCAACGGCTCCGCAAGCCCTGTTTCACGCCAAAAATAAAAACCCCGCACTAAGTCGCACGGGCTGCCTTCAGAGGCTGCCAATCCGGTGAGGGGTTAAAAATAAAATGATTACTTTTTGTCGCCGGCAATGGGGTTGACCGCAACGAAGGGCTCTTTTACTATTTTCGCGCCCTCTTTTACCAGCTCGCCTATTACCATGCTGCCCTTGTAAAGCGCGCCCTTCTCCACTTCCATCGAAGCTGCTTTAACGTCGCCTATGAGCTTGGCGGTCCCGTAAAGAAGCAGCCCGCCCGCAGCGGATATGTTCCCGTTTACGGTGCCGGCTATCTGTATGTCCATGCCCGTTATGTTTCCTTCCACAAGCGCGCTGCCGCCGATGCTTATGCTGCCCGAGGCGTTAACGTTTCCGTTGACCCGCCCGTCGATCTTTATGTTGCTCTTAGTCTGCAGATCGCCTGTAATTACGGACTCCGCCGAGATGTATACGTCCATCTTTCCCGGTGGATCCTGAAAACCTGTTTTTGCCATGATTGCTACCTCCCTGGATTTTTATTTATTATACCATATATATCAATACATAGTACTAAAATCACTATATGTATTTTAAGGCATATCCCTTATATTTTCCCATACCGGCTAATCTTCAAGGACGTCCTGAAGAAACTCAAGTTCGCTTTCATATGAGTCAATGGTTTGGGCCTGGTCGTTTATCTCATGCTTTAAGTTTTGCGCCCTGGTAAAATTGAGCGAAACCTGATATATCGAAACCGCGACAACGGCGGCGCAGCCTAAAACCAAAGAAATAACTACGGCCGCCGCCGCAACTATCGTCCTGCGTTTTACGTTGAAACAAGCCGACTTCTTTCTCGCATCCGTCTCCGACGTAAATATAACGCTGTATTGCTCTTTCTTAGCTTTCTTCTTCTTTATCATCAGACTCTCCCGCAGTATCCGGCTGATAAGCCGCCTCGATGCCTTCCGTATACGGCCTTGCGTAAAACGCCAGCCTCCACTCGCTGCTGCTCCAGAGGTTCCTTATTACAACGCGCCCCCTGCTCCTGCTCGCCTCTATCACTTTGTTGTCTCCCAAATATATGCCGACGTGATGTATACCCTTCCAGCGCGTGCATCCTTTAAGCGACCAGAAAATAAGGTCTCCCGGCTGCAGGTCTTTCTTTTCGATCATATAACCGTTTTTGTGACAGTATTGCGCCTGCAGCACCGATGACGTAGGTATCGTTATGCCCGCCTGATCATAGACCCACCGCGTTAAGTATGAGCAGTCAACGTAGTTGCCCGAGCCTCTCCTCCCGTTGGAATAAGGATGGCCCAGCCGTATCAGCGCGGTCTTAACTATTTCAGACCCTTTCGTGCCTTCGGGCAGTGCGGCGATTATGGCCTGAATGTCCTCCGACTTCATGCCGTCGTAAACATCGAGCCCCAGTATGTCGGCAAAATACGTATAATAACTGGGCGACATGAGCTGTTCAAGCTTTTGTTTCTGCTTTTTGTCGAAGTCATGCAGCTCGGCGTCTTCAGCGTATGTAAGGCTTTTTACGTTGACGTATATGGTCAGCTTTATTTTTATTGCGCATTCCGGGTCGTTTTCTTCCGTGTATGGGGCCGTCTTGGTATAGAACGACGGCCGGTTCATCTCATAATAGATGCTTTTGAGCAGCTTTAAGTTTTCCGGCGTTATCGTCATGAACTTAAGCTCGTCGCGCATCGTTATCACGGCATATATCGAGAGAACGTCAGCCCAGTTGTTTTCCAGATTGCCGTCCCCGTCCTCGCCCTCGTTATATATGACTTCCGCTTCGCTAAACCCCTCGTTCGCTTTTATCTCTTCTATGCGCTTGTCGATATCCGCCTGAAAGTCCGCGTTTATCTTTTCTATCGCCTCGTTCATGGGCATGCTCATTATATCAGCCAGGCTTCTTATGCCCGCAGACCTTTGGGGGGCCAACGCCATTATACTTACTTCGGGCTCATTGCCCGGGGTCAGCGGCACTGCCGGCTCCGGCGCCTCCGGGTTCAGGCTCACATGCCCCGTATCTTCATATACCGCTTTTATACCTTCGGAATCTATGCCGTTGGAATAACGGAACTGCTTTAATTTCGTAAGCTGCTGCGAATATGTGTTTAATACGACCGCATTGCCTTTTGACCTGGCTTTCAGCGCTTCGGCTTCAACCGAGCCGATTATCGCCTCGGAAGAAGTCAAAACAGCGGCGCCAGCCGAAGCCGTTACGATAACGAATATCGCGCAGATCACGAAAATAAGCTTTCTTTTGGTTATGCTGAATACAAAGGGTTTTTTCCTCGCGTCGGTCAGCGAAGAGATTATTACGCTGTAACGTTCCCTCTTTTTTTTCTTTACCATCAGGCACCGATCTCTTTTTTAAAATATAACCGCTGTTCTTATTATATAAACAGAATCGGGCTGCTTTAATCAGCGCAAACAGCCTTTTATCATGACTTTTATTTTCCATACATGGTTAATTAGGGATTACGGTTATTTGCGGCAGGTAAATACCGTAAAATGATGCTGCATTATACCGATACTGTAAAAAATCAAAAACCTTTAGCAGCGGCTCTCTATGAAACGCTGATTTAATAAGGGCAATAAGATTTTCGAGGAAATTTGGTGTCTGCCAAGAAGCAAAAACGAAGGAATAGCAGCGCTATTTTGGAGTTTTGGCGACGCAGGCAGGCGACAAATTAACCGAAAAGACATTGCACGAATAAATCAGCGTTTCCCTATATTATCAGCGAAATTATTATGCATACGGCAAGCGCAGCGCCGGATATTATGCCGAACCTTTTCAGATACTGTATATCGTTTGCCTCGAAGAAAAAGCTTTTCCTTATGCCTCCCCAGGCAAGCGTATAGTTTTTGAGTATGCTCCAGCGCGTGAAGTCGATGCGGAGCAGCGCGAATTCGCTCAGCGAAAAAAGCACGAGCATGCAGAACATGGTAAGCGGCAGCGCGCCTATACCCATTATGGGTATGGCGAGGGTCCTGGTGCTGAACCCCTGTATGGCGACCCGGGCTTGTATCATAGCATAGATCATATACGAATAAAGGAAGAAAGGAATGAGGAAAGCGAGCCCCGATATAAAGAATGAAAACGTGGATACGGCTACGTGCGTGAGAAAATCGGGTTTGAAGTTGATTACCTCCTTCGTCTCCCTGAACGAATAATACCTGTCGCTGGAAAAGCGCGGCCTTTCTATTGAGCGCAGGGCGGCCGACGTCTTTTTGTCGATGAACTTTATGTCTCTCGTCTGCAGCAGTTTGGAATAATGCTCTTCCGAAAGGTTGAACTCCTCCTGCGGATGATACTCCGATATATAGACCCCGCCGTATACGAGCGTGTATATCCTGCCTATCTCAAACTTATTGAACGCAAAAGGCGTCCTCACGAGCATCCGGAATACCCTGGGGGTCTCATCCCTCAGCGAAGAAACGGTCGTAAAATACAGCCGGTATCTGTTTGCCCCGGCCGCCCGTTCTTTGGAAAACAGCAGCATGTTTTCCCGCTCGGTCTTTTTCATGGCACGCTCCCATAAAGTTTTTATCATTATCTCATATTCTGCGCAAACAATAAAGTGTTGCGTTAAAGATTTAAGTAATTTAAACTGATATGGGGTGTTATTATGGAGAGGCAAACGCCTATACTTGACCGCCTTTATGAAATATGCGGCAGCGACGCAGCAAGATTTTGCATGCCGGGGCACAAGGGCGATACCGGGTTCTTTTGCGGAGACGCGCTTAGATTCGATATCACGGAACTGCCCGGGGCCGATAACCTGCTCGCGCCCGAGGGCGTTATAGCGGCCTCGCAGCAGCTTCATGCCGATTATATCGGCGCAGAGGCGGCATATTATACTACCGGCGGCTCTACCGCCGGAGTGCTCGCCATGCTTTGGCTCTTTCGCGGGAAAAAGGTGATATTCCCGCGCGGCGTGCATCTGAGCGCGGCGAACGCCATATTTGCCTTCGGCATCACGCCCGTGTATTTAAGCTCCCCTCCGTCCGATTACCCCGTTGTCGTAAACGTCGAAGACATAAAGGCCGCGCTGCGCGCCCACAGGGACGCGGCGGCCGTGTTTATAGTATACCCTAACTATTTCGGGCTGTGCTGCGACATCGAGGCCGCCTCACAGGCGGCCCATAAGGCTGGCATACCTTTACTGGCCGACGCTGCCCACGCGGCGCATTTCGTATATTCCCCGCTGCTGCCCCTCGCGCCCTCTTACGCGGGCGTCGATATCTGGACGGAAAGCGCCCACAAGACGCTGCCCGCCATGAACCAGTGCGCGTGCCTGTGCGTCGGCAAAGGCTCGCTTATAGACAAATACGAAGCAAAGCAGGCGCTGTCCATGTTCCAGACGACAAGCCCTTCTTATCTGCTGCTTGGTTCGCTCGACTACTCCAACGCCTACATGCGCGACGAAGGCGAGCAGGAGCTGTTCAGGATAATAACCCTGGAAAAGCGCTTTGAGGAAACCATCGGCGACCTTCCGGGCTTTTCCTGCCCGGATATACCCGGGGCGGAAATATCGGACAGGGACGCCCTTAAGATGGTGATAGACGTAAGCGGAACAGGCCATACGGGCATGTCGGTTAAAGATATACTAGCGGAGCAGGGCATATACGCCGAGGCCGCCGATATGAGGAGCATACTGCTCATGCTTTCACCGGGAAACACCTCGGCAGACTTAGAGGCGCTGTATGAAGCGCTTTCTGGCATAGAGAAGGTACGCAGCAGCGGAATATATTTTTCTCCATACAGCATGCCGGAGGCAACAAAGTATTCGCAAAATACACGGAGCTGGGGTAATATAGAAACAGTCAGATTAGAGCAGTCCGCCGGGCGCATATCAGCCTCGGCCGCGGGCGTATACCCGCCTGCCGAGGCCGTCTTGCAGCGCGGGCAGGTGGTATCATACGAGATAGCGGGTTACCTGCTTGAAGCGAGGCGGCAGGGGTTTGAGGTGTTCGGCGTCGAAGGCGACAACATACGCGTATACATGGAGAGGGCATGATAAGAAATATAACGGGAAAAACCGGTAATTATAAAACAATATTTATTGACCTCGACGGCACGATCACGGATTCGGGCGAGGGCTGTAAAAACGGCATACGGCACATGTTTAAATGCATAGGCTACAGCGGTTATGAAGAAAGCAGATTAAATGAGTTCGTCGGGCCGGCGGTAAAAAAACATCTCATAGGCGCGTACGGGTTCAGCCAAAATGAGGCCGACGAGGCTTACCCGTTTTACAGAGAATATTTATTGAATAAAGGAATATATGAAAACAGACTTTACGACGGCATAACGGAAGCGCTTATTAGTATTAAACAGGCGGGAAAGCCCGTATATATCGCGACGTCGAAACCCGAGCAGCAAGCCCTCATCGTACTGGAACATTTCGGCATCACACATCTGTTCTCCGGCGTTTTCGCCGCGCGGCACGAGCAGGGCATATATGAAAAAAGCGAAGTTCTCGGGCTTGCGCTGAAAGCGCTTGGCAAACCGGAGCGCCCCGTAATGGTGGGCGACAGGTCTTATGATATAATCGGCGGCAGACATGTTGGTTTCGATACAATGGGCGTGCTTTACGGATACGGGGATGCGGAAGAGCTTACCGGGGCGGGCTGCGACTATACCGCGGACAGCACTGCCGACCTTGCCGTTTTTCTTGGGAGGGGATTATGAAAGGGTTTTTTATTGCGTTCGAAGGGGCCGACGGATGCGGCAAATCAACGCAGGTACGGCTTCTTGCGGAATATCTTGAAAGCCTGGGCATCGACGTGCTGCGCACCCGCGAACCGGGGGGGTGCCCGGTGGCCGAGGAGATACGTGAGATCGTGCTGAGCAAAGACGATAAAAAGATGGAGGCCGTAACCGAAGCCATGCTTTACGCCGCCGCAAGGGCCGAGCATGTGCGCCAGGTGATAAAGCCCGCTGTCGAGAAAGGAAGGCTCGTGATATGCGACCGTTACCTGATGTCATCGCTGGCCTACCAGGGATACGGCAGGCAATTAGGTGCAGAGGCTGTAAGGAAGATAAACGAACCCGCGGTGGACGGGTGCCTCCCCGACGTTACGGTGTTCATCAACGTGCCTCCGGAATACGCTTTTAAAAGGATGAACGAGCAAAAGACGCGCGACCGCCTCGAGCGCGAGGAGATGCCTTTTCACGAGCGGGTATTCCGCGGGTTTATAGAGCTTTCGAAGAGCGAAAACGTATTGCCCGTAGACGCGCAGGGCACGAAGGCGGAGACCCACGAGCTGATAAAGCAAAAGATAATGCCGATACTCAAAGACGCCGGTGTGATATGAGCGAAGTTGAGAGAAGCGCTTTCTTAAAGGCAGCGGGAACGGCAGACATGCAGAGCGCGTACCTGGTGATATGCGCCAAGGCAGGCCCTGCCAAAAGGCTTGCGGACGAATTTCTCATGAGGCTTTACTGTAAAAACGGGGGCTGCGGCAAATGCGTGGAATGCCGAAACGTTTTGCAGGGGCACGTTGATATAATGAGGCTTAACGCCCCTAAGGTAGACGAATTCAGGGAATCGATAGCGTTCGTCGCCGAAAAACCCTCAGGCGTTTATAAAGCCGTTGTCATAGAAAATGCCGACGATATGACGGATGCGGCGGCCAACAGCATGCTTAAGACTCTGGAGCAGCCGCCCCAAAATACCGTGTTCATACTGGAGGCGAGGTCAACGGCGGGAGTGCTGCCCACGGTAGCGTCGAGATGCGCGGCGGTGCACATTACCGCCGGCAAAGACGCCAAGCTTGATATAAAGAAATCTCTGGGCGTTGACGACGACACCGCTCATATACTCTGCGGCCTGTCGGGCGGGTTTGCCGAAGAGGCGAAGGCGATATACGAGGACAAGGTTTTCTGGGAGGCACGGCCTAAAGTGCTCGATATCTGCGGCAGACTGCTCGGACAGAAGAATATGGCGATAAGCGCGTATGCCGACCTTCTCGAAACGCATAAGGAGAAACTCATTCCCCTGCTATGCGTCATGCAGTCGTATTTTCAGGATATACTTATATATAAAAAGACAAAGCAAGAAAGTTTTATATCAAACGCCGACCGGATAGATGAGATAATAGAGGCGTCCCAAAGCTTTACAAGCGGGGCCATAAGTAATATCATAAGGGTTATACTTGAAACAGAGAGACGGTTTTTCTTTTCAGTAAACTTTCGGTTGGCTGTCGAGAAATTGTTCTTTGATATACTGGAGGAAAAAAACAGATGGAAAAAGTGATAGGGGTACGCTTTAAGCGGGTGGGGAAAGTATACTACTTTCTCCCCGGCGATATAGAGTTTAAAGAAGGGGAGCACGCCATAGTGGAGACCGCGAGGGGCACGGAATACGGCGAGGTCGTCATACCCGAAAAAGAAGTCGAAGACAAGGACATCGTAGCGCCGCTTAAGCCCGTGATACGCAAGGCTACCCCCAAAGACGATAAAAAAGTAGAGGAAAACGCGCAGAAGGAAAAGGAAGCGCTTGAGACGTGTGAAAAGAAGATAGCGGACCACGGGCTTGCCATGAAGCTCATAGACGTTGAGTACACGTTCGACAACTCTAAAATAGTGTTTTATTTTACCGCCGACGGCAGGGTCGATTTCAGGGAACTCGTAAAAGACCTCGCGGGCGTGTTCAAGACGAGGATAGAATTGCGCCAGATAGGCGTAAGGGACGAGGCGAAGATGATGGGGGGCCTCGGGCCCTGCGGCCGCCCCTGCTGCTGCTCTTACTTTTTAGGCGATTTCAGCCCCGTTTCCATAAAGATGGCCAAGGAGCAGAACCTTTCGCTCTCGCCCACAAAGATAAGCGGCCTTTGCGGAAGGCTCATGTGCTGCCTTAATTACGAGCACGAGCATTACTGCGAGACGCGCCGCCGCATGCCCCGGCAGGGCAGCACCGTGGATACTCCCGACGGCAAAGGCATAGTGGTGGAAAACAACGCCATTACGGAGAAGGTGCGCGTAAGGATAACGCTGCCCGACGAGAGCGTCGATATAAAGACGTTCGACCTTGCAGACGTCAGGTTTTCGCAGCAGGATAGCCGCCCTGATATTGACGGCGACGTAGAGATAGACGAAGAAATAAAATCGCTGCTCGACGAATAGCATCGCATTAAAATTATACGAAAAAAAAGCGGATAATGTCGTTTTCCGGTGTTGCAATTTAACGTATATGTGTTTAAAATGTTACACGTAATATTACGGAGGTGAAGGAGAATGGCATACAAGATTACAGACGCTTGCATTTCCTGCGGAGCTTGCGAAAGCGAATGCGCTGTGGAAGCTATTTCTGAGGGAGACGGAAAATACGTTATCGACCCGGACCTTTGCATAGACTGCGGTTCGTGCGCAGACGCGTGCCCCAACGACGCTATAGAAGAGGGCTGAAACAAACGTCACAAAAGTAAAAAGGCCATAGCGGCCTTTTTTAATTCCGATGCCAAACTGCGGTTTGGCCTCGGGTCTTGCCCCTTCTCCACCCCAAAAGGCTTTGCCTTTTGGGGACCCCGGTGTGCTTAAGGCACGGGCGGCGGGGCGCTTGTATGCGCTTCTAATAAAGTATTATTCGCCTTTTCCCGGCAAAGCCGGTTAAAAGGCATGAAAATGTTCGAGTTTAAAGTTACAATACAATTATCGATTATCCGCTCCCGCCAGCAGCGATTCCACCCATTCCCTGTTTTCCTTGAGCGCGCACCCGCCGCGGCTCTCCTTTAATGTATCGTGCTTATCGCGTATCTCTTTAAGCAGGCCCGATTTCAGCGCCTCCTTAAGCGGCATGTCTTTTATATTCGTGTCTGAATAAGGCGCGAACGGGCAGGCCTCGAGGGCGCCCGTAGAGCTTATGTGCAGAAACCCTCTTCCCGAAGCGAGGCAGCCGCCGTACTTTTCCTCGTCGCCCGGCAGCGTTACCATGAGCATGCTGTGCTTTTTATAAAGTTCCTCTTCCCGCTCGCGCAGCTCATTCTTCTGCCTCTCCGTAAGGCAAAGGTATTCGTCTTCCCTGCCCGACTGCACATACTCAATAAGAAACGCCGCCCTGCACCCTTTTGCCTCGAGTTCGCCGAGGAAACCGGAGCCAAGCACCTCGTCGTAGTTTTCGCTGGTAAGCGTTATCGACGCGCCGAACAGCCTTCCCTTCTTATCGAGATTCTCCATCACGGCCATAGCCCGCTCATACATGCCGTCGCCGCGCCGCAGGTCGGTAGACTGTTTTCCGCCCTCTATGCTTATTACGGGCACAAAATTTTTAGGCAGGTCTCCATGCGCGCCGAGCAGCAGGCCGTTGGTAAACATGACGAACAGCGTGTCGGGATGCATCGCGGGCAGATCGGTTATGCCCTGTTTCATAAGCGGCTCTCCCCCGGCTATCATAACTACCGCGACGCCAAGCTCCACCGCTTCGCCGAGCACGCTTTTTATTCTTTCGATATCGATCTCGCCCGACTTATCCCTCTGCTGGCTGCAGGCGTAACACCCCTTGCACGAAAGGTTGCAGTCGTTGGTAACGCTTATTATCAAAACAGGAGGAACAACGACGCCCTCTACCCTGAGGGCCTCCCTCTTCTTCTCCTGCTTTTTCATCTTCGACGATATCCTCGCGAACGCGGGCAGATAATCAGGCCGCTTCAACAGAAAGCGCCTGTTTTTGATGACCGCTCCCGCCAATGAATCGTTAAACGTCTTTATGCCGTCCATGTTTCTCCCCATTTCAACATTTTATGCTAACATAGTATATAATAGACCCTGGCTAAAATAAAGTATAATTTTAGTGCAATAAACGCTTCTCCCGCGTGTCTATAAGGCAGCGAAAGGAGAAAGAAGGAAATGACAATATCGAACCAAAAATATTTAAAAGCGATATACGAATCGGCAAAGCGCGGAGCCGTCCGCGTAGCCGATATCGCGCAAACGCTGTCGGTATCCAAGGCGAGCGTATACAGCGCGCTTAAGAGGCTTTCCGATAAAGGCCTCGTAATGCACGAAACATCCGTGGAACTGACGAAAGCCGGGGAGAAAAAGGCAAAGGCGCTCATAGAATCGTACGAGCGTTTAAAACTGGCTTTGGGAGCGGAAAACCTGCCCAAGAAATTCGAGTACCTTATAGGCGCTTCGGGCGCTCTGCCATAAGGCCGAATCAATCTGCGGCCCTGAAAACAAGGAGAACTGATGAGCAAGACCGGCGAAATTTTTGCGGACGGCTTCGAAAAATTTAAAAATTATCTGAGGGCTGTATTCTCGCAGCTTAACGAGTACGACGCTGAAGATATCGTTCAGCAGACCGCCCTTTCTCTTTTAGGGCGCGGCGACGATGACAGCATCGATTACCTTACGTCTTACGTTTACGCCGCGCTGCGCAACACGGCTAAAAACCTTTTCAGGAAGCGGAGCAGGGAGATCCCTGCTGAAACGATAGATACAGGCCGCGCGTCTTCGGCGGAAGAAGAAACATTGGACGGCGAGCTTAAGGAGCAGATAGACTCGGCGCTTTCGATGCTGGACGAAAAATCGCGCTTCGTATTCACTAAGACAGAATTTGAGGGGAAGAGCTATAAAGAGCTTTCCCTTATAACGGGAGAGCCTATAGGCACGCTGCTCTCGCGAAAGAACAGGGCGGCCAAAAAACTGATGATGATACTCGAAGAATACGTAGACCCCCGTGAAACTAAAGATTTCAGTGGCAAAAGAAAAAAGAAGTAATCAGATCGGAAATAACAGAGATGTTCAGGAGGAATATATGAACGAAGAAAGATTTCATTGCGGAAAGGGTTTCCGTATAATAATGGCCGTGATAATGGGCATATTCGCGGCAGCGGCGCTGTCGCTGATAACGGGCGTGTTTATAATGCTGCTTTGGAACTGGCTGATGCCTGTTATCTTCGGCCTTGGCACTATAACGTTCTGGCAGGCTTTCGGGCTGTCGCTGCTCTCAAGGCTGCTGCTGTGCGGATTCGGTAAAATGTTTCCGGGGCCCGGGCACAGGCCCGACCGCCGCTGGCACGAATACGCAAAGCCATGGGGCAAATACAGGGACTGGCGTTTCGACGACGCTTATGAGCAGTGGTGGGAAAAGGAAGGCTCGGAGAGCTTCGAGAGCTATATGAAAAAGCAAAAGGAAGACGGGCAGGATAATCAGGACAAAGAATAAACAAAAATAAATCATACAAGCCCCTTTGTGAACATACACATCTATAAAAACGTTCAAAAGGGGGCTTATTATTATGAAAGACTACATCGAAGACAGGGTAAAGAGGATAGCGGACTACGTACTCTCCTCAAACGCCACCGTCCGTCAGGCGGCAAAAACGTTCGGCACGAGCAAGAGCACGGTGCACAAGGATATGACCGAGCGGCTGCTCACCATATCTCCTCTTACCGCAAAAGAGGTTGCGAAGGTGCTGCGTAAGAACAAGGAGGAGCGGCATATAAGGGGCGGCAACGCCACCCGCATGAAATATAAAAACGCTTAAGCCGGGCTGTCCGTGAGTTATTATAGGTTATTGTACAATAAAAAAGGAATTTATAAAGGTTTGTTTGATATTACCCGCAGCGTGTTGTATAATACTGTTAGTTTCAAACGAATTACTTTTTGGCTCCGGCATAACGAACAATAAGACTTACGAGGTGATGCAAATGAGAAAGACGGAATTCATTTTCGGGCTTTGCGCAGGGACGGCGGGGCTCGTGCTTGCGCTGCTCGCGCTTTTTTCACTTCTGCCCAGCCCTCGCGGATTAAGCAGCGGAGGCCAGACGTACGCGCTTATATGCCTCGCTGCCAACGGCCTCGGCATTTTGGGCGCCCTTTTTGTACAGAAAAACAACATCTTCGCAGCTTTGAGCATGGCAATCTCGATGCTCGTGCTGATGTTTTTTGGTTTTCCTTGGCAGTCTTTGCCCGCGGTACTGTATATAATCAGCTTTGTGCTGGCCGCTGTTCCCGTAAAGGCTGCCGCAAAAAAACTATAAGGAGGGAATAACGTGAACAAAGCAGGCTATTGCATCAGCATTATAGGCGGAGTGCTCGCATTGGTGCTTTCAATGCTGATGATACTGTCCGGTCCCATTTTCACTATTGGCGACGATGTTTCCCGTTTTCTGACCAGAAACTGGGACAAGCTCGACGATATGGCTGCCGATGTCGACAGATACTACGGAGTCCCGCTGCTTCTTCAACAGAGTCTCAACAACTATATAGAAGATAATATCGACGTATGGAAGGATATGGACGCGGACGAGCTTGAAGATATCGGCGCTGAATACGATGAAAGCGCGTTCAGCGACGCGGCGCGGCTTTACAACAGGGGCGACGAATACCGAATGAGCCTTACTATAGGCGTAATAGCGTGCGTTGCCGCTTCCATAATCGCGCTTGCCGGCGCCCAGATACGAAAACAACGGGTCGTCGGCGGAGTCATGGTGCTCTCGGCCGCCGCGCTCACGCTCATATTCAGCCTTATCGCGGGCTCCATAATAACCATGGCGCCAGCGGCGCTGCTGCTTATACTCGGCGGAGTGCTGCAGCTCGGTAAACCGAAAGTTCCGGCTCTGCAAAGTCAGGCGGAAGAAATATCAGGCGGGGAGGTACAGTCATGAAGAAGTTGGCGTTTATATTAGGTTATGCAGGCGGCATAATGGCGCTCGTGTTTTCTTTGCTGATGATCTATCTTGTGCCGATAAATTTCCTGTCCAAAACGGTGGAAGACATAAAAAACGAAATGGAAAACGAGAATGTGGTCGCGTTTAACGAAGTAGCTCTGTATGCCCGCAATCACCCGATAACTGACTACAGCAAGGACGGGCTCATCGATTACGCCTCCGAAGTTGCCGGCGAGAGCACGCTCGGAATAGACAAGGCCGTATACGAAGACACGATGGCTTTCGCATATAAGGCCGCTCTTGACGGCATCGTCTTTGTCGTGCTGATCGGTATATCTATAATCTTCGCGGCTTTGGCGTTCATAGGCTCGCTGGTATTAAAGAAACACTCTACGGGCGGAGCCGTATTGATGCTCGTTTCGTCGCTTATACTTCTGCTGTCGGCCATATATACCGGGACGATAATCCCGACGGCTGCGGCTTCGGCTGTGCTTGCCGCGGCGGGCATAATTGCGTTTATACCCGTTAACCGGCAGATACCGGCGCAGGTCCACGCGAGAAACAGGCAAAAACCTCCGGGCGCAGGCTTTGGGCAGCCTTACCCTCAGCCGGGCATGCCGGGAAACGTTCCCTATCCGCAATTCCAGCAGACGCAGCCCCAGTATACCGCGCCGCCGGAGGGCGTTGAGGCGCCCGTGCAGGCGTCCTCTACGCAGGCCGATGTGCCTTTCCCCGAAGAAGACGTGCAGGTGTTCACGCAGCCAAACCCTGACGACGTAAAATAGCAAAGAAGCAAGGCCTTCGGATATAAAGATCCGGGGGCCTTTTCATTCCGGCGATTTTACAATTTTTTAATTGTTAAGTACTGCCGGCAGGGGTATAATAAATATGATGAGATCTCATCCTGCTATCATGATTTGTTATTAAGTAGAAAGGAGATCATCGTCATGATCCTTATAACGGGAGCGGGCGGCCATATAGGCAATGTGCTCGTCAAATACCTGTATGCAAAAGGGCATAAAGACATAAGGGTCTTCGCCTTGGAGAACGAAGACATATCCCATATCCAGAAGTATATTAAAGAAGTGTATAGAGGCGACATACGCGACGGCTACGCCGTTTCGGCTGCAGTGCGCGGCTGCGAATATGTGTTCCATCTCGCCGGATTGGTTCAGCTTTCCGGCATCCACAAGAAAATAATCTATGATATAAACGTAGGAGGCACGAAAAACGTAGTGAACGCGTGCCTTGAAAAAGGCGTTAAGCGCCTTCTTCACGTTTCCAGCGTTCACGCGCTGAAGCTCCCGGATACGGGATGCATCGACGAGACTCTAGACCCAATAGTGGGCAACCTCAACGGAGCGTACGCGAGATCGAAGGCTATGGCGACTATAGAGGTCATGAACGCCATTCAAAAAGGGCTCGACGCGGTCATAGTCTTCCCGTCAGGCGTAATAGGGCCATTTGATTTCCGCTCCTCGTTTACGGGCAGCGCGATAAAAGGGTACATAGACGCCAAAAAGACGCAGTATTACTTCGACGGCAAATACGACTTTGTGGACGTGCGCGACGTTGCCGACGGCATATACCGCGCGTGGAAGTACGGCGAGAAGGGCCAGGGGTATATAATATCGGGCAGCGTTTCGAGCCTCGAGGAGATAATAAACGCCGTAGAGCAGAGCACGGGCAATAAGATAAAGCGCCGCCGCGTGCCGCAGCTGCTTGTAAGGGCAGCCGCTTTTTTCGCCCCGGCTTATTACGCGGCAGTACATAGAAAACCCATACTTACAAAATACTCTATAGACGTGCTGATGTCGAATTCTAACTTTACTTACGAAAAGGCGCAGAAGACCTTAGGCTACAAGCCGCGCCCCATGATGAAGACGATAAAGGATATGGTTCGCTGGCACCGAGCGGTGCGGAGCAAGCTGAATTCACTGCTGTAACGACAGTCATCCCATGGCGCAGCCGGGGATTACTGCTATTTTATAAAGAAAGCGGGGGGCTGCGAGGTGTTATCGATGACAAAGGCGGTCTGCCTGTTGGTTTCAGCAGCTATGCTGCTCTGCTTCGCGGGATGCGGCAAGCCCGCAGCAGGCGGGGGAACCGGCTATAACAGCACATACAGAATAGTTGCTGAAGCTTTTGACTGGGGGGCGGCGTCGACCAAAGCTGTAGTCGAGCTTGAAAGCGCAATATCGCCTTACGATTTGTGCGGTTTTGAAGTCATTGAGTCAAACAAGAAAGGCAAAGTGGGTAAGCGCGATGTCACGAAAACATACCTCTGCGACGAGAACGGGAATGAAACCGGCACAAGCTCAAGATATATCGCTATAGAGATGCTTGTGGACCCCGCTCACGGGACGCTGTTTTATTACGATACCCGCACGTATTATAACGTTTGGGATGACGAATACAGGCTCGCCATAACCCCTGCGGACCCTGAATCGGAAGTACTGAAAAACCTGCGCGTCGACCCGAAATATACAAAAAGGATAACGCCTCAGGCAGATCTGTTCAGCAAATCAAAGTTTGTTTATAATGGCATAACCATGGATTACGCATTATATTCACCCTCCGGCGGCGGTGAGAATAAACCGCTTGTTGTCTGGCTTCACGGGCAGGGTGAAGGCGGGCACGACGTATCGGTCACGCTGCTCGGCAACAAGGTCACCGCGCTGGCCGGGAGTGAGATACAGGGCATACTGGGGGGCGCTTACGTGCTCGTTCCGCAATGCCCTACATACTGGCCGGAAAATACAGCGAATTTAAATTCTTTCGGTACGAGATCGGACGGCACCAGCCGCTGGAAAGAGCAGCTTAAGGCGCTTATAGACAAGACCGTATCGGAAAACGGCGATATAGACCCTTCTCGCATATACGTCGGGGGATGCTCCATGGGAGGGTATATGACGGTGCTCATGGTAAAGAGCTATCCCGGCTTTTTCGCCGCCGCTTTCCCCATATGCGAATGTTACAATGCCGCGTTTATTACCGATAAAGACGTTGAAATACTTGCAAATACGCCGTTATGGTTTACATACTGCGTACACGACCGGGCCGTTCCGCCGGACTACTATTCGGCGGCCACTATTGACATGCTCAAAAGCGCGGGTGCGGAAAACCTTCACGCGTCAATATTCGAAGACGTGCACGATACGACAGGGCAGTATGTAAACGAGGACGGGACGCCGTACACTTACAACAGCCATTTTTCATGGATATACGTGCTGAACAACGAATGCTATGACGGGGACTTGAACCTGTGGGAATGGATGTCTTCGCAGCACCGGTGACTTAAGTCAGCCTGCGCTCTGATGTTTTGAGCCCATACCTGAGGCCTTTTTCATCTTGTCCTGAGCAAGCGACAGCATGAGCTTAATACGGTTGAGCTGGTTCACTTCGCTCGCGCCCGGGTCGTAGTCTATCGCGACGATATTAGCTTCCGGGAACCTCGCGCGTATGGGCTGTATCACTCCCTTGCCCACTATATGGTTAGGAAGGCACGCGAACGGCTGTACGCACACAATGCCGTCGGCCCCTTCGCGCAGCAGCTCGGCCATCTCGCCCGTTAAAAACCACCCTTCGCCCGTCTGGTTGCCTATAGAAAGGAACTCCGCGGCGGCCTTTGCCTTTTCGCTTATAAACGAGGGCGCAGAGAACCGCCTGCTGCTTTCCAGCACGCTGCGCATGAGCTTCCTCGAATTCTCTATTATCGATATCGCGGCGTTGCCGAAGTGCGCGAACAGCTTCGGCCTCCCCAGCTTTTCGTGCTTGAAGTTCATGTTATACGCGCAGTACAGCAAAAAGTCTATAAGGTCGGGCACCTTTACCTCGGCGCCTTCTTCCTCGAGCACCTTCACTATCTGGTTGTTCGCGGTCGGGTGGTATTTTACGAGTATCTCCCCCACTACCCCTATAACCGGCTTTTTTATATCCGCTACGGGTATGTCGTCGAACTCTCTTACCATATCGACTATGCTGCGCTTAAAGCGCCTTTTGCTCAGCGTCCTGATATTCTCGATGCCGACATCGCGCCACCTTAAGCACGCGCTGTCCGCGTCGCCCTTCGTTGCTTCGTAGGGGCGCGTGGCGAGCGTGAGCCTGTTTAGCAGATCGCCGTATATCATTGCCCGCATACAGCGTTTCAGCAGCGGCAGCGTTATCTTAAAGCCCGGGTGTTTCTCTATGCCCCCGGCGCTCAGCGATATCACTGGTATATACCCGTACCCCGCGTCTTTAAGCGCCTTCCTGATAAAGCTGATATAGTTGGACGCCCGGCAACCCCCGCCGGTCTGCGATATTATGCAGGCGAGCTTTCGCGTGTCGTATCTCCCTGATTTTACGGCTTCTATCAGCTGCCCCGTCACCAATATCGAAGGGTAACACGCGTCGTTATTTACGTATTTGAGCCCCTCATCCACCGCCGACTTATCGACCGAGGGCAGCAGCTCAAATTTATAGCCCGAGGCCTGAAACGCAGCGCGCAGGAAGTCGAAGTGTATGGGCGACATCTGGGGCGAGAGTATGGTATACTCCTTTTTCATGAAGTTTTCGAATACTATCTTTTTGTATTCTACGGCCCTGTTTTTTACGGCTTCCGCCTTGCCTCTTACAGCCTCGGCGATCTCCTGAAGCCTTCCCTTCCTGCCGCGCTCCTGTATGGCGGCCGCGAGCGAGCGCAGGCGTATCTTGATAGCGCCCGTGTTGCTTATCTCGTCTATCTTTATAAGCGTATATACCTTGCCGTATCCTTTGAGTATCTCCTGCACCTGATCGGTGACTACGGCGTCGAGCCCGCAACCGAAAGAATTGAGCTGCACCAGCTCAACGCCGGGCGTCTTCCCCGCGAAGTGCGCTGCGGAATATATGCGCGTATGGTACATCCACTGGTCGAGCACGCGTATCGGCTTATACTCGCCGAGGTGCGCTATGCTCTGCTCGGTGAGTACCGCGAACCCCAATGACGTAACTATGGAAGAGATACCGTGGTTTATCTCCGGGTCTATGTGGTACGGCCTTCCGCCTAAGACTATGGCCTTGAATTCGCCGCGCTTCACCCTTGCCGCTATTCTTTCCCCCTGCCGGCGTATATCGCTTTGGAACTTAAGCTTCTCCCGCCACGCGAGCATTGCAGCATTTTTCACCTCTGCCTGCGGTATATCGGAGAACTCCTCCGCAAGCCGCCTTGTAAGCCTCGCTATCCTGTCCATAGGCAGGAAAGGCATTATAAGGTCCACGCCGTTTTCTTTTATCTCGGGCATGTTGTTCTTTATGTTTTCGGGGTATGAAGTTACTATCGGGCAGTTGTAGTTGTTTGCCGCCCGTCTTTGTTCCTTCTTCTCATACGGCACGCACGGGAAGAATATAGTCTTCACTCCGGCGTCAATCAGCTTGCGCACAGCTCCGTGAGCGAGCTTGGCGGGATAACAGAGCGACTCTGAAGGTATGCTCTCTATGCCCGCTGTGTAAACCGATCTCGACGAGCGCGGCGAAAGCACTACCCTGTATGAAAGAGCGGTAAAGAAAGTATGCCAGAAAGGGTAGTTCTCATACATGCCTAAAACGCGCGGTATGCCTATGTCGCCCCTTTTAGCGTTTTCGGGCTCTAAAGGTTTATACGAAAACATCCTGTTATACGTGTATTCGTACATGTCGGGCAGCTTGCCTGACTCGGTCTTCCCCGCTCCCCGCTCGCAGCGGTTTCCGGAAATGAACTTTCGGCCGTCGCCGAAGCTGTTTACAGTTAAGCGGCAGTTGTTCTCGCACCCGCCGCAGCGCGTGTTCGTCTTGGCTATATGCATATCAGCGAGAGCTTCTTTTGAAACAATAGCCGATACCGCGCCCCCGGGGCATTTCTCTTTTGCGATAAGCGCAGCGCCGTACGCTCCCATAAGCCCCGCTATCGCGGGCCTCACCACCTCGCGGCCTGAAAGAAGCTCGAGCGCGCGCAGCACCGCGTCGTTTAAAAACGTTCCGCCCTGTACTACTATGCCTTTTCCCAGTTCCTCCGCGTTTTTAAGCTTTATAACCTTATAGAGCGCGTTCTTCACAACGGAATACGACAGCCCGGCCGATATAGCTCCGAGCGACGCGCCTTCCTTCTGCGCCTGCCGCACTTTGGAATTCATGAACACCGTGCACCTGCTGCCGAGGTCTACCGGGTTAGGCGAAAGCAGCGCCTGCGACGCGAACTCTTCTATTGTGCACCCCAGAGAAGCCGCAAACGTTTCGAGAAACGAACCGCAGCCCGAAGAGCACGCTTCGTTGAGTATTACCTCGTCGATAACGCCGTCTTTAATGCGCATGCACTTCATATCCTGCCCGCCTATATCGAGTATGAAGTCGGTATCCGGCCTGAAATGCCTGGCTGCTGTGTAATGCGCCACCGTCTCCACCTCGCCGCAGTCTAAAGTAAACGCGGCCTTTGCGAGGCCCTCGCCGTACCCTGTGGAAGCCGCGTGCGCTATATAAGCTCCCTTTGGCAGCAGGTCGTATATTTCGCTTAATATCTCTTTTATTATGTCGAGCGGGCGTCCTTCATTAGAGCCGTAATGCGTATGGAGTATACTGCCGTCCTGCGATATGAGCACCGTTTTAGTGGTCGTGGACCCCGCGTCTATCCCGAGGTAACAGGCTCCGCTATACCCTTGTAAAGGCGCCTTTTTAACATCAGCCGCAGCGTGCCGCTCTTTGAATGCTGCGTATTCGTCTTTGTCGCCAAACAGCGGCTTAAGATGCGTTGACGTGTCGTCAAACGCCGCCTCAGAATGCGCACGCTCTAAGAGAGCTTTGAGGCTTACCTTTCTATTAGCCATTATGGCCGCACCCGCCGCGACGAACATCATGGCGTGCTCAGTCTCCATTATATCTTCGGGAGCCATCTTCAGCGTCTTTATAAACTGCGATTTGAGCGACGGCAGGAAGTGCAGCGGCCCGCCTAAGAACGCTATCTTTCCTCTTATGGGGCGCCCGCAGGCAAGCCCGCTTATGGTCTGGTTTACAACCGCTTTAAAAACCGAAGCCGCTATGTCTTCCCGCGCCGCTCCTTCGTTTATAAGCGGCTGTATATCGCTCTTGGCGAATACGCCGCAGCGCGCCGCTATCTCGTATATATGCGTCGCCTTTGCGGCAAGGGAGTTAAGGCCCATTGCGTCAGTCTGCAGCAGCGAGGCCATCTGGTCGATAAACGCCCCGGTTCCTCCGGCACACGTGCCGTTCATCCTCTGCTCCGTACTGCCCGAAAAGTAAGTTATCTTGGCGTCTTCCCCGCCAAGCTCTATCGCTACGTCGGTCTCGGGTATGAATTTTTTTACGGCATTGCTCGCGGCGATGACTTCCTGCACGAACGGAAGCCCCAGCCACTTGCCTGCCGAGAGGCCGCCCGAGCCCGTAACGCACGCGTGCACCTCTATATCGCCCAGCGCGGCATAGGCGTCTTCAAGCATCGCCCGTACCGCGCCCGTTATTTCGCTCATATGCCTTTTATAATAGCCGTATACGCTTTTGCCCTGCTTTACCGCAGCGCATTTGACCGTAGTCGACCCTATATCCAATCCTATTTTACAGATCGCCTTGTCCATTTTTCCTTCTCCGTTTTAATGCAACGTTAAGTATACACCTATCCGCGCCGTTGTAAAGGGCTGTACGACAAAAATTATCATCCATAAGCATTATCTAACAATAAGCGCTTTAATGTGAAGCTTGCCTCAGAAACAGCGTTATGATAATATAAATGTACGTTATAATCAGCTATAATGCGATTTATACCGGGACAGCCGTTCCTCATTTCTGCGGCGCCCGGCATTGGTAAGGAGTACCGGCGCTAAAGTTCAGGGCCGGCAATCCGGTGTCAAGACAGTCAGTCCGGCTTTTATTCTCTGAAGACTTTTTTAAGTTTGCCGGGTCATCTTTTCAGTAAGGTTTGGGGTTTGCCGCTGTAAATACTCATGAGGCATCGGGCGCGATATATTAGCGCCCGGGATTATTGCTTTTAATGCGGGACATAATGATTTATACATAGAAGGGGGAGAGCATATGAAGATAAGTTTCGGATTATTCGGGTTCGGAAAAACCGGATACTTTGTTGCGCAGGAGATAATAAAAGATAAGGACTGCGATTTAAAGTGGGTCCTCAGGAAATCGAAAAAACACGAGGGCGAATACGCGGGGCGGCTGCTCGGGTTCAATACCGAAGATGGGCTTATCCGCTCTGTCGACTCGATAGATAAGAGCACGTTTTTCAGGGAAAACTGCGTTGACGTGATAGTGGATTTCTCAAGCAGGTCTGCTGTCGAAACATATAAGCACGCGGCGCCCTGCGGCACGCGGATAGTATCCGCGGTGTCCAAATACGATAAAGAACATCTAAACCAGCTGCGCGAGCTGGGGGAGCAGACAGCGGTGCTCTACTCCCCAAATATAACGCTCGGCATTAACTTTCTCATCGAGATATCGAAAGTGCTGCAGCGCATAGTACCGCACGCCGACATAGAAATAATAGAGGAGCATTTCAGGGACAAGCCCGACGTTTCCGGTACGGCTCTCCGTATCGCCGAAGACCTGGGGCTCGACAGGCAAAAACACGTAAACTCTATACGCGTAGGCGGTATAGTCGGAAATCACGAAGTCGTGTTCGGCCTTCCGAACCAGACCATCCGCCTCATACACGAATCTCTCAACCGGGCGGCCTTCGGCCAGGGCGCTATATACGCCGCAAAGTGGCTTATGAAGAAGAACAGCGGCGTGCATACTATGGAGGAAGCCGTGAAATTGAGTTTCGCGAAAAACCTCAACGTGTTCGAGCCGGAGTCTTAACGCATAATACAACGTGAAAGCGGAGAAGCAGGACGGCGGGCTGCTCGATGTAGAGCTGTACGTAAAGCTGCCCGAAGGCTACGACGCGTCCGGCCTCATGGCTCTCTTTAAAGACAACCCCCACCTAAAGTCCATCGAATATTAAGCGCTATAAAAGTAAAAGCCCTCCGTTTAAGAGGGCTTATATTCTTGACTATATTATTTGAGATGTTTCACATAGCAGCGCCTGCGCTTATGCTGCTCGACGTCGTAGTTCTTCCAGAAATCCTGTATCTTTTTGTTGAGCTCCAGTTCCGGCGATGACTCCGCGTACTTAACGCCCTGCCCTATTGCCGACGCCGTTATCTCGTTCATAAGCAGCGCGGCAAGCCCGGCTTTCTGGTAATCGGGATGTACGGCGACGAGATACAGTTCGATGACCTTCGGCCTCCAGGTGGCGTTGAGAAGATGCGCCCACCCAAATGGCAGAAATCTGCCTTTGCATTTCTGGAGCGCCCTCGCAAACGACGGGGCCGCAAGAGCGAACCCAACGAGCTTATTGTTATCGTCTACTATGAGTTTCGCGAAATGGGGGTTAAGAAGCGGGGTGAAGCGGCGCAGGTAATCCTTCGCGACTTTTTCGGTATAAGGTACTACGCCATATAGGTCTTTATAACACTCGCTCAAAAGGCTGAATACCTGTATCACTATCGGCCTCGCGTCTTTCATGCGCTTAAGGGGGAAGAAATGGACGCTGGAGCGCTCCATTACCTTTCTGGCAAGCTCCTGCACTCGCGCTATGCGCTTGTCACCCTTCTCCGGGGCTTTTACCCTGAATTCGACCCAGTCGACATCTTTCCTGTAGCCGTGGGCCTCGTAATGCACCGGGTAATAAGGATAGTTGTATATGGTGACCGAGGAGCCTATGCGCTCATACCCCTCTACAAGCAGGCCTTCTTTATCGAGGTCGGTAAACCCTAATGGGCCGTGCGCTTCGTTAAGCCCGAGTTCCTTAGCCCATCCTTCCACCGCGCCGAAAAGCGCGCCCGATACTTCCATGTCGTCTATGAAGTCCATCCTCGTTATGCGGATCTGCTTCTGGTCCCAGCGCTCGTTTGCCGTGCGGTTAACTATAGCTCCGACCCGCCCGACTATTTTTCCGTCTCTGTATGCAAGGAAAAATTTTGCGTCGCAGTATTCGAACGAGAAATTGGTTTCGGGCATTAGCATGTCCAATTCGTCACCCTTGAATTCAGGCACGTAATTCTTCTGTCCTTTATACAGCTTGTCCGGAAAGTTGATAAACTTTTTAAGGTCTTTCTTCTCCGATATCTCTCTTACTTCAACCATTCCCCAAACCTCGTCATTCAATTATATAAAATTATTATAGCAAATACGCCTTTATAAGTACATAAAAAGAATATCCGGGGTTAAAATAAATTGATGCCCGTTGTATAGAAATTGATTTCCTGGCAACAATCGTGATATAGCAACCGCTTTTATGCTCCTTTATATTTTGCGTAAATAGACGATACGCAAAAAAAGAAACAGGCCGCGAGTACCCGCGGCCTGTTTCAATTCTGTCTACATCAATCTCTTGAAGTCCCTGGCGCTCTTTTTTTTCATCGCCTTCGTGCCGTAAATACGCCTCATTATGTAGTGGACGAGCAGCATGAAAACTACTGTCAGAACAGCCTGGGGAAGTATGTAACGCAAAAACATCTCTAAGATAGAGAACTGCCTGTCGATCATATATGCGAGTATAGCGGACAGCCCCTGCCTGAAAAAATAGGCGCCGGCAGCAAACGCGAGAGGAAGAAATACTTTATCGATATACCCCACGTTCTTGCGTACATAATACGCGGCAACGCCTGTAAGAAAAAGCGGCAGGGCGTTAAAACCTATTGGTCCAATAAAAATATCGATGCCCAGGCCGCAGGCGAGCCCTACCCACGCTCCTGCCATGCCGTCGTCGAGTACCGCAAGTGACGCTATCGTACATATTACGATATCGGGAGCATACCCGGCTATATTTATATTAGGAAAAACCGTATTGGTAAATATAAGGTTGGTAAACGTGACCGCAAGCAGTATGAGGTTTCTCATCCCAGAGCCTCTTTTATGTCTATAGGCTTTGTGGTGATTATCATGACCTCTTCGATATGGACAAAATCGACATACGGAGTAACCACCGCCATATTGCGCATGCTGACGCCCGGGCTTGGTTCCGGGCTTGCTCCCGGGCTCACTTCCGGGCCGGCTCCCGCATCGTTATCGATGCCGATGCCGCCTCTGCTTACTTCCGTGACCTTGCCGATACGTATTCCTTTGGGAAATACTCCTTCAAGCCCCGACGTTATGACCGTATCTCCCGGGATAAGGTCGGCGTCGAGAGGCAGATAGCTTAAATTAAGCACCGCTTCGCTCTCGCTCCCGGTGGATATCGTTCCCGTAAGTATGCCGTTGTCTCTAGTTCTCTCAACAATAGCCGAAACGCCGCTCATCGAGTCTATTATCGTCATAACGCGGCACCAGTTGGCCCCCACGTCGACTACCCTGCCTACAAGCCCGTCTCCGTTGACTACTGGCATATCGATTTCAATGCCGTCCGCCATGCCTTTATTTAAAACCATCGTATTGAACCAGACCCCGTCGCCATTAAATATGACTCTTGCCGTAACCATCTCAAAATTTTGGTCAGTCGTGTCAAAATTGAGAAGAGCGGCCAGCCTTTTATTCTCGGCTTTTATATTTTCGTAATCCTGCAGCTGCCCTTCAAGCTCCGCAACCCGCGCTTTCAGCTCGGCGTTTTCAGTCTGCAAATCCCCGCTCGCAAAAACCCTGGAGAAAAAGTTCGATATCGCATCGGTCGCCGAATATAAAGCGCTTTGAACAGGGGAGAGTATGCTTCCGGCTATGCTCTCCGTTCCCGACATGTTGTTTTTCCCTGCGGTCAATATGAGCAAAACAAGCAGGATTATAGTCGTTATCACCGTTACCACCAACGGCCTGTTGCGCCAGAATGACATTTCGCGCCCTCTTTTCTTCGATTGTACCCGGCTGATATTATATCATATATGTCCGCTGTAAAACAACGAAGATAAGTTAACATATCCGCTTCACCGTTTTTTTTACTTTAACGCCGTATTGACTATGAGGCGCGTCTGTTATAGTATTCTGTTGGTATTATAAAGATTTTTTAGGAGCAGCGTATGGTTTTTCTTAAGGCGGCAGGCGGTAACAGCGGAAAAGAACTCTTTGATCTTATTTCAGAAAAATATCCGGAAGCGGATGAACGGGCCCTCGTTGCCGCTTTTAAAAACGGAAATATAACGCTTAACGGCAAGGAAGCGTACGGAGACGACAAAGTTCATGCGGGAGACGGCATACGCCTTTTTCTTACTGAAGACGTTCTCGGGGCGGCTCTTGTGCCCAAAATAATATATCAGGATGAGAATTTTATAATAGCCGACAAACCCGCCGGTTTGCCTTCGATATCGGAAAGCAATGAACCCTGCGCGGTCAGCGTGGCTGAGGAAGCGATGAAGCAAAGTGGCGAGTACAACCTTCAGGCGCTTATCGTTCCTTATCTTATATATCCTCTCGACATGTATGTAAGCGGCCTTCTTATATTGGCAAAGCATGAGGACGCATATCTTTTTTTGGCTCAGGCTATTACCCAGCGGCGCGTAACAAGGTATTATATCTGCCCGGTGGCCGGGCAGGCCAAGGAGAAGGACGAGCTTCTGGCGTACCATATGATTGACAAGCCGGGCAGGAACGTGCGTATACTGAGCAGCCAGCAGAAAAACTCGAAACCTATCGTTACAAGGTATGCTGCCCTATCTTCCGGAGAGAATATGACTTTGCTGAGCGCTCGCCCCATAACGAATTATTTGCATCAGGTAAGGGCGCACCTCGCATTTGAAGGCCTCCCGGTCTTAGGCGACGACACATACGGCAACAGGCGGTTCAACAAAAGGTACGGAGCCTCTCATATCGCTCTCTGGCTGAAAACCGTTGTTTTTGAGACGGGGACCAACAACAGTTACGCGTATTTGAACGGGAAAAAATTCGAATCCGCAAACTGCAGTTTTCCTAAATGCGTATACGATGCCGGCCTCATTGAACCGGCTGATATATGAACATAATTTCTATTTAATGTATAATGTTACATATTGAGTTATATCTTTGTGAATTTTTTTAAGATTTCAACACTTTTTTTGTCAAAAGTATATACAACATTAGTTATATGTGTGATATTATACGTCTAGTGCTTATGGCTTGATCCGATAAAAAATATTTCTCAGATAATAAATTTTGATAAAATCGAAGAAGGGTTTAACGGCCTTGAGTACAGGCGATCCGCAGAATGAAGGGCGGCGGGTCTTAAAGTTTTTATATTGCGTCTAAGCATTCTTTTGTGGGGTGTTATATGCGGTTTGCGGGGTCAGGCAGCTCAGATAAGCGTTGCCTTGAAAAAAATACTTCCGGTATACTGAAAAAAGAGCAGAAAAAACTTGAACGAATGATACTCGAGTCATTTAAAAAAGGCGACGGAAATCTTGGTAACAACGAAGATATCTTAAAGCAAAGTATAAAAGTAGACAAGCTTATCGTTAACGAGATGATAAAAACCGATATAGCAGTCAGCGATGGAGTTACAAAAAAATAATTGCAGCTTAGGCTGTTTTTCTTTATTTTTGTTTTTTATTAATTAATGTTTAGGGGAAATTGTGATGTTTAGAAGGAAGGTGCACCCGTCCGATACTCTTTCGGCCGCTGTTCTTAACAGCATACCCGATATGGTGCGCGTGATAGGCTCCGACGGAAAAGTGCTTTACGCCAACAGTGTGGCAAAGGCTCTCGGGGCGCAAGACGGGACGTGCCGCAGAATACCCGGCTCTAGCAGCGATTGCAGGAGCTGCGTAGCGGTAAAATGCATAAAAGACAAAAACAGCTACAGCACCGTAACGCGCACAAAGGGCAAAACCTTTTCACTCACCTCGTGCCCTGTTTTACATAACGGAGCCGTTTATGCGTTGGAGGTGCTCCGGGACATCACTCAGGAGCAAAATCTGAAAGAAAAACTGATGTCGAACAATTCGCGCATGATGAATGACCTCGAGGTGGCGAGAAGCCTTCAGCTTTCGATATTGCGCCACAACCTTCCCAAATCGGAAGGCTATCAGTTCTGCGCGGAATTCCTTCCCTGCGAAGCGCTCGGCGGAGATATGTACGATTGTTTTATAGCGCACGACGGGCGCATAATCATGTATGTCGCGGATGTATCCGGCCACGGCGTAATGCCCGCCATGCTCACGGTATACCTTAGGCAGGAGATGTTCGCGCAATGCAAAGCCCCGGGGATAACGCCTGTGGAAGTGCTCAATAATATTCAAATGTCGTTCGAAGAGCTCAACACCGAAGAGAGCATATATATCACCATATTCCTTGTGGCGCTTGACCCCTCTTCCGGAAAATTTGTATATGCCAACGCGGGCCACAGCGTTCCCCCGCTTATTTCGGGAACCGAAGTAAGGGAGCTTTTCCTTTCGGGCACGCCCATATGCAGGTGGGCGGGCACGCATATAAGGGAAGAGATGGAGGACGTGCTCAATAAGGGAGAAAAACTGTTTCTCTACACCGACGGCCTCGACGGCATACACACGGGTTTTTCCTCCAACGAGAAGTTAAAGCACATACTGCTCGACCCCAAACTCAAAGGCAAGGGCCTTCTCGACGAGATAAAAAAGAAGTTCACGCAGAC
>CAZJOS010000004.1:0-18957 GCA_964547655.1 uncultured Christensenellaceae bacterium
ATGAAACGGATATCAAAAAATATGGACAAAGGTGCTCTCTGTCACCCTGAGGATGAATGGAATGAAGACGAAGGGTCTTTTCTCCCGTAAGACAGATTCCTGACTTCGATACGATGAATCATTATAATTTATATATAAAATTCCAGCGACGAAAGGGTGGCGAAAAATAGCATACCGGTATATTTTTATAGCAATGACACTAAAAAGTTTTTGACAATTTAAAATCCCGCCGTGAGGCGGGATCCATTTTCAGAAAGCAATAGTCTTTTGTTTATCTCGTTTTCCCCATAAAGAAGAGGGCGATGGTACCGGGGCCCGCGTGGGCTCCTATAACGGCCCCGAGCGGCGAGATCATGATGTCCGCGATCTTGGGGAACCTCTCTTTTACCATCGTGGCGAGGCGCTCAGCAGCCTCGATATCGTCGCCGTGGCTTATGAATATCTGCTGCCCCTCGGGCTTATAGATATATTCCCCCATCTTTTCAACGAGGCACTTAAGAGCCCGGTTTCTTCCCTGTTCTTTTTCCCGGGGTATAAGGTGCCCTTCGTGGTTCACGTTGAGAACGGGTTTTATATGCAGCAGGTTGCCGACGAACGCGGTAGCGCCGGTTACCCTGCCGCCGCGGCGCAAATGGCTTAAGCTGTCTACGGTAAACCAATGATTGAGGCCCAGCTTGTTTGCCTCCACCCATTTTGCGGTCTCGTCTATCGGCTTGCCCGCAGCGCGCATCTTTACAGCGTAATCGACCAGAAGGCCGAGCCCGAGCGAAGCGCAGAGCGAATCAACAACAAAAACTTTACGGTCGGGATGCTTTGCCCTCATATCGTCGGCGACGAGCTTGGCGCTGTTGTAACTGCCCGAAAGTCCCGATGAAAACTCTATATGAAGAAGGTCTTTTCCGCTTGAAAGCGTGGAATCGAAAAACTGAATCAACTCGTCGGGAGTTAGCTGGGAAGTACTGGGCAACTCTCCGCCGCGCTCCAGGTCGAAGAACGTTTTTGGGTCCATGTCTCCGTCTTTATATTCCTTATGCCCGATGGTGTAGGTATATTTCATAATAGGGATGTTGTGCTTTTCGGTGTAACTGGGAGGTAAATCTGATGTAGAACTTGTGGAAATACAATAATCTGACATAGCGCTTGTCTCCTCTCTTTTTTGGGTAATTTTAATACTAAAACGGCCGATAATCAAGCATATTAATGATTTTTAAATATATTTATAACAAAATAAAGTTATAATTCCTTATATACCGAAGCGAAGGCAAACGCCGCTGCAGAGATATTCAGATAAACAAAATTAAAAAAATGAAATATCTATATTGCAAAATTTCATAATCAGTCATAATATATATTGAAATTAGCATATGGCTATGATAATATATGAACAAATGAAGGTTTAAAATAATGTATATGCAAATTTGGAGGTTAACAATGGAGTTATCCAATAAAGCTTTAGGAATATCGCCCTCTATGACCCTTAAGATAACCGCAATGGCAAAGAAGATGCAGAGTGACGGTATAGACATTATTGCGTTCGGCGCAGGCGAGCCGGATTTCGATACACCCGTTAACATCAAAGACGCGGCGAAGAAGGCGCTGGATATGGGATTGACGCACTATACTCCCGCTTCAGGGATGCCTGAGCTTAGATCGGCAATAGCTAAAAGGCTGGAGCGTATGTACGGGCTGGAATACTTACCGGGCGATATAGTAGTATCAAACGGAGCGAAGCATTCGCTGTTCAATGTGTTTGCCGCCATACTGAATCCAGGCGACGAGGTAATAATACCCGTCCCGTATTGGCTCACTTACCCCGAACTCGTGCGCATGTCGGACGGAGTACCAGTATATCTCGAATCGGACGAGAGTTTCAAGGTGACCGCAAAAAGTATTAAAAATGCCATAACGCCAAAAACGAAAGCTTTTCTTCTGAACTCTCCTTCCAACCCCAGCGGGGCCGTATATACTGAGGATGAACTTAAAGAAATTGCCGAAGTTGCGCTGGACGCCAACATATTCGTTGTATCCGACGAGATATACGACGAGCTTATATACGAAGGAAAGCATGTGAGCATAGCCTCGCTCGGGAAAGAAATAAAGGACCTTACGATACTTGTCAACGGCCTTTCCAAGGCATATGCCATGACGGGCTGGAGGCTGGGGTACACCGCAAGCACAGCGGAGCTGGCGGATGTGATGGAGGCTTATCAGTCGCACGCCACTTCAAACCCGAATTCCATAGCGCAGTATGCAGCCATTGAGGCGCTGAGTGGCCCGCAGGAGACCGTTGCGCGCATGAAAGAGGCGTTTGACCGCCGCAGGCTGATGTTATGCGATATGATAAATAAGATCGAGGGGGTATCCTGCCGGCCGCCTGCCGGGGCGTTTTACGTGATGATGGACATATCAAAGCTCAAAGGTGCGAAGGCGGAAGACGGGCAGGAGATAACCGGCTCGCTGAGCTTTACGGAAGCGCTGCTCAAATACGGGAAGACCGCGGTAGTGCCGGGCATATCCTTCGGGGCGGATGATTACGTAAGACTCAGCTACGCTACAAGCGAAAAAAATATTGCCGAGGGAATGGCGAGGATAGCGCAATTCGTCAAATCACTTAAATAGGATAGGAGGCGGCTTTAATGAAAAAAAATTTAGACAGGTGGAACCTGCTGCAGGAAAACGATTACCATTTCTCTTTCCAGGATGTTGAGGAGCCGCAGCTTTTCCGGGATATGTTCGAATACGATTCGGTGCCTAAGATCACGTTTAATCACAGGGTTGTTCCCATGCATATGCCCGAAAACATATGGATCACGGATACTACTTTCCGAGATGGGCAGCAGTCGAGGACTCCGTTTACGGTTAAGCAGGTAGTCGAGCTTTATAAGATGGAGCACCGCCTTGGAGGGCCTAAAGGCATAATAAGGCAGAGCGAGTTCTTTGTATACACCGCCAAGGATAAGGAGGCTCTTCAGGCGTGCCTCGATTTGGGCTACGAATATCCCGAGGTAACCGCGTGGATAAGAGCGAGCGAAAAGGATTTTAAACTTGCGAAACAGTTCGGTATAAAGGAGACGGGAATACTCGTAAGCTCTTCCGATTACCACATATTCAAAAAGATGAATATGACCAGAAAACAGGCAATGGACATGTATCTCGGCATAGTAAAAAAAGCTATAGAGCACGGGATACGCCCGAGATGCCATTTCGAGGATATAACGAGGGCGGATTTTTACGGATTTGTCATACCGTTCGCGGACGAACTGATGAAAATAATGCGGGAGACGGGAGTGCCTGTGAAGATACGCATGTGCGATACTTTAGGGTATGGGGTTACTTACCCCGGCGCTTCGCTCCCTAGGAGCGTACAGGGGATAGTATACGGCCTCCGCTTCTACTCGGGCTTTCCTTCCGAACTGCTCGAGTGGCACGGGCACAACGATTTTCATAAAGTCGTTACTAACGCGGCGACCGCCTGGCTTTACGGTGCCTCATCGGTCAACTGCTCGATACTGGGCATAGGGGAGAGGACGGGCAACTGCCCGCTAGAGGCCATGGTAATGGAATACTGCGGCCTTAAGGGAACGGCAGACGGTATGGACCTGTCGGTCATCACCGAGATGGCGGAGTACTTCGAAAACGAACTCAACAGCGATATTGACCCGAGAGCGCCGTTCGTGGGCAGGAACTTCAATTCGACACGCGCCGGTATCCATGCGGACGGGCTCTTAAAAGACGAGGAGATATACAACATATTCAATACCGAAAAGCTTCTTAAAAGGCCGGTCACGGTCGCGATAAACGCTCACTCGGGGCTTGCGGGGATAGCGCACTGGGCAAACGCTCATTTTAAGCTAAAAGGCGAACTCGCTGTAGATAAAAAAGACGAGCTTATAGTAAATATTAAAAACGAGGTCGATAAGCAATTCGAAGAAGGCAGGACGACGTCTTTCGGCGACGATGAACTGGAATTCATAATGCGGCAGATGGACGAAGAAAGATACTTCAAGTTCTGCCATCACATAGCTAATCAGAAATAATGAAAAAAACAGGGCGCAAATAAAGCGCCTTGTTTTTTAACCTGGTACCCCAAATGTCATAAATTTTGGGATATAAGACCTTATTTAAAACTATCTTTGAACGACTTACCAGGCTTAAACGCAGGCGAGCTGGATGCCGGGATATCTATCTGCTGTTTTGTCGCCGGGTTTACGCCCTTTCTTGCAGCCCTCTGCTTAAGCTCGAAAGTGCCGAATCCCGTCCACTGGACTTTGTCGCCCTTTGCGAGCGCACCGCTGACTACGTCAACAAATGCCGAAAGACAGCTTTCAGCGTCCTTCTTTTTCAGATTAGCCTTTTCCGCTACCGCTTCGATCATTTCTGTTTTGTTCATTAATAAATTCCTCCTGTATGAATTTGTGAGTGAATATACAATTTGTATATTTAACTTTTTCCGCAAATGCGAAAACTATACACAATATAAATAATTTATTATTTTTTAATACTTTTTGCAGTATTCCATATTTCGTCCAACTCAACGGCGCTGCAGGTCTTCATATCGATGTTTCGCTCTTTCGCGCAGCTCTCGGCAGCCTCAAATCTCGAAATGAATTTATCTGCCGCTTTCTGAAGAGCCGTTTCGGGTTCGACTCCCGCAAGCCTTGATACGTTCACCGCTGAAAACAGCAGATCCCCGCATTCTTCCGCTATGTCCGGCCCGCCCAAACTCTGCTCGACTTCCGCGATCTCTTCACGCAGTTTCGAAATCGCCCCGGCAACGCCGGGAAAGTCCATGCCGCTCCGCGCCGCCTTCGATTGCACCTTTTCGCTTCTCATAAGGGCGGGCATGCTCTTCGGCACGTTTTTTAATACTTCTGCCTGAGTCTGCTGGCCTTTCTCGGCTCTTTTTATCTGATCCCAGTTTTTCAGCACCGCCTCGGGAGTATCCGCCCTGGCCTCGCCGAAAATATGCGTATGCCTCGATATCATCTTGCCGCATATCGCGGTGGTAACGTCCGATATATCGAACTCGCCGCATTGGCTCGCGATCTTTGCGTGGAATACCACCTGAAGCAGCACGTCCCCGAGTTCGTCGTAAAGAGCGTCCATATCCCCGTCGTCAATAGCTTCTATGACTTCATAGCTTTCCTCGACGAGATAACGCTTAAGGCTCTCGTGGGTCTGCTCTTTATCCCACGGGCACCCGTCCCGCGAGCGGAGCTTGTCCATTACCCTGACAAGGTCTGAGAACGTATACCTTTTCTTGTTTTCCAGATCGCCCGCAGGCACCACTATGCTAGTATAATACCCGTATGACTGCTCGCAGTCAAGCATATGAAGAGGGATTTTTTTCTTAATCTTTCCTTTGATATCAGAAAACAGAATAATATGCATATCGTCGTAATATCTTGACAGTTTTAGTTTAAGCTCCGAAGCGGCAAGCTTGTTGTCTATTTCATTTACAACAAGGGTAATTCCGGTATCGGATATATTATCGAGCGAAGCGGCGCTGAATATCGAAACTCCGTTGGTGCTGTCTGCGAAGCCCTCTTCAAACGCAAGGCACAGCGCGGCGTCGCCGCCCGGGATTACGGTAACGCTGCCGCCGGTTTGTTTTACCTGTTTTACAAGGCTGGCAGCGATCCTATTTCCCGGGATATCCCCGAGCGTAATAAAAAGAAGCCCGTCACACATTAAAACGTCGGCCGATTTCTTTATTAACTCGTCGTAATTTGGCGAGCCTTCGTATAATGCGTCAAGAGATTCGTATGTAATATTGTTTTCTTTAAATACTGACGCAATGTCAGTTTGAAGAACGATCCTTGCCGCGGCTTTTGCAGCTTTCAATGCTTTATCCGAGACTTCTCCGTTTGCGTCCATGCTTGCAATGGTAATGTTCATCTATTTGCTCCAAAAGCCGAGTTTATTCATGAATCTAGTTATTCTCGAACCGCCAGGAATAAATTCCATATCGTCACGTTTCAGAGCGCCGAATACGAATATCAATATGATATATATCAAACCTGAAGCCGCTATTGTCAGTACTGTCGCCATTCTCTCTGAAATCATAGTTGAAAAAAACGGCATTGCGAAATATGTGAAAACGCCCATTATGCCTGCTGCCAAAACAGGCTTAAATATATATTCCGATATATTCAATCTGAATTTAGCGTATTTGAGCACAAAGAAAACGTCAAGCAGGGCCGCGACTGCGTAACACGCGACAGTACCTATTGCCGCGCCTTTAACATTGACGTCGGGTATCCTTATATAGATCAGACTAACGGCGATCTTTACCGCAACACCTATAAACAGGTTTATAACCGGGATCCTGGTCTTCCCAAGCCCTTGCAATATGCCGGTCATCGTTTGAAGTATCGTAAGGAAAAGCACGCCGATCGCCATGATGGCAAGCAGCGTTCCAGCTGTTTCGAGACTGTCTCCTTTAAGACTCGAAAATAACAGATGCATTATCGGCTGCGCCAGAAGGAAGAACCCAACCGCACAGGGCAAACCAACGAGCAGGGTAAGCTTAAATCCCATGCCTGATTTTTTCGCGGCTCCAAGTGAATCATTTTTTGCCAGCGACGAGGAAATAGCGGGTACAAGGCTCATGGCTAGTGCCATAGATAATACAGCAGGCATATTAATCAGCGGATTAACAAATCCGGTAAGAAGGCCAAACAGCCCTTTTGCTCGGTCATATGTATAGCCGATGTCCATAAGCGAGTTTGTTACTATAGCGGTATCGGCCAATTGAACAAGGGGCATAGCGCATGCGCCGATGATTACGGGTAAAGCTAAATGAAAAAGTCTGCTTCCAATACCGGCCTCTATCGGCTGACAACGCAATGCAGTGGTTTTACTGATTTTAGATTTTATATCGGTTTTGCGTATTCTATATACCGCCAACATGAATATAAAAGCCAATATTTCAGAAATAGTAACGCCAAGCATTGCACCGGCAGCGCCGTACTCAAGGCCGTAATCCTTCCAAAGATAAGCAAAATATAGGCCTAATCCAAGCTTGCCTGCCTGTTCAATAAGCTGTGAAAATGCAGTTGGTGACATCATCTGCAGGCCTTGAAAATATCCCCTGTAAGCTGAGATAACCGCGACAAAAAACAGTGACGGAGCTATTGCAATAAATGAATAACTTGACTCTGGTATTCCTACTATGTTTGCAATTGGGTTGCTTAACAACACCATTAAGACAGAAGCCACTACCCCGATTAAAAGCAGCGACCTTAATGCTTTACGAAAAACATCATTCGCCCCTTTGTAGTCGTTAAGAGCTATGCGTTCCGAGACCATCTTTGAAATAGCAACTGGCATGCCCGCGCTCGCGATTGCAAGTAAAAACACATACGTTGGATATGCTGCCTGATAGTATGCCATACCATCCTCAGTAATTAAGTTACCAAGCGGTATCCTGAATACCGCGCCTATGGCCTTTACAATAAGGCCTATGAACCCTAATATTGCCGCTCCGGCCACAAAGCTTTTCTGTTTATTCGACATCCTAAACTCCGATCATCAGGAATTTTTACAATTATATGTACATGGATTATATTATATAATTTATCGTTTGCCAATAAATTTCGAGTGGTAATGATATTGTAGTTGCGATTGTGCTAAATTATTCATTACTGTATAATTGGTCGGGGGATACAGATATGCGGATAAACATAGTGATTGTAGAGCCGGAGATACCGGCGAATACCGGAAATATTGCGCGCACCTGTTCGGTGACAGGCGCGCAGCTTCATCTCGTAAAGCCGCTGGGGTTTTCGATATCCGACAAACATCTGAAAAGGGCGGGCCTCGATTACTGGCCCCATCTTGACGTTAAGGTGCATGAAAGTTTGAACGAATTTTTCGCGAATACGAGCGGGACCTATTACTGCTGCTCGACGAAGGCGAAAAAGCATTACCATGAAGCTAAGTTCGAAGACGGGTGTTATCTGCTGTTCGGCAAGGAAACGAAAGGGTTGCCAGAGGAGCTGATATTCTCAGACCCGGAGCACGCGATAAAGATTCCGATGAGGGAAGGGCTCCGCTCGCTGAATCTTTCCAACTCGGTCGCCATAGTGCTGTATGAAGCGCTGAGGCAGAACGGTTTTGAAGGGCTCAAATAAAGCCCCGCCTGCCTTACCGCCCAGAGAAAGCCAATTATATCTTGCTTTTTTCACTCCTTTAGAATAAAATTATGCGGGATAATTATACTTCTGTAGTATTAAAATATTTCTAAAGATTGACAAGGAGCTAATATGAATAAGAAGACAGTAAAGGATATCGATGTTTCGGGGAAGAAGGCGCTCGTAAGGGTAGACTTCAACGTTCCCCTGAACGAAAAGAAAGAGATCACCGACGATACGAGGATAGTTGCGGCTCTGCCGACAATAAAGTATCTGCTGGACAAAAATGCCAAAGTAATACTCTGTTCGCACCTCGGCAGGCCGGACGGAGTATTCAACCCGGAGTTTTCCCTCGCGCCCGTTGCGGAAAAGCTTAAAAAACTGCTTAAGTGCAAAATAACGTTTGCAAACGACGTTATAGGCGAGAGCGCGCAGGATGCCGTGGATAGTATGAACGAAGGCGAGATCGTTTTGCTGGAGAACCTGCGCTTTCATAAAGAGGAGACAAAAAACAACCCCGAATTTGCGAAGAAGCTTGCGTCTTTTGCCGACGTATACGTAAACGACGCTTTCGGGGCTGCCCACAGGGCGCACGCTTCCACAGCAGGAGTAGCGGATTATATACCAGCGGTCGCCGGATTCCTTATTGAAAAAGAATTGAGCGCTCTCGGCGGCGCGCTCGAGAAACCGACCCGCCCTTTCCTTGCCATACTCGGCGGGGCAAAAGTTTCCGACAAGATAGGCGTGATAGAAAACCTTATAACGAAAGTTGACTGGATAATCCTCGGCGGAGGCATGGCTTATACGTTTTTGAAAGCTAAGGGATACGAAGTCGGCACGTCGCTCGTCGACGAAGAACGCGTAGAGCTGGCCGGAGGGCTGCTTAAGAAGGCAGGGAAAAAGGGAGTGGAGATATTCCTGCCTGTCGATACGATAATAGCGGACAAATTTGACGCAAAAGCGAAGACAGAGGTAGTGCCGTCCGATGAGATCACACCGGGTTGGATGGGCCTCGACATAGGCCCCTCGACAAGGATGCTGTTCGCGGAGAAGATACGCAAGGCGAAGACGGTCATCTGGAACGGGCCTATGGGCGTATTCGAGATGGAGCCGTTTGCGGAAGGAACGAAAGCCGTAGCTAAGGCTATGGCGGATACGGAAGCCATGACTATAATAGGCGGCGGAGACAGCGCCGCGGCCGTGAAGATATTCCGCTACGACAAAGCTATCGACCATATATCGACCGGCGGCGGAGCAAGCCTCGAGTTCCTCGAAGGAAAAGAGCTTCCGGGTATATCCGCACTGGAAAATGAGTAGAGGGCTTTAACGGACTATATGCGGGGCAGCCCTTTTTCGGGCGCCCCGTTTTTATAAAGAAACGGATTTAAATATATTTATGGAGATGAAACGAATGAGAAAACCTATTATCGCAGGAAACTGGAAGATGAACAAGACGGCGGCTGAAACGAAGATGCTGATAGCGGATCTGATACCTTTGGTCAAAGACGCTGCTAATATCGACATCGTGGTATGCCCTCCGCTTATCAATGTAGAAACCGCCGCGGCAGCATTGAAAGGGTCAAACATTGGGCTCGGGGTGCAGAACATGTATTTCGAGGAGAGCGGGGCGTATACCGGCGAGGTAGCTCCGGGAATGCTTATTGAGTTCGGCGTCAAATACGTTATCATCGGCCACTCCGAGAGAAGGCAGTATTTCGGCGAGACGGACGAGACGGTAAACAAAAAGGTGAAAGCCGCTTTGAAGTTCGGACTTATCCCAATAATCTGCGTCGGCGAGAAGCTCGAAGAGAGGGAAGCGGGCATAACCAATGAAGTTGTGTGCAAACAAACGAAGCTCGCTCTGCTGGGATTGCGGGGAGACGAAGTGGAAGGCGTCGTTATAGCTTATGAGCCCATATGGGCGATAGGCACGGGAAAGACTGCTACCGCAGAAGACGCAAACGAGACGATAGCTGCTGTAAGGAACGCGGTAAAAGAGGCGTTTGGCCGCGAAACGGCGGAGAAAGTGCGCATACAGTACGGCGGCAGCATGAAACCTTCTAACGCGGCGGAGCTTATGGCAAAGCCGGAAATAGACGGCGGGCTTATAGGCGGAGCTTCGCTGAAAGCCGAAGATTTCTCGATGATCGTTAAATACAAGGGGTAATTATGCCTAAGAAACTTACAGCGCTGATAATACTCGACGGTTTTGGCGAAAGCCTGCAGACGGGCAGCGAAGGGAATGCTATCCACATTTCGGGAGTTCCGAACATTACGGCATTAAAAGAAAAATATCCTCACACGCTCATAGGCGCTTCCGGCATGTCGGTAGGGCTGCCCGAAGGCCAGATGGGAAACTCCGAAGTGGGGCATCTCAATATAGGAGCGGGAAGGATAGTCTATCAGGAGCTTACGAGGATAACCAAGGATATTAAAGACGGCAGTTTTTTCGAAAAGAAAGAGTTTTTGGAAGCTATAGATAACGCTAAGAAAAACGGAACAAAGCTGCACGCTTACGGTCTCACGTCGGACGGCGGGGTGCACAGCCATTTAGAGCACCTTTACGCATTATTAAGGCTTGCTAAGAATCGCGGGCTGGGCAGCGTTTACGTACATTGCTTCATGGACGGCAGGGACGTTCCTCCCGACAGCGGCAAAGGGTATATAGAGCAGCTCGAAGAAAAGATGAAGGATATAGGCATAGGCGAGATAGCAACGGTGATGGGGCGGTATTACGCCATGGACCGCGACAACCGCTTCGAGAGAGTCGAGAAAGCCTACGACGCGATGGTAAAAGGCGAAGGGCTTAAGGCTTCTTCAGCGGCCGGGGCAATGCAGCAGAGCTACGACAAGGGCGTGATGGACGAGTTCGTCGTTCCGACCGTTATAGAGAAAGACGGACAGCCAGTTGCGAAGATAGAGCCGGGCGACTCCGTGATATTCTATAACTTCCGCCCCGACAGGGCGCGCGAGATAACAAAAACGCTCACGCAGGAAGATTTTAGTGCGTTTTCGAGAGAACTATTCCCGCTGTATTACGTGTGCATGACACAGTACGATAAAACGTTCAAAGGCGTGCATGTGGCATATAAGCCTGTGACTCTTGAAAATACTCTGGGAGAGTATCTCGCCAAAAACGGAAAAAAACAGTTCCGCATGGCCGAAACGGAGAAGTACGCACACGTTACGTTTTTCTTCAACGGCGGGGTGGAAAAGCCCAGCGAGGGGGAAGACAGGTTTCTCATTCCTTCTCCCAAAGTCGCCACATACGACTTAAAGCCCGAGATGAGCGCGTGCGAAGTCGCGGACGAAGCAGTAAAGCATATAGAGTCGGGACAATACGACGTGATGATAATTAATTTCGCCAACCCGGATATGGTAGGCCATACGGGAGTGCTGGAAGCGGCCGTAAAAGCGGTGAGCGCGGTAGACTCGTGCGTGGCGAAGGTTATCGGCTCGATACAGAAGATGGGCGGCGAGGCGATAGTCACGGCCGACCACGGCAACGCCGAAAAAATGCTGGATAAAGACGGGGGGCCGTTTACGGCGCATACCACCAACGACGTTCCGCTTATACTCGTGAGCGAAAGGTTTAAGAACTCAAACTTAAGAGACGACGGTATACTTGCCGACATTGCGCCGACGCTGCTGCAGCTTATAGGTTTGCCTGTACCCAGGGAAATGACGGGGAAGACGCTGATAGCGGAATAAGAAAAGAATATGACAATTTGATTATTTGGTGTGGATTAATGAGCCAAAACACTATATAATTAATTAAGAGCAAAAGCTTTACGCTTAACAAATAAAAAGTAAAAGGAGTGATGTATATTGATACGCTTGATCTACGGTAAAAAAGGCAGCGGCAAGTCCAAGAAACTTCTCGACATGGCAAACGCGGAAGTCGATACCGCCGCCGGCAATATCGTATATATCGACGACAACAATCGCTGTATGTACGACTTGAGACATGAGATAAGGTTTATCAATACAGCCGATTACGGCATAGGGAATTCCGACATGCTTTACGGATTCGTTTGCGGCATACTTTCCGGAGATTTCGACATCTCATCCATCTATATCGACGGGCTTAAAAAATTAGTAAAGAACGAAGAAAAGGACCTTACGCGCCTTCTTTCCCTGTTTGACGAACAGTTTGCGGATATTAACGCGTACATAGTCGTCAGCGGCAGCGAAACGGCGCCGGGCTATCTTGAAAAATATATAAAATAGAAAAAAGGCTTTAAGTGCCTGCGCCGGGCGGAATGTTCGTTCTCGATATTGACGACAGTTAAGCCGTGCGCGGGTACGTTTTTATATAGGCAGACATGTATATTGCGGAGGTAATATGAAACTTAAAAGCACGAGAGAGGGCGAAGCAATTGAAGCTTCGACTGCATCTTTACGCGGCATCGCGCCCGACGGGGGGCTTTATGTGCCGCAAGATTTTCCGTCTATAAAGGAACTGGGTGAAACAACGGGGTTATCTTATTCCGCGCTTTGCGCAAGAGTGCTCTCTCTTTTTTTCAGCGATATCTCCGGCCTCGATGATCTTGCGAAGAAGGCTTACAGCCGTTTCGACGACGCAATGGTCGCTCCCTTAAAAAAGATATCGGAAGGGGAATTCGTACTGGAGCTTTGGCACGGGCCTACCCTTGCGTTTAAGGACATGGCGCTTTCGGTGCTGCCCGGGATAATGAGCGCCGCTATGGGCGAAGACAGTAATATTCTGATACTCGTCGCCACCTCGGGCGACACGGGCAAGGCGGCGCTGGAAGGGTTCCGCGATACGGACAGGATAAAGATAATGGTTTTCTACCCCGACGGAGGGGTGTCGGATATGCAGCGCCTTCAGATGGTGACGCAGGAAGGAGAAAACACGTATGTTGTCGCGGTAAAGGGCAACTTCGACGATACGCAAAGCGGCGTAAAGGCCATATTTGCGGACAGGGAGTTCGCAAAAGCCGCGGGTGGAAAAGGGTACGTATTATCGTCCGCTAACTCTATAAATTTCGGCAGGCTTGCGCCGCAGATTGCTTATTACATATGGGCGTATGCGCAGCTGATTACCAAAGGCGAAATAAAAGAAGGTGAAGGGGTCAACTTCGCGGTGCCTACCGGAAACTTCGGGAACATACTCGCCGCGTATTATGCCAAGAGGATGGGGCTGCCAATAAAGAAGCTTATATGCGCGTCCAACAGGAACAACATACTTACCGACTTCTTCAACAAAGGCGAATACTCACTCAAACGCGAATTTTACAAGACCATGTCCCCGTCGATGGACATACTTATATCGAGCAACTTAGAGAGGCTGCTTTACGAGCTTACGGGCAGGGACGGCGAGGCCGTAAAGGAAATGATGGGGCGGCTTAAGGAAAAAGGGGCGTACGGGATAACCGCAGGCATGAAAAGAACGCTGGAAAGCGATTTTTATGCCGACTGGTGCGGCGAAGAAGAGACTATGGCATGCATAAAAGACACATTCGAAAGTAAAGGCTATCTGCTCGATACGCATACCGCGGTCGCGGCGGACGTTTATGCGAGATACAAACAGCTCACCGGCGACAAAACCAAAACCGTCATAGTGTCTACCGCGTCGCCGTACAAATTCCCCGAAGACGTGCTGTCGTCGCTGGGGGAAGAGACGGCCGGAATGTCGGCTTTCGAAATGGCGGAAAGGCTGGCGGAAGTATCGGGGATACCGGTGCCGAGGCAGATAACAGAGCTGAAAGACAAACCTGTCCGCCATAATAAAGTCGTCCCGATAAGCGGCATGAAAGAAGCCGCGATTAAAGCCATATGATGTATTCCGCGTGCTTCAGCGTAACGTTTACCATACCCGGCGCTTTCAGCCTTAAGGATAAGCGCATGGTAGTAAAGAGCATTCAGGAACGGTGTAAGTCGAGGTTCAACGTGTCGGTCGTGGAGTGCGGGGACAACGACAAGTGGCAGATATGCAGCATGGGTTTCGCCCTCGCGGCAATAAGCGCGAGCCAGTCGCAGCAAAACATGCAAAGCATAATAGACTACCTGTATGACGACGGCAGGATAGAGATAACAGGCATTGAGAGTTACTAGGAGGGAACATGGATAAGAAGACTATATTTTCAGGCGTTCAGCCGTCGGGTGTGCTGACCATAGGAAACTACCTGGGCGCAATAAAAAACTGGGTGCAGCTTCAGGACGAGTACAACTGCTATTACTGCGTCGTAGATCTGCACGCGATAACGGTAAGGCAGGATGCTTCGGAACTAAGGAAGCGTTGCTTCGATACGCTCGCCATGCTGCTCGCTGCAGGGCTTGACCCGGAAAAAAATATAATGTATTTCCAGTCGCACGTTCCCTGCCACGCGGAGCTGATGTGGATACTGAATTGCTATACGTATTTGGGAGAGCTTTCGCGCATGACGCAGTTTAAGGAGAAGAGCGAGAGGCACACCGACAACGTGAACGCGGGGCTTTTTACGTATCCCGTGCTGATGGCCGCGGATATACTGCTGTTCGGGTCAGACCTCGTTCCGGTAGGGGCCGACCAGAAACAGCATCTCGAGATAACTCGCGATATCGCGATAAGGTTCAATAACGTCTACGGGGACGTTTTTACAATACCCGAGCCGTATATACCCAAGGCGGGGGCGAGGATAATGAGCCTTCAGGAGCCGGAAAACAAGATGTCTAAATCGGACGAGAACGAGAACGCGTATATATCGCTGCTCGATACGCCCGAAACGATCCGGAGAAAATTCAAGCGCGCTGTCACTGATTCCGACGGGGAAATACGGTATTCGGAAGACAAACCCGGAGTATCGAACCTCATATCCATCTACAGCGCCGTTACGGGAAAGACGTTCGAAGAAGTCGAAGCCGTGTTCGCCGGCAAGGGGTACGGAGATCTGAAATCGAATGTGGCCGACGCCGTTGCAGAGGAACTCAGGCCTTTGCAGGAGCGGTACGCGAAGATACGGGCCGATAAGGCGTATCTTGCGGAAGTGATGCAAAACGGGGCCCATAAGGCGCAGGGCAACGCAATAAAGATGCTGCGCAAGGTGCAGCGTAAAGTGGGGCTGGCGTCGAGGGAATAATAGCGGCAGGCATATGAGGCAGGCATATGAGTATAAACAAAAGATATAAACTATATATTTTCGACATGGACGGCACTATCGCAGATACGCAAACGGATATCGGCAGGGCGCTGGCGGAAGCGGTATCCGGTTACGGGCTTAAAAAACCTACACAATCCGAGGTGCTGGCATCTATAGGGAACGGATCGAAAAACGCGGTAAAAAGGCTTACAGGGCTCGAAGGAGACGCTCTCGAGGACTGCAACGCCGCGTTTATGGAAAAGTACGACGAATTGTGCTGCGATAACGTGACCATGTATCCAGGAGCGGAAGAACTTCTCAGAAGGTTAAAAAGCGAAGGAGCATTAATCGCGCTCGTTACCATGAAATTCAGGAGCGCGGCGCATAAGATACTCAAACACTTAGGTATAGATGTATTCGACAGGGTAATAACGTTTGAAGACGCCGTAAGGCGAAAGCCTGACCCTGAGAGTCTTTTTTTACTGCTCAGCGAATTCAACGTGCAAAAAGAGCTGGCGCTTATGGTGGGTGATTCCATTGTGGATTTAAGGTATGCGAAAGCGGCCGGGGTGGACGTGTGCATCATGGAATACGGGTATTCCGATATCGAAGAGATCATTGCCGGGAAACCTGAATATTTGATCAAAGACTTTTCGGAGTTCTGAAAAAAAGGGAGGGCAGTTTATGCCCCCCTTGAAAAATTGCCTATATATAATCTTTGAGTATGTTACAGCCATGCTAAATATTATTAGTATATCGGCAGCCGCTTTAAACCGGGCTGCTTTTTAGCATTTTGGCGCACATCTGCGCTCGCCGCCGCAGCAGCAGAGCAGTAAGATGATGATTATCCAGCAGCTGCATCCGCCTCCGCAGCCGGGCCCGCCGCAGCCGGGGCCTCCCCAGCCAAAACCGCCGTCGCCGCAGCAGCAGCAGAGAAGTAAGAGAATTATTATCCAGCAGCTGCATCCGCCGCCGAAGCCTCCGAATCCACCGTCAAATCCCATATATTACGACCTCCTTAAAATTAAATACAGGTATCCTTTATATAAGGCTTATTTATACTACGCAGAAGGAGTAAGTTTAGTGCATATTTACACCGCGGCAGGCTTATTTGGGAGATACGGCTTTTATTGACACGGGCCGCCGGATTTGAGGCATGGAATTTAATTAAATGGATATATAAATCGAACTATTCTTCTATTGAGAGCGTATCGGCAGATGCGATCCCGTCGTTTTCGAAGCTATCGACTCTTTGAAGCTGCTTCTCTATTTTCCGCGATTTGCGCGACGCGTCTTCGAGATTATTCTGGGCGGCCGCAAGGCTCTTTTTTGTTTTGTCTATGGCAAACGTAAAATCGGAAAAAGCTTTTCTCGCCGACTCGAGCAGCTTAAGCACTTCGCCCGACTGTTTTTCTATGGCGAGCGTGCGGAAACCCATCTGAAGGCTGCTTAGAAGCGCGGTAAGGGTCGAAGGCCCGGCTATGGTAACGTGATATTCACGCTGGCATGCGTCGAACACGCGCATAGATATCGCGTCGGCGTAGAGGCCCTCGGTAGGAAGGTACATGACGGCAAAATCCGTAGTAACGGGCGGATTTATGTATTTATCGTGTATGCGCTTTGCCTCAGTCATTATGCTTTTGGCAAGAAATTTCATCGCGTCTTTCGCGTTTTCTTTATTGCCCTCGTTAAGCAGCTCCTCTTTTTTCAAATAATCTTCCATAGGGAATTTCGAGTCTATGGGCAGCAATATAGATTCGCGTCCGCTTCCGGGAAGCACTATGGCAAACTCGACACGTTCGAGGTTGTCTTTTACGTTCGCGTTTTTTACATACTGCACGGGCGACAGCATGGAGGATATAAGGCTGCCGAGCTGCGCCTCGCCCCATGTGCCTCTCACCTTTACGTTAGAGAGCACCCGCTTTAAGTCGCCTACGCCCGCCGCGAGCGATTTTACTTCGCCCATGCTGCGGAAGACCTGTTCAAGCTGGTCGGAGACCTGTTTGAAAGACCCGGTAAGCCGCTTTTGCAGCATATCCTGCAGCTGGTCGTCAACGGTCTTTCTTATCTGCTCGAGGCGCTTTTCGCTGAGTTCCGATATTTCCCTGAGCTTTTGTTCCACGCTCGCCTTAAGCCTGTCCATATTATCGCTGTTCGTCCTCGACGTATCGCTTAAGAGGCGCGATACGTTGCCGCCCAGTATGTTGAACATCTCGAGCACTTCGCTGCGCAGCTTGCCGGCGCTGTCGATATCCTGCTGTTTTATATCCCTTAGCAGCTTAAGAAATTCGGACTGAAATCTGCCGAGCGCGGAATTCAAGTCGTTTCCCTTATACCTTCCTGATACTGTTATGATAAACAATACGATAACCAATACAAGGGATGCGCCGGAAATCAAATATATAGGCAAATCCATATATAAAACCGCCTTTCCACTGCATAGTATAGCACAAAAAAGGCCGGTTTTTGGTACAATACAGCTTTTTGAGATCTTATGTTATTGAAAACCGATAAATTTTTGTTGACATATATGATATAAGCGTGTTATTCTCACGAAAAATGGAGGTCAATATGGGTACTGGCAAATGGAACATACCGCTTATCTTAAAGCACATGCTTGAATTGGTAATGGTATTGGGGCTCGCGCTGATGGTCGTATTGCCTTTTATAGTTGTTTCGCTGGGTGAAGACAAATCATCCGTTATCTCAGGCTCCTCCAATAGTATCATAACAACGCTGATATTTCTTGAGATATGCGGCGTTTTTTGCTGGATGATACTTTTCTTTCTCCAGAGGCTTCTGAAAACAGTTATTGAAACTACTCCGTTTGTATATAAAAACGTAAAGTATCTGAAGTATATTTCATATCTTTGCGCTGTTATAGCGGTCGTGCTTATTGTGAAAACATTTGCCGACTTTTCTATCTTGACGCCGGTCGTGGCGGTTATAGCGCTGCTGGCAAGCCTTTTCTGCCAGACGCTTGCGGCGGTCTTCGACAAGGCGATACGTCTTAAAGACGAGAATGATCTCACTATATAGAGGGCGGGAGGTATTTCTTTGGCGATAATAGTAAACCTGGATGTAATGATGGCAAAGCGGAAGATTTCGCTGAACGATCTCTCGGATAAAGTGGGCATCACAAAAGCCAATCTATCGATATTAAAAACCGGGAAGGCAAAAGCCGTCCGCTTTTCTACTCTAAACGCTATTTGCGTGGAGCTTAATTGCCAGCCCGGAGATATTTTAGAATTCAGGGAGGATAGCGATGACTGACACCAGTTACCTTTATGAGTATTTTCTCGAAAACAGTCCGGATGAGGACCGGGAGGATGAAGAGGCCCAAGAAACGGACGATGACGGGAATTAGCAGCTTATAATAAACGTCTGTGCAGCGCAGGCGTTTTTATTTTGCATTGCGAAGATTGACTTGATATGGCCGCTATGGTATAATTTTTCTCGTTAAAAGGGAGTAGCTTCCGTATCTGGGTTGCACCGGCCGTCAGCACGCTGCTTTGCAGCCGGCCGGGCTGTAATAGCGAGACTTTTGATGCATATGCATTGAAAGTTTTTTTATTGATACCGGGAAGGATTTTTACGGGAAGGCGCTATGGTATTAACGGTATTCCTATTTCTAATAGGGCTTGTGATCATAGTAAAGGGCGGCGACTGGTTTGTCGAAGCGGCGGTATGGGTCGCCGAGATAACGGGCGTCCCGAAGATGCTGATAGGAGCCACTATAG
>CAZJOS010000004.1:19057-23651 GCA_964547655.1 uncultured Christensenellaceae bacterium
GCTGCTCATAGTTCCTCCGCTTATATTCAAAGGCAGATTGAAGCGATTGCAGGGGGCGATTATGCTGGCGGTCTATACAGCCTTTATTGTTTATATCGTAATAAACGCGGGAGCATAAACAATGGACGAGCACGAGAAATATATTAGAGAAGCCATAAGGATGGCACGTAAAGCGGAAAGAAAAGACGAAGTCCCGGTCGGGGCCGTTATAGTAAAGCGCGGGAGAGTGATAGCGCGCGCGTATAATCTCCGCGAAACGAAAAAAGACCCGCTCGCCCACGCTGAGTTAATTGCCATAAAAAAAGCGTCAAAAAAGCTGCGCGGCTGGCGGCTCGAGAACTGCGCTTTGTATGTTACTTTGGAGCCGTGCCCTATGTGCGCCGGGGCGATAATCAATTCCCGTATAAAACAGGTAGTCTTCGGAGCTTACGACCCCAAAGCGGGAGCGCTGGGGACGCTGTACGATCTGGCAGAAGGAAAGCTCAATCATGTTCCGCAGGTCACCGGAGGGGTGCTGAAAGAAGAGTGCTCGGCGATGCTTAAAAAATATTTTCTGGGAAAAAGAAGTTAAAGGAGTTGACAACTCCATTTTTTATTAATATAATAGACCATGCGGTCTAGACTAAGTGGTCTATATGATATTTTGGACATAATAAGCCGGAGGGAAAAGCGCGGCAAACGAACGCTATAAAGCAGGAGGTTTATATATGATCAAGGTAAAAGGGCTGTACCATTCGTATTCAAACGACGAAAAATACGCGGTAAAAGACGTAAACTTCGAGGTTAAGAAGGGCGAAGTGTTCGGATTCCTGGGCCCTTCGGGTGCAGGGAAATCTACCACACAAGGCGTATTGACCGGGCTTTTAAAGCTGCAGAAGGGCGAAGTCACAGTAGCGGGATACGACGTAAGGCATCTTAAAAACGAGATGTTCAACCGCATAGGCGTGAGCTTCGAGCAAAGCAACGTTTATTCGAAGCTGACGGCAAAAGAGAACCTGCATTTTTACAGCAAGCTTTTCGACGTGCCCACTAAAGACCCTATGGAGCTTATAGAACTGGTCGGGCTCAAAGGCAAAGAAAACCTTAAGGCCGGGGAGTTCTCGAAGGGTATGAAACACAGGCTTACGTTTGCTCGCTCGATGATAAACGAGCCGGAGCTGTGGTTTCTGGACGAGCCGACAACAGGCCTCGACCCGGCAATTGCGGCGAATATAAAAGACATCATAAAGAAAAGAAATGAAAAAGGCGTAACCGTGTTTCTGACTACTCACAACATGTTCATAGCCGACGAGCTTTGCGACAGGGTCGCCTTCATAGTAGACGGGGAGATAAAGCTCATAGATTCGCCAAAGAGCCTTAAGCTGCAATACGGGCAGAAGATGGCCGAGGTCGAATACGTTAAGGACGGGAAAACCGTCAAAAAGACTTTTTCTACAGTTCTGGAAAAAGACAGGGAACGCTTAAAAGAAATTATCGACTGCTGCGAGATTCTTACCATGCACACTAAAGAAGCGACGCTGGAAGAGATATTCATCAAAGTCACCGGAAGGGGGCTTTCCTGATGAAACTCTTAAGCAGCTTTAAAAAAGAGCTTATACTCGCAACGAGAAGCTTTTACTTTTACGTGGAGATACTTTTAGCGTTCGTGGTGCTGGCCGTCGTAATGTTTGCCATACCGGAACATTCGCGGCCAGTCGAAACGGAGTATTTCAGCTTTGACATGCCGCAGCCGGCAGCGGAATACCTGATGGGCGATCTTATAAAGGACGATATCGACGGCAAATATGAAGACACGTCCGTAAGCGCGGCTGGCCAAACGTTCAGCGCTAAACTCATAGAGACCGAAGACAGAAAGATATACGTAGTCGAAAACGAGCAGGCGGTAAAGACCATTGCAGAAAATCAGATGCATATAGGCGTGGCCGTATCTATAGCGGACGGCGGCCCTCATTATAAGTATTTTTTGCAGGGGTATGAGTCGCAGCGCCTTAAAAACCTTATATCTGCAATATTCAGCGAAAGCTCCGATATTGTCGAGCAGAATTACAACAGCCAGCAGGTGCGGGCGCTCTCAGCTGGATATGAGCCGCTGAGTGACAGAGAAAACTCGCTGCCTCCGCTGCTCGTCTTTAACTGCAGCCTGATGGGCATGTTTATAATGGCGGCGTATGTGTTCCTCGACAAGAAAGAAGGGGTAATAAAGGCGTTTGCGGTCACAACGTCGCCGGTATCGAAGTATCTTTTAAGCAAGATATTCGTCATACTATTAACCGCGGTCTTCTCGGGCCTTGTCGTGCTCATACCGGTAATGGGAACGAAAGCGAATTACGCGCTCGCGGTGCCCCTGCTGCTTACAAGCGGGTTCTTTTCTTCCGCGGCCGGGTTGCTGCTGGCGAGCTTTTACAGGGACATATCAAAAGCCTTCGGAATAATAATGCTGCTGCTTATATTGATGATGCTTCCGGCGATATCGTACTTCATGCCGGGATGGAACCCTTTATGGGTAAAGTTAATTCCGTCCGACCCCATGATGCAGGCGTTTAAGGAGAGCATCACCGTTGGCGGCGACGCGTTATATACGGCGCTTGTTTGCACCGGGCTCTTCGCGGCAGGCATAGTATTATTCATCGTTACGAATATACGTTTCAAGAGAACGCTGAGCGCTTAAGGAGGCCTTATATGTTTAAAAAGATATGGACGATATTCATAAGGGACTTAAAAGTAAATACGCGCGAAACCATAACCCTTATCTTATTGCTGATACCTTTGCTGCTGGCAATAGGCATTAACCTCATAACGCCGGGCATCAACGATACGACGGTAAACGTAGCGCTCGTGGAGAACGAAAATACCGGGCAGGCAGGGCACTTCGATGAATTCGCTCACGTTGAGCTTTTAGGCAGCGCGAAGTCGGTCGAAGACAGGGTAATGCAGCGCGACAGCGTTTTAGGCATTATAAACGAGAACGGCAAATATGTGATACTTACGCAGGGCAACGAACCGGCAGAGGTAGTGGAGTATACGAAAGTCATAAATGCGCTTTACGAATCAGGAGCGGAGCCGGGCAGCGCACACTCCGAGATCGTAGATTTCGGGAGGACTACGCCGCCCATCAAGAAGCTTATGGTAAACGTGCTGCTGCTGTTTATCTCAGTAATGGCGGGAATGCTTATTTCGTTGAACATCGTGGAAGAGAAGGCCGACAGGACCGTGAGCGCGATAAACGTAACCACCGTTTCAAGGAGCGCCTTTATAATAGGCAAGAGCATGACAGGAATAGTATTCGCTGTAGTTATGTCAATAGGAAGCCTTCTGATAACGGGATATTACGATGTTAATATCGGCCAGGCGGTTCTCGTGATACTGTCTGTTACCATACTGAGCATGATGGTGGGGTTTGTGCAGGGCATAAACAGCGCCGACGTTATGGAGGCCGCGGGAAGCGTCAAGCTCATGTTCCTGCCGCTTGCGGGTTCCATAGCCGGGTACGAGCTTGTAACGGGCAGCTGGCAGATACTCTTTTATTGGTCGCCTTTCTATTGGGCGTACAAAGCAAATAATATAATACTGTCGAGGGGAAACGACTGGGGGCAGATGCTTATATGCGTCGGCGCGATAATTGCGATATGCGCACTTGTATACGCGCTGCTCGCTCCGAGGGTAAGAAAAGGTCTTCAATAATATAAAAAAACGGAGGTATTAAAATGGAGTGGTACTGGTGGGCGCTTATAGGCGCAGGAGTGATCCTTATAGGGATACTGAAGCTCAAGGTATGGAACAGCATACTTAAAAACCGCAGGGCAAAGAAGCAAAGGATAGAGGAACAGGATATAGAAGAGTAAATGTCGAAAAGAGATGAGATTATCGATGCGGCGGTAAAGGAATTCGCGGAATACAGCTACGACGCCGCATCGATAAACAGAATAATAAAGTCATCGGGAACGTCGAAGGGTACGTTTTATCATTATTTCCGGGGTAAAAAAGATCTGTATTTTACTATCGTGAAAAGGGCGATGGACATAAAGCAGAGTTACATGTCAAATATGCTAAGCGATGTAAAGCGGGAGGGCAGCGATTTTTTTGAAATAATGAAAAAGCAGACCGAAGCCGCTGCCGCGTTCATGAAGGATAACCCCGACCTTTTTAAGTTCGGGACAAGGCTGGCAATGGAACCGGGGACTGTTCAAAACGAAGTCTTCGAAAAATTCGTGCCCGATGTAACCGACTCATTCATGAAAGTAGTGGAAAAGGGGATCGAGGGCAGGAACTTTACAAAGAGATACCCGCCCGGATTCATGGCAAGGGTTATATTGTACATGACAATGAATTACTACGACATACTTTTCGAAAAAGGCGACGAGCCTTCATACGAAGATATTCAAAAGGGCCTCGATATGATGTTCGATTTCATAAAAAGAGGTTTTTCATGAAAATCATCTGCATCGAATATATGTAATTATTCCCGCCCGTTTCAATAACGGGCTTAGTTTTGATTATTTAATGCTGTATACATAATCTAAGTTAGTCATCAAGTTGCGTCCGTTTCAATAACGGGCTTAGTTTTGATTATTTAATGCTGTATACATAATCTAAG
>CAZJOS010000004.1:23751-25300 GCA_964547655.1 uncultured Christensenellaceae bacterium
CCGTTTCAATAACGGGCTTAGTTTTGATTATTTAATGCTGTATACATAATCTAAGTTAGTCATCAAGTTGCGTCCGTTTCAATAACGGGCTTTTTGTTTATATATATGCGAAACAATCGCGGAGGAAAGCATTGAAGAATTTAACGCAAATAGCAAAAGCAGGCTACGGCAGAATATTAGGCTTGAAATATATTCGCACCGGGCAGCTCGATATGTTTGATAAGTTGGGCGTTGCTCTTTACTCGGCTGACATGTACGCGTGGGAAGCGGAATTTTCCACTAAGACTATAAGGCGTATTGATTTCCCGAGCGGTAAAAGTATCAATCTCAGCTTCAGCGAGTTCCTGCAGAATTTGGACAGGAACGACAGAGCGTGGGTAAAAAAGTTGTTAAATGACAAAAAAGCCGAAGAGCGCTTAACTATAGATATCGAGCTAAGGATAATAAAAGAAGCAAAACCTAAATGGTATAAGGTCAAAGGTATGATATACCGCTCCGATAAAGGCGGTATGTTCGCCTCCGGAGTCGCTTACGACATCGTGAATGCGCAAACAAATATAGAGCGTATAGAACACCTGAAGACGCACGACCAGCTGACGGGGCTTGACAATCTGTCGGCTTTGGAAAGGGTAGATGATTTCAATTGCGCATACCCGAGAGCGGTCGTTATCGCATGCATCGATAACTTGAGGGAAATAAACGAATCGCTGGGCTGTCTCGCGGGAAATATCATGATACAAAACGTTGCCAAAGTAATAAAGGAAAGTTTTTACGACGCGGACTTTATTGTAAGAATAGGCGGCGGTGAGTTTTGCACGGTTTTTTCAGGGAAAAACGAACTTGAAATTGACATGAAAATAAAAGAAGCCAACATGATGATCCATAAAACGTACCTTAATCTTATAAAAACTGAAGTATCTTTCGGATGCATCATATGCAACGAGCACGAGGACCCGTACAATCTGTATAAACAGGCCACGGCAAAAATGCAGAGAAACAGGGAGCTTAAAAGGATACTGTCAAAAGGGTCTGCTGTTGACAAGCTTAACGATATAATCAGCGAAAAAGCGGGATGGGGAGAAAGAAACAAGAGGCTGCAGGGCCTGGCAGCGCAGATAGGCTCCGAACTCGGGTGCGGCGAAGAGCAGATAAACGAGATAAAGGCCTTAGCCAAGATAGCCGACTTAGGATACATCGGGATCGAAGACAGGCTGCTTAAAGACCGTACGGATATTCACGGCGAAGACAGCGGCGAATATATGAAACACGTAGAGATAGGCCGCTCGCTCATAGCGGGGATAAGCGAGATATCGGATATGGAGAGCCTTTATCTCGATATATATAAACGGTATGACGAATGGAAAGACGGCATAGCGCTGTCGGCGAGGATAGTCGCTGGGGCCGTCGGGTTCGACGACGTTTCGCTCTATAGCAGCCCGGCAAAAACCAAAAACATAATCGACGTTATAGAGAAACATAAGGGAACGAAATACTGCCCCAGCGTTGTAGACGCGCTGATAAGCATAATAAGCAAACATCCCGCCTGAAT
>CAZJOS010000004.1:25400-30842 GCA_964547655.1 uncultured Christensenellaceae bacterium
CCGCCTGAATTGCGGCGCGTTTCAGGCCGCTTAACCCACGGCGCGTTTCAAGCCGCGGGGAGGCGGCGCTGTATCGCAATACAAAGGGGCAGGGCTATTGAAAATTTTATGGAATCGATGATCATAAATATCCATGTGGTGCCAAAAACCAGCGAGTAGACAGACTTAGCTTCGTTAAGGTATAGATTATAGATAATATACATATAAGCTACCCCGAACAGGTATAAAGAAAATACCGCCAGCATCATTCCCAAAACGGCTCTCAGCAAAAAAAAGAGCTTCTTTTCTTTAATGCCGATATATTTGACGACGTTTTTTCGTACGAATACGCTTACGGCCAGCGCGCTTACGCAAAATCCTATTATATACCCGAAAGAAGGCTGTAATACGTAACCGATACCGCCGCCTCCTGAGAATACGGGCAGCCCGGCAAGCCCGATGGCCATATATGCCAATTGAGAGAAAAGAGCGTATTTGGGCTCCAGCAGCATTCCGGCCATAAATACAAAGAAAGTCTGAAGGGTTATTATCAGAGTAGTGCCCGGAACAGGTATCCTTGGGAAAAAAGCTCCCACTGCAGTAAGAGATGCGAACAAAGCTGCGATAACGAGCGGCCTTAGTTTCATAAAACCTCCAGATGTAAACCGATATATACAAATAAAGTTTACAATAAGAGGCCGGGCATGTCAAGAAAAACTCTTTGCAACGCATTAGATAATAATGTATAATTCGTTTAGTGACTCTGCGGAGGTTTTTGGGTATGCCAATCGGCGACGAGCTCTTAATTAAGCGTGCTAAACAAGGGGAAAGCGAAGCGTTGGAAGAGCTTATTGTAGCGTGCGAAAAAAGAGTGTATAACATTTCATACAGGTTTATGGGTAACGAAGCCGACGCATACGATATGGCGCAGGAATCGCTTATTAAAATATACAGAGGCATATCTTCTTTCAAAGGCGAATCTTCGCTCTCGTCGTGGGTCTACCGGCTTACGGTGAACACATGTATGGACGGCCTGCGCAAAAGGAAAAACACTCCGGTTTCACTGGAATACTCGATGGAGTTAGGAGTGCCCTTTGAAGACACATATTCCGAAACGCCCGAAGAGCAGGTGCTTTCGATCGAAAAGTCGGAGGATGTGCAAAAGGCGATAGACCGCCTCTCGGAAGCGTATAAAGCCGTTATAGTTATGCGCGATATCCACGGTTTTTCATACGAAGAGATATCCGACTTTCTGAAGGTAAGCGTGGGAACGGTAAAATCGAGAATAAACCGCGGCAGGGAAAAACTCAGGGAAATACTTCTTGGGCAGCAGGCAAATTAATATAACCAAAATATCGTGGAACAAATTTCAAAACGTTTCCGTCTTAATTTCAAAGTCAGGTAATTATTCATTATTGGAGGTAGGCCATGAAAAAGATATTAATAGTTGCGGCGGTGATATTGTTTATCGCTGTTTTCGCAAGTTGTGCTGGTGCTCCGGCTCCATCTCCGGACGTATACGGCCGTAGTGAATACGATAAAGGCTACGACGGAGAAACGACGCTTGCAGCCCCTGCCGCGGCACCTGCCGAGGCGCCGGATCATTATGCTTATGATGAGAAAACGGAAGCGCAAAGCAGAGGGATAACCGACTCCAGCGTTATCGGCGGGATCCAGGGTACCGGCCCGGGAGACTCGGTGCTGCAGCCGAGTGTAAACAGGAAGATAGTTTACAACGGCTCGATAGAGGCGAATACAAAGGAATTCGATAAAGACTGCGATGCGATATTGAGCACCCTGCAGACTTTCGGCGGATACGTAGAGAATTCGTATATCCGCGGAACGAAGCCTGAGGAATGGAATGATGAGGGAAGGGATGCCCAGATGACGCTGAGGGTGCCGAACAGCAAATTCGACTCGTTTATCCTGATGCTCAAAGGCGTGGGGCAGAACGTATCGAGTTCGGTAAGCGGCCAGGATATCTCGCTCCAGTATTACGATACGCAGACCCATCTTACCATGCTGGAAAACCGCAAAACAAGGCTGGAAGAGATGCTCAAGAATCCCGCTTATACGCTTGACAGCATAATAGAGCTGGAAAGGGAACTTTCGGACGTATCGTATCAGATACAGATGTACGAGACAAACCTGCGCACCTACGACAGCCTTGTAGATTTCTCCACTATAAACGTGACGCTGCATGAAGTTATGGAGATCAAGGAAGTAACCCCGGCGAAAGAAGATCTGGGCTCGCGCATATCGGACGGCTTTTATTCCGCGCTTAACGGCCTCGTGCACTTCGGGGAAGACGTGCTTGTTTTCCTTGCCGCATCCTGGCCGGTACTGGTAATTCTCATCGTGGCGATATTCCTTATAATATTCTTTGTAAAGCGTTCGAATAAAAAACGCGGCGCGGATAAATTGCCGCCAATACCGCCGCATGTGCAGGGAGGGAAAGACAATGAAGAACAGGGTTAAGGCGCTGGCTGCCGCCGCGATAATAGTTTTGGCATTTGCGCTGGCCGGGTGCTCGGCGGCGCCCGCGGTAAACACTGATGCGCAAAACTATCAGAATCCGGTACTCGGCGAGGGCGACAAGCTCATAGACTTAAACGGCAAAGAGATATTGGCAAACAAGCTGACGGTGAGCGCATCGGGCAGCAAGAAGGTTATGCCGGACGTCGCTTACGTAACCGTAGCGGTCACCACACAGAACAAGGTGATGAAAAAGGCGCAATCCGATAACAAGGATAAGATGAACGCGCTATACGCGGCGCTTAAACAAGCGGGCCTTTCGGAGCAGGACATACGCACGATCAGCTATTCCGCCTACCCGATATATGATTATATTAACGGCGGAAGAGATATAACCGGCTATCAGGTAACAAACTCGATAGAGCTTACGATAAGGGATATCGATACGGTGGGCGATTATATCGACATAGCGGCCGAGAACGGAGCCAACACAAACTACTCGATAAACTTCAGCCTGCTGGATAACAGCGGCTATTACAACGAGGCGCTGGCCGAGGCCGTTACTAAGGCGAGGGCCAAGGCCGACACTATAGCCGCTGCGGGAGGGTACAAGATAATAGGCACGCTGGAATTATCGGAAAGTCAGGGCTATTATAATCCTCCGTATATGTACTACGATAAGGCGGCGGAGTCGGCAGGAGGGTCTACGCCCGTAACGGCAGGTTTGCTCGAGATAACCGCAAACGTTACGATAGTATACCAGATACAATAAATAAGCCTGAACTGTCTTAATAGATGCACCCCCAAAGCATACTGTATTTTGGGGGTGTTTTTATTCGATTGCAATCTTAAGATTGCAATCGAGGCAGTGCATAATAGTTGTATTTATGTTGGCCTTTTCCGAGCGAATCGGCAAAAGGCCATGTTGTCCTGAACAAAAGATTTATGATGCTGTCTTCTTGTTCCCTGTAAGCATATTTTCCATGGAGTATTCCACCGCCCTGCGCATTTCATATATACGCGCCTTGTCGGTGCCCTGCCGGGCCGGGTATTCGGGCCTGCCTATCGTAAGCGTTACGAGCTGCTTTTTATGCAGCTTTTTATTTAGCCCTCGCGGCTCCCTGAACGTAAATACCATGGGAACTACGGGGACATTAGATTTTACCGCGAGATGGAACGCGCCGTTCTTAAGCGGCCTAAGATCGCTGTATCTCGGCCACAGCGATGCCTCGGGGTAAAAATGCACTATGCGCCCCTTTTGGAGCTGGGAGCGCATCGCTTCCAGAAAAGCGTGCAGGGCTTTGGGAGACTCGGGGATAGGTACTCCGCCCAGCAGCCGTACGAGCCAGCGGATGAACGGTATCTCAAAGTTCGATTTTAAAGAAGCGAACAGCGGCTTGCGCGGGAAAAGGCTGCACGCCACCATAGTCGAATCGAGCACGTGAACGTGGTTGGTCACGGTGACCGCGCCGCCCTTAAGGTATCTTAAGTTTTGCTGACCTTTTATATTGAGCCCTAAGAAAAGCCTCGAGGCTATAGTAAGAACCGGTATGCCTACGAGGTAGAAAAGCATCGAAGAGCCTATGCGGAAGAATATATTGCGGTTAATGAACCGGAAATGCTCATCCACCCTGTAATCTAAAGGCGTTGGCATATGGAACACATGCATGTTGAGAGGGTCTGCCTTGGCCCTGCGCTGCGCCCTGATGATGCCCATATATGCCTTTTCGAGTTTATCTACAGAGCTGTCAAGAGAATATTCGGCGGCTTTTTCGCTGTAGAGCCGCTTCATCCTTGTTCTCTCTTCGGGGTGCTCTATCCAGTAATCTATCTTTTCGGTCAGCTCCTTGAGGTTTTTATTTTGGAATACGCTGCGCTCGTCGATGGCGAACTGGCTTGCGGCGCTCATCTTCGCGCGCGCTATCAAAGGAACGACGCCGCAGGATATCGCCTCGCTGCAAACAAGCCCTTCTATTTCAGCTTCTGCAGGATGCACGTACAAATCCGCCTGATTGTAAAGCCTGACTATCTCGCTTTGGGGGACGTATTTTATTATCGGCTTGTTTTCAAGCTTTCTGCCGAGGCGCTCGTAGCTCTTTTTGCGCGGGCCCTTGCCTAACAGCACGATCTGTATCCTGTCGCTGTATTTAGAGCGGAGCGCCGCTTTAATTATAAGGTCCTGCCGCTTTTCGCCCGCGAAGCGCCCGACGTTCATGATAACGAATTTATCCTTCCATTCTTCGGGTTTTTCTATATCCATCGGATGGAACACTTCGCTCACACCGTTTGATATAACATGTATATTCGCTTTATATCCGTGCTTTTTAAGCTGGCCCGCTATGAATGAAGAAGGGCAGTGTATGTCGCCGGTGTATTTATACATCCTGTGGTGAAACCAGTGATAAAGCGCTACCGGAAGAAGCCACAGATATTTTAAATGTATATTATAAGAGATATTTTCGGGCTGGCAATGAAACGCCGCCATATACGGTATCCCTTTTTCTTTAGCTATCTCTCTTGCCGCCCTGCAAAGGCGGAAGGGCAGGTGAAGATGAACGATATCGACGCCCTCTAAAGCCTCGCGTATCACATCCTTGTCGGGTTGACCGAATACCATGCCGTGCGATATGAACGTCTTGTCGAGTATGCCGAAATTCGCAGGAGGCACCACGAATTTATCGGGAGCGGGTTTACCGGTCGCAACAACGCGCACCTCGTGCCCTCTTTCGCGGAGTCGGTCAATAAAACGGGCGCCGGCAATGGTAGTACCGTTGTCCCGGTTGTCGTACTGATCGAGAACGAATGCGATTTTCATCTTTTATGATCAATAAAGGCGGAAAATATTATATATGATTGCGGAGCACCTTTATTAATTGATCCTCCCTTCTCATTGAATGGTATTGAATAACAATATATATTATTTATATACTATAAATATACAACAAAACCTGAGGATATGCAAATATGCCTGATAAAAGTTTCGACATT
>CAZJOS010000005.1:0-4560 GCA_964547655.1 uncultured Christensenellaceae bacterium
AGCGATTCCGCCATGTTTATTCTGTCGATTTTTTTTCTCAGAAACAGGTCTACCGCGAACGTGAAAACGAACGTGAGCGTGAACGCGTAAAGGAAGCTAAGCGGCATTATAACGGTGCGGAAGTTCACAAACTCGAGTTTGAGCTGGCTTATTATAAAGCTGTGCAGCCATATGCCGAGCAAAAGCCCGAACGCGGCTCCCAGCGCGGTGAGCAGTATGTTTTCGCGGAATACGTACGCTTCGACTTCTTTAGGGTAAAAGCCGAGCACCTTTATAGTGGCTATCTCCCGCGCGCGTTCGGTAATGTTGATGTTGCTTAAGTTAAACAGCACGACGAACGCAAGCGCGCCCGCGCACGCTATAACGAGCACCACTATCGCGTTAAGGCTTTGCATCATGTTTGTTACGTTTTCGCGGATATCAGCCGTAACGCTTACGGCCGACGCGCCGTAGTCTTTAAGCAGCTGTGCGGATACTGCGTGTACGTCGCTCCGGCCCGATATGGCAAGCGCGTTCCGGAACTCGCACTTCTCCCCGATAACTGACTCGTAGGTCTGCGCGGTCATATAGATATAATGGTACATATAATTTTCGCATACGCCGCTTACGGTAAACGAGCGGGTCTCCGTATCGTTAAGCTTTATCGTTATCTCATTGCCAATGGTCACCCCCGCGAGTCTCGCGAGCTTTTCGCTTAAGACCACGCTGCCATATGGGGGATAGGGTATTGCCTCGCCGTTGTAGTGCAGGTCGACCATCTTCGTGATATTGCCGTCGTCGGTTGCCACTGCGACAGCCGATTTGGCGCCGTTTCCGCAGACTACGTCGAACGTGTCGCTGCATATGAACACGCAATCGGAGAGCAGGCCGGAAGTATCCGAAACGAACCGGGACATGTCGTCTTTAGTTTGAGCCTTGTCGAAAGAGACCTCGATATCATATTTTAATATGTCGTCGAACTGTGTCGCCGGGATGCTGGTTATCGAATCCTTAATGCCGAAGCCTGCCAGCACCATGGCTGTGCAGCCGCTTATGCCGAGCACCATCATGATAAATCTTCGCTTGTAGCGAAGTATGTTCCGGACAGATACTTTGCGCAGGAAATTAAGACGGTTCCATATAAACGGTATCTTTTCGAGAAAGACCCTCTTGCCGGGCTTGGGCGCTTTGGGACGCATGAGTTCCGCGGGCATCTCGAAAAGCTCAGCCCTGCAGGCGAGGTAAGTGGCCCCAGCCGAACACAGCAGCGACACGGTAAGGGCGAGCGCGGCGTATACCGGGTCGAAAACGAACTCAATATCCGAAAAGCCGTAAAGTATGCTGTACGCCTGCCATATGGCCATCGGAAACAGCTTAGAGCCCAGCAGGAAACCCAGAACGCAGCCTAATACGGCGGCGCTGCCTGAGTATGAAATGTACTTTCTCATGATGGCGGCGTTGCTGTAACCGAGCGCTTTCAACGTGCCTATCTGGGTGCGCTGCTCTTCCACCATCCTCGTCATCGTAGTTATGCATACAAGCGCGGCCACCAGGAAAAAGAAGATGGGGAATACGCTCGCGATGCCTTCAACAATGGTGGAGTCGTTCCCGAACGATACGTAGCCCTCGTTTGTTGTGCGGTCAAGTACGTAGCATTTCGGTTTTTCTATCGCAGCGATATCGGCTTTCGCGTCATCTATTTTCCGTTTTCCGTCCGCAAGCTCTTTTTCTGCGTCCGCCAGTTTCTCGTCAACTTCGGCCTTCGAGTCTTCGTATTCGGCGAGACCGTCTTCGTAATCCTTTTTCGCTTCCGTGAGCTTGCGTTTCCCCGAAGCGAGAGCGCGTTTTCCGCTTTCTATCTGCCGCGCCGCGGCATCGAGCTGCGCCTTTGTATCCGCCAGCTGCGCTTCGGCAGCCGCAAACTGAGCATTGGCAACGGCAACCTGCGCGTCGAGGTCTGCCTGCGCGGCATCGAGTTGCGCTATAGCGGCCAGAAGCGACTGGTACTGCGCTATCACGCCGGTGTCTTCTATAGCCGCGATTGCAGCGTTGGTTTCGGCAAGCTGCTGCGAAAGCTCGATATATTCAGGACTGGACGGGTCCAAAGAAGCAAGCTGTGTTTCGAGTGATTCTCTTGTTTCTATGAGATCGTTGTATTGATCGGGCACGCCGCTGTTTTCAATATCGGCAATCGCCGTTTCGGCAGCAAAGCGCTGCGTGTCGATGCTTTGCTGTGCTGCCGCAAACTGTGCCAAGGTATCGCTCTTCGTCTGCTCATAAGCCGCTTCTGCCTCGTTGTAGCTCTTAAGAGAGTTCTCATACTCCTTTTCCGACGCGTCGAGCTGCCGCTCGCCTCTTTTAAGTTTGCGCTCGTTGTCGCTAATGAGCTTCTTGGCGTCGCGGAGCTGCCGCCAGGCGTCGTCAAGTTTAGTCTCCGCCTCGGCTTTCTGCGTTTCATAATCGGCATATGAAGAGTTGTATTCGTCTTCCGCGTCGGCGACCTTTTCGTTTGCTTCGCTTACGATATCCTGATATCGGATATCCGCCCGCAGCTCGAGCGCGGAGGTTATTGGCTGCTCCATTGCTGAGACCGCGGATTTATACTCGTCGCTGTAAATCTGCCCGCCGTTGCTGAGCGTTAAATAGACGTCGGTGTAGTAATCGAGCTCAAAGCCGCCTTCGGGAATATATACGAAGCCTTTTATAAGGCCTCCCGGAAGGCTGGTGGTGCCCCGGGAAAGGTTCATGTACAGCACGGAATCGGCAATGCCGACGACGGTATACTCCGTGTACGCGAATCTTTCTTTAGTATCATCGTCGTTTGAATCGGCAACGCGTATAGTATTGCCGATGTATTCGTCGGAATAATAGAACTGGTCGAGGAGGCATTCATCCGACCGGGCCGGCATCCTGCCACCGGTAAGGTGCGGCATATTAACGGCATCTATGGAAAGCGCCTTAAGGTTATATTCCATACCGTCGCCGCCTGATGCTATAAAATCAGCGGAAACAGCGCCTGCCGCGCTTTTTACTCCGCTAAGGCCGCTTAAAATTTTAACGTCGTCACCGGTGAGCCCGAGGGTCGATATAAGGCGGTAATCGTACATATTCCGGTTTTCAATATATGTATTGCCGGTCTGTATCATGGCGCTTTTCGTGACTTTCAGCCCCGCAAAAAAGCCCACGCCGAGAGCGACGATAACGAGTATCGCGATATATCGCCCAAGAGTGTGGCGGATCTCCCTTAATTGGTTCTTCTTCCAGGCTGAATTTCTTACCATTCGATTTCCTCTACGGGGGTCGCGTGTTCATTGATACGGACAGAAGAGACCATGCCGTCTTTAAGCTGTATCACGCGGTCGGCCATCGCGGTAAGCGCCGAGTTGTGCGTGATTATGACGACTGTCATGCCGCCGAGCCTGCTCTGCTCCTGCAGCAGCTTTAAGATCGACTTGCCGGTATTGTCGTCGAGCGCGCCGGTGGGCTCGTCGCATAGCAGCAGCCTCGGGTTTTTGGCGATAGCCCGGGCTATGGCAACGCGCTGCTGTTCCCCGCCCGAAAGCTGAGCCGGGAAATTATTCTTGCGTTCGCCAAGGCCCACCTCTTCGAGTATCTTAGGAGCGGGAAGAGGCTTTTTGATTATCTGGGAAGCGATCTCCACGTTTTCAAGCGCCGTGAGGTTGGGTATGAGGTTATAGAACTGAAATACAAAGCCGATATCGTTGCGGCGGTATGCGGCAAGGCGTTTTTTGTTGTATGCCGAGACTTCGTCGTTTTCTAGATATACCTTCCCGCTCGTGAGAGTATCCATGCCCCCGAGGATATTAAGAAGTGTAGTCTTTCCCGCGCCCGACTGGCCCACGATGATGCACACTTCTCCTTTTTGTATTTCAAAGGAAGCGTCGAATAAGGCGTTTACTTTTACGTCTCCTGTCTGATAAACCTTATATACGTTCTCGAATTTTACGAAAGAGTTCATGGCTGTCCCCTGCAAATCGCTGAATTATAGTTTAAAAAATAATTATACAATATTATCTATATTAACTCAATTCGAAGCGATTCAAATTCTTTAAATAAAAATCAAACCGGCGCAGTATGCGGCCGTAAACTAAAAGAGCCCTGCGGCTCTCTTAGTTTGAACGGAGAAACCATTTTCTTATGTTAACAGAGGTGATTGGTCTTAACAGTATATATTATGCAATTCAATTATAAATGTTAATAACGGGGAAGGAATGGTCGGTATCTTTTATATATAGTATATGTATAGTTTAATGTTACATTGCATGACAACTTAAAATAAAAGCTTAGCTAAAAATAAATTGCCGGCCCCCATAAGCCTTCGGCTTGTGGGGGCCGGCGCAACGTTTTATCATTTTGTTTGCTGAAGGTAAGGGTGAGGCCTTTTTGGAGGAATCAGCAGTGCCCGCCGGGTCAGATGCGTTATGCTTTCATTCATTGCGGTCTATAGTATATAGTACGCTGATGGATACAATAATGTTACTCTATCTAAAGCACGTAAATGCCTATCACCTGATACAGACGTTTACTTCGTTGCACCGTTTAAAAAAGAAGCGTAAGAAG
>CAZJOS010000005.1:4660-18783 GCA_964547655.1 uncultured Christensenellaceae bacterium
TCACCTGATACAGACGTTTACTTCGTTGCACCGTTTAAAAAAGAAGCGTAAGAAGCTAAAGTAATGCTTGACCGGCATAATCAATGAGTCTATAATTAACGCTTGTTGAATGCGTATATTAACAATGACATTAAACAAAGCTGGTCTGTTTACATAGATGAATTTTAGCTTATTAAAACAAAACACGCTGCAAAGACGCGAACTTATCATTAACGGGTCTATACCTAAAACATTACTTTTACTCTCCCTGCCGACGCTGATGATGGGAATAGTTCAGTCGGCCATACCCCTCATAGACGGGTTGTTTATCAACAACGTTTCAGGTAAGATAGCTGCGAGCGCGGTGGCGTATTGCGTGCCCGTGATCGGCGTTATCGTCGGGCTGTCGCAGGGTTTAAGTTCAGCCGGTATGGCGCTCATAGGCCAGGCAAACGGCAAAGGAAATCTCGAAGAAGGGCGCAGGATATCTGCGCAGCTCGTCATATTTACGTCGCTGTTGGGGGTTATCCTCGCCCCGGCGCTGTACGCAGCAGCGTTTCCAATATCCGCCCAAGTTCGCCCCGAGATATCAAAGCCGGTCTTCCAATACCTCGCCCTCAATACGGTCGTGATACCGTTCTCATTCCTCGAATCGATATATAACGCTATAAAAAATTCGAATGGCAAGCCTGAGGCGACGTTCGTGCGCATGGTGATACTGCTTATACTCAAAGTGATATTCAACGCGCTTTTTATAGCGGTTTTGCGCTGGGATATAACGGGCGCCGCGATGTCGTCTCTCGCGTCGAATCTGATTATAACCGCGTGGATGTATTTCGAACTTTTCATTAAGAAGAGCGCCGACAGGCTGAAACTCTCGGGTTTCAGGTTCGACTGGAGTATAATAAGAAAACTTGTGCGCGTGGGGCTGCCCGCCATACTGGCAAACGTTATGATATATATAGGGTTCTTCCTCATCAACAGCGAGGTGGAGGCGTACGGCACGACTATATTCAACGGGCAGGGTATAGCCAACAATATCACGACTGTTGCGTTTGCCGTGCCGTCTTCGTTCGCGGCGGCGGTGACAACCATGGTAAGCATGAATGTGGGCGCGGATAATCCGGTAAGGGCTCGGGCCTCCTGCTGGATGGGCTGCCTTTTAAGCGCAATATCCGCCGCGCTGCTCATAGCGCTTATCGTGCCTTCCTCGCCGTTTCTGACCGCGCTTTTTACGCGCGAACCGCAGGTGCTTGAGGTGGCGAACAGCTCGCTGCACATATATACTTATTCCGTAGTAGGGTTCGGCGTATGCATGGTGCAGCTTGGTGCTTTCATAGGCCTCGGAAGGACCTGGAGGACGCTTACAATAAGCGTTATGCGCATATGGCTGCTGCGGTACGTCTTCGTACTCGCGACCGAACAATTCCTAAGCTATAATGCCGTATTCTGGGGCAACCTGTTTTCCAACTATACCGCCGCTTTGATAACGACTATACTTGTATTGAGGGTAAAGTGGGTGTCTGTCATAAAAGAACGCGACGAACAGGCGGAGGCTTCCATCGAAGCGGAAACCCTGAATTCCTAAACAGTATTCACTGAGATCGGAAACGGCATTTTATTATTCTTGACGAGTATTTCAATGTATGCAATAATATAACAAGCGAGTGTGCATAAGAGCAAACCCTTTTAAACTGAAAGGATCGAGCTGCACAGGGGCATGTCCCTACACGCTAAAGCCGTAAAGCTGCGCTTTTAGCCGGTACCCGCGGAGTCGCTTAAGACTTTGCCGGGTTTTTTGTTTTACCGGAAGAACTGAGGGAATGATGAGCCGGATGGAGGACGTTAAACGGCATTTCGAGGAAGAGGCCCGCGATTTCGACGGCATAATTAAAAAGCTGATACCCTATTATTCGCAGATGGTAGAGGCCGTTGTCGGCTCTCTGCCTTTTGAGCGGGATGAGGGCATCAGCGTAATAGACTTGGGCTGCGGCACCGGCACGATCGCAGGGGCGGTAAAAGACGCGTACCCAAACGCGAAGCTTACATGCCTCGATATATCAGGGGAAATGCTGAAGATGGCGGAGATAAAGCTTAACGACGCTGCGGGCACAGCATTTATAAAAGCGGATTTTTCAAGCTTCGAATTCGGCGGGCAATACGACGCCGCTGTTTCCTCGCTGGCGCTGCACCACCTTGAAACTAACGAAGACAAGCTTGTGTTTTATAAAAAGATATATTCCGGCCTTAAAGAGGGCGGCGTGCTTATTAACGCGGACGTGGTCACTGCCTCGACCGATCGGCTTCAACGCAAATACATGGAAAGATGGACAGACTTCATGTCGGGAAGCGTCGGCAGAGACGAGGCGGAAAACAAATGGATACGCAAGTATTACCGCGAAGACCGGCCGGCGCCGCTAACGGCGCATCTTGAAATGCTGAAAAATGCGGGATTTTCATCGGTCGACGTGGTCTGGAAGTACTACAATTACGCTGTATATACGGCGGGTAAATAGCGGTTATGAAGGCAGGTATAAAACGGCTTACAGGGAAAAGACAGTATATAAGATAGGGAGGAAGACGGAATGAGTTCATTATTTAACGGCAACCCCCGTCTCGGCACGGTGAGGCTGATACTGCGGAAACTGAAATTTTCAGACGCGGAAGACATATTCGCGTATTCGTCAGACCCGGAGGTCACGAAATATCTTCTGTGGGAAACTCACACTTCAATAGCGGACAGCGAAAACTTTCTGCGCTTCACTATGGGCCGCTACGATAGCGGCGACGCGGGGGAATGGGGCATCGTTTTAAAAGAGACGGGCAGACTCGTAGGCACGATAGGTTTTCCGTGGTACGACTTAAGAAACCGCCGCGCGGAGATAGGCTACGTGCTCTCCCGCGACTGCTGGGGCAAAGGGTATATGCCCGAAGCTGCCGGGAGGATACTTCAGTTCGCGTTTGAAGAGATGAAGATAAACCGCATAGAGTGCTGTCACTTTGCGCCCAACGAGAAATCGGGCAAGGTCATGGAGAAGTGCGGCATGAAATATGAGGGCACAGCGAGGCAGAAGGTATTCGTCAAGGGACAGTTCTGGGACGTTAAGCAGTACGCCATACTGAAGAAAGACTGGGAGGCGGCGCACCCTGCGATAGCGTTCAGCAGCAGCCTCGACAACGAAACCGGAGAATAATGTTTTGTAAGTCTGTACATGCTGAAAGAGCAGCCAGAACGTGAAGGAATATGGAGAAGTATATCGAGACACCGTCTTCCTGGGGGACAACCAGGAACACATATATAACTATGGGCAGCGGAAGGCTTGCCGTAATACTGCCGGGGCTGCGTTATACGAATATGGCCCCGCTTCTTTACTATCCGCTTAGTATAGCGCTCGAGTCGGGGTATGACGCGCTGGCCATCGAATACGGATTCCAAAGGGGCGGAGGGGAATTTGTTCCCGACACGGAGTCTTTGGAACGTCTGGCCAAAGAGGCAAAAGGGACGATAGATATATGCCTCGAAAAGAAGCGTTACAGCGAGATACTTTTCATAGGCAAGAGCCTCGGGACGCTTGTCCAGACGTATTTGAAAAACGAATACGCCGCTTACCCCCAGCGTCACGTGTTCCTTACGCCGCTTCCCGAGTGCATCGATGTTATAAAGCAAAGAGAATGTATGGTTGTTATCGGTACAAAGGACAGAGTATTTAAGAAAGAACATATTGACGGTATAACAGGGCTGGAGAACGTAACGTTGATAACGGTCGATGGAGCTGACCACAGCATGGAAAAGGGCGATTATAAAGAAGACTTAAAGACTCTTTTTGAAGTATGCGGGAATGTCTATACTTTTATAAACAAAAAGAATACGAAATAAAACCGGATGGAGTTGAACGAATGGATCTTGGAGACGGATATACCATAAGCTGCGACAAAGCGAAACTCGATATAGATAAGATCTGCGAAATGCTGAAAAGCAGCTACTGGGCGCAGGACAGGAGCCGGGAAAGAATAGAGCACTCTATAGAGAACTCATTGTGCTGGGGCGTATACTGCGGAGAAGAGCAGGTGGGCTTCGCGCGCGCCATGACCGACCATGCCACTGTATACTGGCTTTGCGACGTTATAATAGACGAGAAGCACAGAGGCAGAGGCCTTGGAAAAGCGCTCGTGGAGCACATCGTGAATTCAGGCGAGCTTGCGGGCCTTCGTGGCATACTCGGCACAATGGACGCGCACGGGCTTTACGAACAGTACGGATTCAAAAAGGTGCAGGACAGGTTTATGATAAGGCCTGTTCAGCAATAATTAGCGTCTTCTTCTACTATATTCCGGGTATAGTATCTGCACAGTATGATTATCGACAATTTCAATAAGAACGACCTTTGATCTATCTGTTTTTTTGATAGTCCCTGTACAGGTTTTCCACAGACCTGTCGCCTGTTCTTTCGGCCTGTTTCGAGAAGAAACAGCCGGGTATCTCGCCCAGCCTGCGGTGATAGGCTACGCATTCGCAGCATTTCTTATGATGCGAGCAGGAAAACGTGCAGGCGCACTCGTTTTTATTGTCGCAAGCCATTGAAAACCTCCCATAGAATTTGGTATGTAGTGATTATATATTGAATAGTATAATGTTTCAATGTGAGTAAAGGACTGCTGGACACTATATTGAAACAGGCGGGCATTAACTTAAAAAACCTGTAGTCTTATAGTAAGATGCAGAAGCGGGAATGTCGGCAGTATATAAATGCGCCTTATGTTATATGAAAGCTCGCCCCAAAGCGACGAGTAACCGCAGTCCTCTATTACGGCCTTTACCTGCAGGGGCAGCTTTTCGCCGCTTGCAGACATCACCGTCGCTCCGCCCATCGATATGCCGAAAAGTACTATACTTGAATCTTCTCCCGTACGCTCCAATACTTTGTCTATCCACAGGAGTATGTCTTTACGCTCGTGCCACCCAAAGCCGATATATTTTCCTTCGCTCTCCCCGTGGCCTCTCGCGTCGGGCATAAGCACGTTATATCCAAGCGAGTCGCAAAAGAACCTCGCGAACGGGCTCATGGACTTTCCGCCCGAGGAATAACCGTGTGCGAGTATCGCCGTCCTGCCGGCCGGCGAGGGGGCGGAGACGAAATACGCGGAGAGCTTAAGCCCATCAGGCGATGTTACACTCCATGTCTCGTAATCGGCTGCGTCTATCCATTCGGTATTGAAGAAGTTCGCACCGCCGCCTGAAGCCGGGCCAACCAGCACGTCCGTTTTCGCGGCCTGCGGCAGGTCTTTGTTTCTGCGGAGAAACCTCTTTTTGTTTTTTCCGACGGCCACATGATAGAAATAAAAGCTGCCTCCGGTAAACAGCAGCAGGAAGAAAATAATAACCGCGGATATTATTAAAAAGACCATAGTTCCCCCCCTGACTGTAAGGTCGCTGCTTAAGTTATAAAAGCCTATGCGGGCTGAAAGAATATCATGGAAATCAATATCGCGTATACTATGCTGGAAAGCGTGCCGATAAGGTAGTACTCCGCAAACCTTGGCTCAGTCTTTAGCTTGTTATACCGCGCTATTGACTTTGCGGTAAGCACTATGGCTATGGCGGCATATTCCCCGAGGAAAAACATCACACAAACTATAACCCTTTCAAGCGTACCTATAACTGCCCCGGCGTTTTTCATTTTCACGGCGGCATCGGCGAGCCGGTCCTCAGCCTTTGCGGCCTTGAGCAGCATTTTAAACGCTACGTTTGCCGGCCTCCCCATGAGAACCAGCGCCGTAAGCAGCCTGGCGGTCGCCAAATATGAGACATTGAGGCCGAGAAACAGTCCGGTTATCCCGTACGGGGGAATAAACTTCTGCAGCGCGTACGAGCCCGCTATTATCACCGCGATATGCAGAGCCTGATCTGTTATGAATACAACGAAAGAATCAGGCATTTTGCGCGCGGCCGCGTGTTTAATAAGGTCGATGAAAAAATGTGCTAACCCCGCCGCGGTAAACGCTATGATCCCCGCCTCGTGATCTGCAATAAAAAGCGGCACGGAAACTATGAGTATGGCGAGCCAGTAGAGGAGAGCGTGCCTTAAGACCATTTTTATATCCGCCTGCTTTCGCTCTGCCATGTCCTGCGTCTGGAAATAGAAATCCCCGATTACATGCCCGAACATATAAAGATAAAATACTTCCGGCATAAGACCTCTTTCAGCAATTATTATTCTTAAAGTAATTCCTCAGCTGTTCAAGCGCAAACAAATATTTATACAGCCCCGCGCGTTCAAACGCTTTGTTGACGCTCGGCTGCTTTACGTTAAAATGCTTTGCTATGGCGTATTGGCTCTCGATCCTGTCCATAAAATGATCGATGTATCTTCTCTGCTTTTCAGTCCAGTTTCTTTCCAGCTGCCTGTAAAGCAAGGCGGCGGCGTTGATAAGGCCGTCGTCGCAGTTTCTCGACTGGAAAAGTATTTCGGGATGATGGGACAACAGGCTTTTCTCTTTTAATTTTATTCTATTCAGCATTTCCCGCGCCTTGTAGAATGCGGGGCCGTCGGCGCCTATGGACATGTTACGGTCGATGCCGGTAAATATTTCGTCAAAACCGATACCGAATCGAAACCTTACGGGGTGCATCTTGCGCTGTATGTATTCTATGATATCGAAGGCATGGACCGCGCCGAATAAAAGCCCCTGAAACTCGTCGCCCAACGTAACGGTGAACGATGAGGCTATATATTCTTTATATTTTTCATTTACCGCCGATAGCACTGATTTCAGCCTGTTCTGAACGATATTCCGGTTAACCAGATTTCTGGAATCGACGATATCGCCGATTATTGCGCAGTATAACATGATCGATACCTCATACACATTATATGGAAGAAACGTAAATAATACAAGGTTTTTTCACCAAACTCAGCATTAATAATAACCGCAATTGTTTATTGACCCTGATAATAGCCTGATTAGTTTATAGTACGTATAAATAGATGGATCCGTCTATACCAGCATGATAATATCATATATACGGTATCTCTGCAATACAAGCTCTTTATTAAAAGGTAAAGCTGTTTTGCGCTATTAATCTTTTACGTTTGCGAATAAGATGTGTTATAATAGGTAAATTTCAATTTAAGATTTGGTGGTAAAGACAAGCCCAGGCCGCGGCTTGTTCTTTAGGTGAGAAAAGAGGTCGGATAATGAAAATCGTAGTTTTGGCAGGAGGACTTTCGGGGGAAAGGGACGTTTCGCTTACGTCAGGCACATTAATATGCAACGCGCTCCGGCGCGAAGGGCATAAAGCCGTTTTAGTGGATCTGTTTTTCGGAGCGGAAGAAGTAAATATTTCGGATGCATTCAACGTTTCGGGGCAGATGGAGCCTTACAAGGTGCCCGCTCAGGCGCCCGACATAACAAAGATAAAGGCAATGCGGCCCGACAGCGGCTATGGGGATATAGGCAAAAACGTGCTGCCTCTTTGTAAGGCTGCCGACGTAGTGTTCATGGCGCTGCACGGCGACATAGGTGAGAACGGCAAGCTGCAGGCCGTGTTCGACGTGATGGGCATAAAATATACCGGTTCCGGGTATTTGGGAAGCGCGCTCGCTATGCATAAAAACGTAACGAAGCAGATCTTCGACCGGGCCGGGATCAAAAACCCGAAGGGGCAGCTGTTTACTAAGGCCGACAAAGAAGAAATAGCCAAGTTTCCGCTTCCGTGCATTGTAAAGCCGAATGCCGGGGGCTCGAGTATAGGAATAACTAAAGCCGCGACCAGGGAAGAGCTGAAGGCCGCGGCGGAAGAGGCGTTCCGGTATGAAGACACAGTGCTCGTGGAGCAGTTTATAGAGGGCAGGGAGCTTACGTGCGGGATACTCGGCGGAAGGGCATTGCCGCTGGTCGAGATAATACCTAACGAAGGGTTTTACGACTACGAACATAAGTATCAGGCCGGAATAACAAAAGAAGTCTGCCCGGCTGAGCTCGACGAAGAGAACACAAAGAGCATACAGCAGATCGCGCTGAAGACGCACGAGGCTTTGGGGCTCAGCGTATACTCGCGGATCGATTTCATACTCGGCAAAGACGGCGGCATATATTGCCTCGAAGCGAACACCCTGCCCGGAATGACGCCGACGAGCCTCATTCCGCAGGAAGCAAACGCTATAGGAATGTCGTACGAGCAGCTCTGCGAAGAGATAATAAGGCTTTCGCTGGAACTGAGAAAGTAGTGTCGTTCCGAGTGTTTAGAAACAACAAAAAAGAGATGTAATAGCGGGAGGGCGCAGAGGCCCTCCCCTACAGTAATATAATTTTTAGGGGATATATTCAATGGTTCCATTCACGCTGAAACAGGCAATAGAGGCCTGCGGAGGAGCATTCTCGGGAGACGGAAGACTGCTCGGGCAGTATATTACAGGCGTAACGATAGACAGCCGTACGGTCTGTCCCGGTTCTCTGTTCGTTCCCATAAAGGGCGAAAACCACGACGGTCATGACTTTATACCGAAGGCGAGGGAAGCGGGGGCGCTTTGCTGCCTTACCGAGAGGCCGTTGGAGAAAGGGCCTTATATACTCGTAAGATCGGCGCTCGGCGCATTTCAGGACATAGCGGCGTATTACCGCTCGCTGTTCGATATACCCGTCGTCGGCATAACGGGCAGCGCCGGCAAGACGACGACAAAAGAGCTTATAGCGGGCGTGCTCGAACAGAAATACAGCGTACTCAAAAACGAGGGTAACCTCAACAACCAGACGGGCGTGCCCATAACGGTCTTGAAGCTGGATCGCTGCCACGAGGCGGCTGTCATCGAGATGGGAATGAACCGCTTCGGTGAGATAAGGAATCTGGCGAAGATAGTGCGACCCGAAGTATGTGTTCTGACTAATATAGGCGAAGCGCATCTTGAGTTCCTCGGCTCGAAAGAAGGCATACTGAAAGCGAAGTCGGAGATGTTCGAATACATGGAGCCGGGCGGCCGTGTGGTTATTAATGGGGACGACCCGCTGCTCAAATCTCTCGTATCCCGCTTCCCGGACGCCGTTACTTACGGATTAAAGGAAAGCAATAAAGTGAGAGCGAAGGACGTAACCGACCTGGGGCTCGACGGTGTCAGATTCACGGCATGCCATGAGGGTAAAGAGACTGATCTGCACGTTCCTTCTCCCGGGGCGCATATGGTTATGAACGCACTCGCGGCGCTGGCGGTGGGGGAAATACTCGGCGTCGGCGAAGAGCAGATACGCTGCGGCATAAGCGGCTTCGAGCCTTCGTCGGGACGTATGCAAGTTATCGATACGGGAAATATAACGATAATAAGCGACGCGTATAACGCCAACCCCACGTCGATGGCGGCTTCAGTCTGCATAGCGGCGAAAGCAAAGGGCAGAAAAGTCTGCATACTGGGGGACATGTTCGAACTCGGCGAAAAAGAGGCAGAATATCACAAGGATATAGGATATCACGCGGCGAAACAGGGCATAGACGTTATCGTATGCGTAGGGAAACTTTCAAAGAACACATATGAGGCCGCTCTCGGGCAGGGCGCGAATACGCTGCACTTCGAGAACAGGGAGGCGCTGACAGAAGCGTTGCCTTCGCTGATAAAGGACGGCGACACCGTACTCGTAAAAGCCTCGCACGGCATGCACCTCGAGGCGGTGGCCGAATGGCTGAGAGAGAACATGTAATAAGATTTGATGTTAATATTAAAACAGCCTGTTAAGGATTTGACCTGTATGTACTATTGTTAATACATGTATATATAGCGTATAATAGCATATAGTATCATCTTTATTAAGGGGTATTTTTATGGAGACGCACACAATAAACGCGCAGAAACGCATAGCGCTGGTCGCTCACGATAACCGCAAAGAGGCTCTCGCAGAGTGGGCGGTAAAGAATAAAAAAGTACTCGGAAGGCATTTTCTTTGCGGCACGGGCACGACGGCGAAGCTTATAACCGACCGCACGGGGTTGCCGGTAAAGGCGTACCGCAGCGGCCCGCTTGGGGGCGACCAGAAGATAGGCTCGCTTATAGCGGAACTCGGTATAGACGTGCTTATATTCTTCTGGGACCCGCTCACGTCGCAGCCGCACGACCCCGACGTAAAGGCGCTGCTTCGCATCGCCGTGCTGTATAACATACCCGTGGCTATGGACCGGGCGAGCGCGGACTTCATACTGTCCTCGAAGCTGATGGATAAGGACTACGAGAGGGCTATACTCGATTTTAAGATATAGATGATAAAAGCCTGTAACGGGCTTTTTTTATAGTATCCGGTCAGACCCCCGAACCGGAATTATTATCTCCATCCGGAAAGCAACTAATGACCTGTTGCAATATTTCCATTTACATAATAATATATACATATATTTATAACCCTTTATCTGGTATCATTTAAAATTTTGAGACGCGCTTTAAGGCTTCGTTCTTATATGCATGCGGGAAAGGAATTATTAATGTTTAAGAAGATCGTATTACTATTTGTGATCGCGCTTATATTGTGCGGATGCTCCCCGGCCGTAACACAGCAGCCAACGCCGCCGTCAGACTCCGGCTCGCAGGGAGGGTTTTCTATGCAGGGCGGCCAGATATCGATAGGCGAAGGCACGAGCTGGCCTGATTATATACCGGACGACATACCGCCGATACCGGCCGCCATCACGCAAATTATGGCAGACGATTATACGATACGCATCTTTTTCGAGAATATGCCCGAAGAAGAGTTCGAGGGCTATCTGAGCCTGCTGTATCAAAACGGCTTTTCGCTGGATTTCATAGTTTACGAGCAGCCCGGAGTTTCGCAGGACGATATTGAAAGATACATACGTGAAGGAAAGTATGACGCCGTGAAGATAACAAAAGGCGGCTACAATATGTCTATAGAATACGGCGCCGGCATGGGCACTTACGACATTGACCCCAAAGGTTTCCCCGAAGGGACAGTGATTAAAACGAAAGTCGAGTGGCCTGCGGAGCTTATTGGCATATTGGACCCGCCGGCCGACAGCGAACCCGTCAGCCTTTTGTCTTCTGGCAGCAGGATAGAGATAACTTGCGAATCGGACAACGAAAACCTGTTTTCGGATTACTGTGCGCAGATGGAAGCGCAGGGGTATACAAAGGGAAGGACTGTTACCGACCAGAACTACAACGTGGTCAGCGTCGATTACACTAAAGGGGATATATTGGTCACGCTTCTGAATTCAAAACCGGGAAATATAGGAATACAATATAAGCCGGGCGGAAATATGGGCACTGCGCCTCAATTATCCGGCATTCCTACGCCTCCGGCTATGGCAGGCGAAGTCTGGCCTGAATGGCTGCCTGAATCCCTGCCGGAATTCAAAGACGCAGTAATCAACAGGTCCATGAAAGCCGGCGAGAAGACGATGATCCAGATAACATGTTCCGCTGCCAGGTTGGACGATTACCGTAAGCTGCTTTTGGAAAGCGGCTTTGCCGCGCATGGCGGTGATAAGTATACAAATGCCGACTGTACTGTGGTGATAGATGCGTACGAGGGTTCGGATGTCATGATGATGACGGTAACGCTGACGGAATAAAACCGGTTATGCCGGTCGCGCTTCCGTTTATCGGGCCGCTCGCCCATACTTATGCTGCTAACGGCTACGAAGCGGGGCCTTTCAAGGTCAACGGTACTAAGCTGTATGTGACAAGGGGCGTCGGGGTTATCGACATGCGCGTGCGGTTCTTCGCGCCGCCGGGGATTATTGTGATAACGCTCAAAAAAGGACAAGGCTGACCGCACTAAACAGGAGGGGTTATGGAAGAGATAAAGAATGAAAAACTTAGGCGGAAGCGCCGCATCATTATCGCGGCAGCGGGAACAGTGGCGCTGCTTGCAACAGTACTTATTGTTGTGCTCGTTGCAGTACCTGCGTTTACCGGGGAAGACGGCGCCGCAAAGCCTGGCGCTATCGAGCCGCTTTTGTATACGAAAGACGGCTCGGCATATATGGCGAGCGGAGGCCGCGCCGTACAGCTTGAGGGCGCGAACATCGTACAGTCCGGCAGCGACTACAGCAGCCTTAACGCAACATTCTGCGAAGATAATGAATGGCTGTTCTATATCGCGAACTGCGATAATGCGACGGGAGAAGGCGATCTTATGCGCGTTGCAGCCGATGGGCAGAGTATGCCGGTATTGGTTGCGTCAGGCGTATGCGACGCAAAGGTCACGGGCGGCGGTCAGCGTGTATTATATACCTGCGGAACTTCAGCGGACAGCCTCTTCGCTCTCGATATGGCATGGGATAAGCCGAGGCTTATAGCCGAGGGCGTTTCGTGGTATACGCTTTCCGCTAACGGCAGGCGCGCGCTTTACATCTGCGGAAATGAGAATACCGGGGACCTTTATTCGTGGGATTTCGTAGGCGAGCCGGAATTCATCGCGGGCGGCGTGTGCTCGGAATATGATGGCTTTTTATCAGGGCACTCATTCGATGAAAACTGCGGCTTTTCGCCTGACGCTAAGAATATATATTACGTCGTTAAAACGACTGAGAGCGCAAGCGGGCGGTACGCGTATACGCTTTACGTAAAAATCGGCGCGCGGCAGGCGGAGAAAGTATCAAAACGGTCAGAGAACTCGTTTTTTAGCGGCACTATGAACGGAGGCGGGCCGCTCGGCAATAACGGGCAGATGCTGTATTTCAGCAGGGGCGAGGGCTCCCGCCCGCTATACGTGTTTTATCCCGGCGGGGATACTGAACATTTTACCGGGGCCTGTACGGTATATGCAGTATTTGACGACGGCAGTTTTTTATTAACATCGGACAGTAGCCTGTATTACAAGGCGCCGGAGCAGGAAGAGCAAAGGCTTTCAAAACATCTGTATTATTTTCCGCTTTTCGGCAGAACGTATTACGACCTTCGTCCCAACGCTGAAAAACGGTTCTTACTGATAGAAGATTACACAGGCTTCAGCGGAGGAATACCGGATAAGGTAACGGTGTTCGAGCAGAAGATCGGTAATGAGAAAACTGAGATCTTCGAAATGGACGGGCGCCTGACTAACTTAACATTCGATCCGGATTTGACGAAAGCGGCATATAAGCAGGACGGCGCGCTGTATTTCATTCAAAAGGAAAACAACAAGTGGAGCAGGCCTGTAAAGGTAAGCGATACAGGTTTTGCCGAAATAATCTTCTATGTAAATATTTTCGACACGACGGGGGAGCACATGTATTACCGGCAGCTTGAAAATGAAGACGCGAAGGGCGGCGGCCTGTACAGATATATTATTAAAAGGCGGAAGAGCGAGTTGCTGATGCAGGATGTGCAAGAGTTTTATCTGATAGAGGATATACCGTACGCTATAACCGCTGAAAACGCGCTTTTCCGCGCGGACACAGGGGATAAGCTGGCGCAAGGTGTAGATAGTATCTGGCAGGCGGAAGGCGGTATCCACATTTTTACGGGAACAAGGATACTCTATTACGGCAAGGAAACGGACAAGCCGGTCACTCTCTGTGAGGGTGCGGAAACCATTAGCGACGGCGGCATAACGTATCTGCCGCCGCTGACGGACGAAGTTGCAGCTGCGCTCGAAGAGCTGTGCGCTGATGCGCAGCGCTGCATTGACATACTTGAAGCGGGCGGGACAGGCTCGTTTGAGGAGTATCAGGAGAAGGCTGCCGTGTTAAAAGCACGCAGGGACGTATCCGCTGAGATTGACGGTATATTGGGGGAATTTTCAACGGCGTTCATGATGGCGGGCATGTGGGATGCGTACGCTAAAACGGATATAGAAGGCGGAAAAGAAGCGTCTGAGTCGATGCGCGGGCTGGCCATAAAAGACCTCTCGGACGCGATAACGGCCTGCCGCGAATACCTTGTGGCGGAAGGGGATATATAAGCCGGGGAGTATTTAATATATGGAGGCTGTTTTAGAAAGTTTTAGGGAAAAACCTTTATGGCATACGTTTGATAAGAAGGCATTCGGCAAATACAGCGTCCGCATTCTGTTATTGCCTTTGTTGGCATTGCTTTCGCAATTGCTGTTTTTTATGATCGGCAACAAGCGCGATATACTGACGCTTGCGGTTCAGGGAGGAATACAGGCTCTTGCGTTCGTAATTCCCTTCTTCACTTTTCTGAATATACTTTTTACGCTTAAGA
>CAZJOS010000005.1:18883-23863 GCA_964547655.1 uncultured Christensenellaceae bacterium
CTTGCGTTCGTAATTCCCTTCTTCACTTTTCTGAATATACTTTTTACGCTTAAGAGCAGCGACATCTTCACTGCCCCCGGCTGTGTGCTGTACCGCAAGAGAAGGCTGATTTCTACGCAGTTCGACGGCGTCCGGTATATCGTATATCACATAGCGAATGTAAAAAGCGTGAATGGCGGGGAGAAACATCCCACGGTTGTTAAAGGGAAAATAAACGCCGTTTATGTGCTGGATGACGGGAATACGATACACAGCTTCAAAACGTGCCGCAAGGTAACCATACCGCCCTGCTTTACGGAAATGGAAACGATACGCAAGACGCTGGAGGATATGGAGGATTAACGGAAAAGTGGAGACTTAAAATAAATGACGAGTCAAATGAAAACGTTTATGGAAACAACGAGGAGAAGATCAGGCGGCATACATTCGATCTTAACTCGTTTTTTTGGTACAGCAAAAGCTTTATGGGCATCTCTTTCGCAGCTATCATTATGTTGGTTATGGCGGCGGCAGCGGCGGTAATTTGAATACGGCAGGGAAGAGGTAGAGCAAAAGGCCCACAAACAGGTAATGATACCTTCGTGTTTACAAATGAGCGGTGTATAAACTCTCGAAGACATGAAAGAATACCGTACGTGGAATTTTTATCATTGGATCAGGTAAAAATTTAAAAAATAACTTTAATATCAGTTTTTGAATCTTCCTTTTCTGGATTTATATAAAGCATGGAAAACTGTATAATCGCATTTCTCCTGAAAGATAATAAAATCATAATAATGAAAGGAGTCCTAATTTATTATGTCACAGGTAAACAAGCTTGAGCTGCAGCATCTTCGGCATTTGATAGGGGCGCACGATACCGCGTTCCAAAAATCGCAGACGTATGCTCAGCAGTCGACAGACCCGCAGGTCAAACAATACTTCGAGAAAAGCGCCCAGGAAGCGCAAAAGACTAAGCAGCAGCTTATGTCGTTTCTGGGTTAGGAGGGTAGAATATGCTACAGGAAAAAGCAATGGTAAACGACGCGCTTGCGTCTATAAAGAGCAGCCTCACGGCATACGAGACAGCTATCTCGGAATGTTCCAATCCGAATCTGCGCTCCGCTTTGCAGCAGATAAGGAACGGGGATGAAAATTCTCAGTTTGAGCTTTATAAGATAGCTCAGTCTAAGGGATACTACCAGCCCGCGCATATGGCGGACGATTCTGAGGTAATGCAGGTCAGGAACGAATTACAGAGCGGCGGCCAGAATACGCAGGGGTCTGCCGGCACGTTCAAGTAAAGCTATCTGATTTAAAAAGCCGGTAAAAATATCGGCTTTTTTCTTATGTTAAAAAGCCGGCTTTTCGCCGGCATTTTAACCTTATGCACTATATCTATGGAAACCTTTACTTTTAACAGTGTTCGTTTTATCTTAAGCATTGATGCTATGAATCAGGTCAAGCAGCTGCGGAAAATGATTTCCGAACTGCATAGTTTTCCCCAAAGAGCCGGGGCTTTTTGGGGAAATAGCGGTACTTACCGCTCGTCGTTCTCAGTCACGATCCTTATGTCGTCCGACAGAGCCGTGACTAAACATGCAGCGTAAAACTCCATGAAATTCATATATATAAACCTCCTATAAATTAATAACAATTTCATACCGGCCGAAGATATATATGAGCCTGCTTTTAAGATTAGAACTTAAATTATCTTCAACCTGAAGATATTGTAACACACAATAGTTGCAAAATGCAAGCATAAATTTAAATTTTTTTTCCATTTGCCGTTCTTTTTTTCCACCGGCGAAAGTGATAAAATAACTTTGAGGAGAAAACATATGAAAGAGAGCGTTTTTGAGATACTGGGGCCGGTAATGATAGGCCCGTCGAGTTCGCACACCGCGGGCGCCGCGAGGATAGCGAGGCTGGCGGCGGCGCTGGCGGGAGATTTCAGCAAAGCGAGATGCCTGCTGCACGGCTCGTTCGCAGCCACAGGCAAGGGGCACGGAACCGACATAGCAATAACGGCAGGGCTGTTAGGCATAAGCGAGAGCGATGAAAAGCTTAAATTCGCGCTTCGGCTCGCGAAGGAAGCGGGCAGGGAAATTACTTTTGAAACGGCGGACTTAGGCGACGTACATGAAAACACCGTGCGGATAATATTCGAGACGCCGGAAGGAAGGCATACGGTGACAGGCTCGTCTTTGGGCGGCGGCAACATAATGCTTACGGAATACGACGGGTTTGAGATCGCTCTGAGCGGAGAATACCCGGCGCTCGTGACGACACATTACGACAAGCGCGGAGTCATAGCCGAAGTTTCGGGCGTGCTCGCGAGATTCGGGGTAAACATAGGAGCGATGGAAGTATCGCGCCGGCAGAGGGGAGAGCTTGCCTCGATGACGATACAATGCGACGGAGACGTACCTGAGGATGCCGTTGACAGCATAAAAAAGATAAAAGAGATAAAGAGCGCACGGAGCCTGCCAAAACTTTGATACGGCAGGCCTCTGGGCGATTTTAATGGAGGATATATGTTCAGGAACGCTGAAGAGTTGCTTGCACTATGTGAAAAGCGCTCGTGCGCTATAAGCGAAATAATTCTCGAGAGAGAGTGCGCCGTCACCGAAACGCCGAAGGGTGAAGTTTATAAGAAGCTGCGCGAACACCTTGAAGTGATGCGCGGCGCTGCAGAAGCCGCGAGAGAAAAACCGCTTAAGACGCGCGGCGGGCTTATCAGCGGCGACGCGAAGAAGCTGTACGATTACGCCAGAAAAGAAAGCACGGTATGCGGAACGGCGTTTGTGCTCGCGATGTCGCGCTCGCTTTCGTGCCTTGAAGTTAACGCGTCTATGGGAAAGATATGCGCGGCGCCTACAGCAGGATCAAGCGGCATTCTGCCCGCGGCAATAATAAGCGTAGCGGAAAAGTTTTCGCTGCCCGAAGAAAAGCTGCTTAAAGGATTGCTTACCGCTTCGGGCATAGGCATGATAATAGACTCTGGCGCTACTCTGTCGGGAGCGTGCGGAGGCTGCCAGGCGGAATGCGGATCGGCGGCGGCGATGGCTGCCGCCGCGATAGTAGAGATGCTGGGCGGAGCCCCCGCGGCAGCCTTAGACGCGGCGGCCATAGCGCTTAAAAACGTGATGGGGCTCGTGTGTGACCCCGTAGGAGGGCTGGTGGAATCGCCCTGCTCCAAGCGCAACGCATCGGGCACTGCTAACGCCATGCTTTCTGCCGATCTGGCGCTTGCGGGAATAAAGAGCGCTATTTTTTTCGACGAAGTGGTAGGCGCCATGGCGAAGGTGGGGCGCATGATGCCGCACGAGCTTAGAGAAACGTCGCTGGGGGGTTTAGCGGCTACGAAGACTGCGCTGGAATACGCGAAAAGGGCGATAGAGTGAAATGGGTATCAAGGAGATATTGGATTTTTGCCTTAAAAAGCCGGGAGCGTATATCGACTATCCTTTCGGGGAGACGCCTGTATGCGTTAAGGTGAAGGGCAGGCTGTTTGCCCAGGCCTACCCCAAAAAAGAAGACCTCAAATTAACGCTCAACTGCGAGATGGCGGCAGGGGAGTTTTTTCGCGGTATGTATCCGGGAACGGTGGTAAAGGGCTATCATTGCCCGCCCCGGGTCGCGCCGTATTTTAACACGGTATATCTTAACGGCACGGTTCCCGACGCGGAACTGAAGATGATGATAGACCATTCGTATTCGTATGTAATAAAGAAACTGCCTAAGAAGATTCAAAAAGAGTTATCCGTTTAAATATCAGTTTTTCTACCGCTCCTGAAATATTGTTTATATTACCGTTTTTCCTCTTGACGTTTTAGTCTAATGATATAGACTGAGCATATAGTCTACAAGTATAGACTGCAAATGACGGGAGTAAAGATGAAATACATAAAGATGACTGACGCAGAATACAAGCTGGCGGATATAATATGGGACAGAGAACCGATAGGCTCGCCGGAACTGTGCAAACTCAGCGAGGCAAAGCTCGGGTGGAAACGGACGACGACGTATACCATACTTAAAAAGCTCTGCGACAAAGACATAGCGCGCAACGACTCAGCAACGGTAACGTCGCTTATTACGCGCGAGCAGGCGCAAAAGTCAGAGAGCCGCGCGGTGATGGATAGAGCGTTCAAAGGCTCGCTGCCGCTGTTCGTATCTTCGTTTTTGAGCGGGGAGAAGATATCGGAGGAAGAGGCTCAGCAGCTGAAAGAGCTTATCGACCGCCATAAGGAGGAATGATATGAAGACTATGCTCACAAAAAGACAATTGATTCTCGCATTGACCGCTGTCTTACTTATCGCAGCCGCAGGGATATATTTTATTATCCCAAAGGAGGCCTCGGCGCCCCGCCCGGCGGAAGAGCTGTACGGTGACTACAGGTTTGAAAAGCAGGTCTACATGAACCCGTTAAGTTCATTTCTCGCCTTCGACGGTTATGTTCAATACTACACACTGACAAAGGATACGCTGACTATTACGGAGGCGACGGGGGAGCGGCAAAGCCTCGATATAGGATATAAGTATTCGGAAGTAAATGAGCAGGAGTTCAACTCGATGTTTATGGTGATTCCGGGGGCGTTGGACATCTCGAAATACAAGGAAAGATACCAGTACACTCTCTGCGAGCCGTCCGGATTTTCGCCCGGTTATACGATGTATCTGATAGACGGCGAAATCTGGCTCGCGAGGGTAAATTCAGGCAAAGACGGGGTCAAATTTATTTGGAGCATTTATAAAATACAGACGTACGCGGGAGCGCTGCCGATGGCGATGGTTACACCGGAAACGGCATCGCCCCCACCCGCCGGGAGCCAGGAAACCCCGGCTTTGCCTGACGGCATATATCTCGAACTGCATCTGGGAGGGAAATATATTCGAAAGATCGATGTGAATGAAGACGCATATAAGCAGACAGTAGAAAAAGCAATAATGAATTATATGGTCAGATCCGCCGCGTGGCCGGCAGTGGATATAAA
>CAZJOS010000005.1:23963-26629 GCA_964547655.1 uncultured Christensenellaceae bacterium
TGGCCGGGCAAGTATATAGTTGAGCTTGACACAATTACTGGTAAGGGCGAAATGGCGATATTCACACAGTACTTCTTCGGCGTGATACTGCCCGAGAAGCCGGAAGAGCTGAAGTAAGCGCGGGGAACAAGGTAATAAGGCTGCCTGTTATAACCCCAAGTCTTCGTTAATAAGAATGACTGACATATCCGTCCCAAGCGGCTTTTTCCTGTGTATAGTAGTGATCGCGCAGACGCATTCGGGCGAGAGGCAGTCGCTGCACTCGCCGGTAAGCGCGCACGGCGTCTTTCTTTTATTCTTTTGGGCGAGTTTTACCGCGGCTTGTTTGGCGCGCAGCAATGCCTCTTCCAGCGTGGCCGCCACTTTGTTTCTGCCGATAACGTATATGACTCTCTTAGGCCCGAAGCAAGTAGCCGCCGTCCTGTTGCCCGTGCCGTCTATATTGACGATTTGCCCGTCCAAAGAGACTGCGTTTGCTGATGTGAAGTAATAATCTGCGGTCAGCGCTTTCCGGTCATCATCCGACCCGACCCCCGGCTCATGTATATAGATATTTGGGGTATGCCGCGACATCGTTTCATACAGCCCGAGGTTCCTTATCGTTTCGGAATTGCCGAACCCGACGGAGCCGGCGGGGCCGTTTGCCCCGATGATCCGCTCGACAGCGCCGCGCGCCTGATTGCCGTCCTCGCAAAGATCAACGTCGAACCCCCTTCTTTTTAGCGCTTTCGTTAACAGCAGCAGGTCCTGCAAAATTCATTACCTCACGTATATAGTATTAACCAACCATTTATACGGGCGTTACCGCCTGCCGTGAATCGTCCGCAGCGTCCTGCGGCGGCAATTGCGGAGAAGATCGCCGACAGAGTGTATACTATACGCTTCATAATATCCCTCCCTACAGATATCTCTAATTATACATGAAGATTAATGAGGGAACAAGCAGATAATGGTATAAATAAGCGAATGACGGCGAAAAGAAAGAAGAAGAACCTAATAAAAAATAGAACGTATATGGACGGACAGAATCGTCCGTCCATACAATAATAGAACTACAAAAAGGATTTATGTAGATTTTTATTTAATTCCCGCTGTTTTAACATAGGAAATAAAGGGCTTTTTCATCTCAGCCGCCCTGCATACCCTTCATCACTTCCGGTATCTTCTCCAGCGTATCCATTGCCGTCATTGAATATTCACCCTTTTCGGCCGCGGCGGCTTCGCCCGCCTTGCCGCATATATAGGCGCCGTAAAGCGCGGCGGCGAACCCCGCCATGCCGCCCTTCCTGCCTCCGCACATAAGCGAGGCTATAACTCCTGTCAATACGTCGCCGCTGCCGCCCTTTGCCATGCCGGGCGTGCCGAAGGGAACCAGCGCCGTCTTTTTGCCGTTGGTCACAACAGTAGTCGCGCCCTTTAAGAGAAGCGTAATACCGTATTTATCAGCGAACCACTCCGCGCGCCCAATTGGGTCGCCGTTTATCTTCTCTATATCTTCTCCGCACAGCCTCGCGAATTCTCCGGGGTGAGGGGTGAGCACTATATCGCCCACCTTGCCCGTGAGTATGTCGGGGTCTTCCGCAATGGCATTCAGCGCGTCGGCGTCGAATACCTTTATTATATCGTAATTATGCACCATAAACTTTGCGGCCCGCTTCGCTCCGGCGCTTACGGATATACCGGGCCCGGTGGCGAGAGCCGTCTTGTCTTTCATAAGGGCATTAAGGCCGTTGAGGCAGTCTTCGCTTAAACTGCCCGATTCGTCGGAAAGTGCGAACGTCATGCTCTCGGGTGCGGCTGCGCTGAATATTGGCTGGAGGCTTGCCGGTATCCCGGCTGTAATGAGCCCCGCACCCGCGCGCAGCGCCGCTTTAACGCACATTATTCCCGCGCCCGAAAACCCCTGGCTGCCCACTACGCAGGCGAGCTTGCCGTAGCTGCCCTTGTGGGTATCCGCTTTTCGCTTTTCGAGCCGGAGGGTATCTGTCAAAACCCGCGTACTACCGGTGTTAATGCCGGAAACCACGCCTATTTCCTTTATAGTGAGCGCTCCAGTGTGTTCCCTTCCCGGGAAAAGATAGTGCCCGCGCTTTGCGTACTGGAACGTTATTGTCTCGTTTGCTTTTATAGCCGCTTTAAGGACGGCGCCCGTGTCCGCGTCTATGCCCGACGGTATGTCGCAGGAAATAATATACGCGCCGCTGTTGTTCACAAGATCGATGACAGACTTAAAGAGCCCGCTCACATCGCGCGAAAGCCCGGTGCCCAGCAGCGCGTCTATTACCACGCAGCCGTACAAGTTTTCAAGGTGCGATCTCGCTTTCCCGGCGTCGCCGATCTCGATAAGGCGGCCTGAGAAGAACGCGGCGTTCTGCGCCGCGTCTGCGCTCAAATCTTTCGCGCTGCCGATGAGAAATACTGAGACGCCGTACCCTTTGGCCTCTAGTTGGCGCGCGGCGGCAAAGCCGTCGCCTCCGTTGTTGCCGGTGCCGCATACCGCTATAACGGGGACCTCTTTGCCGAACCTTCCCGCGATTGCGCTCGTTATGCCGAACGCGGCGTTCTCCATAAGCGTGAGGGAGGGTATGCGCATTTCATTTATCATGTAAGCGTCTATATCCCGCATCTTCTGTTTAGTAACAACGGGTATCATATCATTCTCCTTC
>CAZJOS010000005.1:26729-30201 GCA_964547655.1 uncultured Christensenellaceae bacterium
GGTATCATATCATTCTCCTTCCGCTACAGCCTGGGCGGCCGCGAATCCGTCCGTGTGCGATATCGAAACGTGCACCTGCTTTACGCCTAGCTGCAAAGACTTTTCTTTCGCCTTCCCATAGAGCGTGACGTACGGCTTGCCCGACTTCTCGCGCAATACCTCTATATCGTTAAGAGCCATATCGAATATGCCGCAACCCAAGGCCTTTAAAACGGCCTCTTTGGCGGCAAAGTTACCCGCGGTTATTTCCGCGCGGTGCTTTCTCGCCTCGAACATCTTTACCTCTTCCCTGGTAAAATTCTTTACGAGGAAAAGCTCGTTTTGCGCCGCCTTCTCTATACGGGCTACTTCCACTATGTCGAACCCCGTACCGAGTATCATACGGATCTCACCGCGTTTATTATCGCCCGTGCCGCCGCTTCCGCTCCCGCGGCGAGCAATGCTGAAATATCGCACTGAGCCTCTCCCGTGCCGAACGCGAAAACCGTGTCTCCGTCGAACATCGTATGGCAGGGGCGCACGCACATCGCTATGCCGTCCTGCCCTGAAGAGGCAAGCTTGCACGCCTGTTCTTTGGTGAGAACGGCGTTCGTGCCTATTACGCCGATTACAGTATTCGTACCGGCGAAACCGGACGCAGCGCCCTGCATAAGCGCATCGGAGACCGCCGCTTCTTTCATGCCCGCTATCTTTTCCCCGGTGGTGTGGTCGTATACGTCGCCGAACGCGTTTACCGCGAAACACGCAGCAACTGCTATATCTCCCATATATATCGACGCCGCGCCGAAACCGCCCTTTGAGGCGTATTCCGCGCCTCCCGCCTGGCCGACCATCGCTCCCGTTCCCGCGCCGCAGCCGCCCTGTAAGAGAGGCTCGCTGCCCGCGGCCTCACACGCGGCATAGCCGCAGGCTGAGTCAGGACGCACGGCAGGGTTTCCAACTCCTAAGTCGAACAGCACCGCTGCGGGCACTATCGGCACTCTCGCGACGCCCGCGTCGAATCCTTCTCCGCGCTCTTCGAGCCAGCGCATCACGCCGTCGGCGGCGGATAGCCCGAACGCGCTCCCGCCCGAAAGCAGTATGGCGTTGGCCTTCTGCACCGTATTCATCGGGCGCAAAAGGTCGGTCTCGCGCGTGCCGGGAGCGCTTCCGCGCACGTCAACGCCGCACACGGCTCCGCCTTCCATTATTATAACGGTACAGCCGGTCATATTCTCCCTGTCCGTATAATGCCCAGCCGTCACGCCGTTTATGTCGGTTATGCAGCCGCTATACATTCGTTTCTCCTCCCCGGAGCGTAGCCTCGCCCGCGACAAAGCGTTTCGTTTCACCCGCGCAGTCGAGAATTATAGCCCCTTCGTCGTCGTACCCGAGCAATATTCCCGTTTCAATGCCTGCTGACGTAGTTATATCGATCTCGCCCGAGAGAACGCCCCGCTCGCGGAAAGAGTCCATAAACGCCGCAAGCCCCTGACTTAAGAACTTCTCATACCCTTCGAAAAACGCGTCTATAACGGCCGCCGCAAGCAGCGTCCTGTTCACGTTTATAGCGCAAGCCGTATATGCGAGGCCGCCCTCGAAGCAGTATTTCGTGTTTATGCCTATGCCGCATACGGCGAATTCAACTCCGTCCATACTCATCATGCTCTCGGTGAGTATTCCCGCAAGCTTTTTACCGCCCAACTGTAAGTCGTTGGGCCACTTGATGCCCGCCTTTACGTTCGCTGTCTCTTCTATGGCACCGCATACCGCGACAGCAGCCATTATAGTTATACCCGGCACGCTTGAAGGCTCGATATCAGGCCGCACGAGGAAAGTCATATACAGCCCGCCCGGGGGAGAGACCCATTGCCGCCCCTTGCGCCCTTTTCCGGCAGTCTGTTCGCTTACGACGAACACAGCCTTCTTCAGTTCCGGGTCCTGCGCGGCGCGCTTGGCGTCCTCGTTGGTAGACTCCGTGCTGTCCTTATAGAATACGTGCGCGTCCGATTTCATGTATGCCCTTACGTACTCCGAGCGCGGCACGTCGGGAGGGGATATGAGCCTGTAGCCTTTGCCCGTAACGCCCTCTATCTGCGCCCCGTCGGCTTGCATGGCTTTTATATGCTTCCACAACGCCGCGCGGGTAACGCCTTCTCCCAAATGTTCGCCCGATATGAACCCGCCCGCGTCTTTGAGTTTTTTTAATACTTCGTATCTCAAGGCGTATCCTCCGGTAATACTTTTCCTATTATCTCGTAATCAAAGCCCTTGCGGGCGAGCGCGGCGTATATATGCCGCCTGTCTTTGCGCTGCCGCTGTAAAGCCGTTACAGCCTTTTTTGCCGCCTCGGCCTCGATATCGCATGTATATACCTTAATGGCTTCGTCTGCCACAGAGCGCGCTATACCCTTTTCTTTAAGCAGGTATTCAGTGATCCTTCTCGACTTGCCCGATGCAATAGCGCTGTGCACGAACTCCTGAGCGTAATCTGAGTCGTTAATATACCCGTAACTTTCGAGTTTATCGAGCGCCGCCGCTATGGCGCCCGGGTCTATGCCCTTATCCGCGAGCTTTTGTTCCAGTTCTTTGCGCGTGCGCGCGCTGTATGCGAGCAGTTTTGCCGCGGAGTCGAACGCGTAACGCTCGTTGTCGCCCGCTATAGCGGCTTTTAGCGTTTCATCGTCTATCTCTTCGCCCGCACGAACGCCGAAGGTGGTTATAGCCTCTGCGCCCAGCGAAGCGCGGTATTCTCCGTCAATAAACACATTATAGCGCTCTTTATTCTTTTTCTGCGGTTCAAGCGCGCTTATAAGTAATTTTTCCATGTTTTGATTATATATGAAAGCGGCGAGAACTTAAAGGATATTTGTCCAATCCGGCGGAAAAAATAATATCGGACACAAAGAGGAGGCCAAAATGTTCAACAACACGAGTATAAAACCGCAGATCGATTCGACGAACCTGATAATTATCGAGGACCGGATGAAGCAGGAGATGCTGGCCGCCAAGAAGAGCGAATTGTACGCATCGTATTTTCAGGATCCGGCACTAAGATCGTGCGCGCAGCAGATAGCGAACCACCACAAGAACAATATCGACGGGCTGCTAATGTATCTGAATTCACATAAATGACCGGTCCCCTAAAAGCAAAGCTTTTTGGGGCAGAGAGGGGAAATGGTTATGGCGGAGATGACGGAACAGGACCTGCTGGGCGATCTTTTAAATCAGGAAAAACTTATGATGTCTTCGTGCGCGCAGCATATACAGGAGGCTTCCTGCCCGACGCTACGCAAGATATTGCTCGACCAATTCGGCAAGACGTCGCAGGACGAATACAACGTGCTCGACCAGATGCGCCAGAAGGGTTACTACAGCCCGAAAGAGGCCGACGATAAAGCCGTGAAGCTGGCGAAGAATAACCTTAACAGCATGCGCGGGGGATTGAACTGACAACTCAGAAAACATCCCTCTGGCTTATAAGGCACAGCGA
>CAZJOS010000006.1:0-11108 GCA_964547655.1 uncultured Christensenellaceae bacterium
GCGTAAAGTCGGTGGACAACGCGCTGCAGAGGGTGAAGAACAAGCTGGAAAAACTTATATCGGACGGGGAATAAACAGAAAAACAAAACAGCCGGAAAAGGCTGTTTTTTAATTATTTAGCAACCGTCCCCTGATGGAATACCATCTTCCACGCTACCCCGCTGCGTTTCCATATAGAGCTTCGAAGCGTGACCGAGGTCAAGTTTCCTTGCGGATCTCTCTTAACCGCCTTATACGCTGCCAACACGCAGCCGCGGGAGAGCCTCTGTTACTCAAAATCCTCAATCTCATAGGTCGAACCTTTATCATCAAACACGTCGCCTGCAATGTAATTATATCCGCCCAGAGCTGCCGAACTCGAAGAAGCCTTTAGCGAGAATCTTACTTATCCTTTTCGCTGACAGTCGAACTTCGGGCTTTAAAAGCTCGTTTTCGAGATTGCAGATATGGCGCTCAAGTTTCTGAAATGTCCTCATACTCAACTCCTAACAAAAATATCTATCTTCATCCCATCTTGCGGGGTTTGTGTCGATATAACCCCAGACTTCTGAATAATCCTGTTCGTTGCGGATTATGTGGTCGTGGAACGATTTCTGTCATACCGGAAAACCCTATTTGTTTAGTCGAAAATGCTTTCATCTGTTTCACTATCTGCGATATCGTAGGGGCGCCCGCTTGTCTTATCATCCTTTGTTATCAGCACTATCATATGGATATGGTTTGGCATTATCACGTATAAAGTAAGCGCTGTTCCGTTTGTAATAAAGGCCTTTACACCTGATACGTTTTCTTCCAAGGATTTTCATATACCACCTCTGTATGCTACAGGCGATTAATAATCGCCCCTACGATATAACTCTTTTTTATCAGGTTATTAAATATCTGTTATTGACCAGGCTGCATTGGAACATTCGAAATAACAGTCATCTTTCCATTTAAGCGGGTTTGTTTCAATGTATTCCCAAATTTCCTGATAATCCTGCTCGTTTCTGATAATATGGTCGTGGAACGATTTCTGCCATATTGAAAACCCTATTTGTTTAGTCGAAAATGCTTTCATCTGTTTTACTATCTGCGATATCGTAGGGGCGAATAATATTCGCCCGCTTGTCTTATCATCCTTTGTTATCAGCACTATCATATGGATATGGTTTGGCATTATAACATATTTATCAATACTGATATAATTATAATGATACTGAATATTATTTATCGCTGTCTCAATAACGATTCCATATCTGGAAAGCGGCATTGACCCGTTTAAAATATCAGAACATTTCCCTTTGTTTTCCCAAAGTATACCCTTCCTGTCCTTTACGCAAATAGTTATAAAATAAGCGCCGTTTTGGCTGTAATCATAACCCTTTATTCTATTATTCTTTCGCCTTAATTGCTCCATCTTATTCAGTTCAATTCGTCCAGCGTAAGCTCGAAGCTCGGTATAAACTTGTCCATGAAATATTTGACCTCGGGCATATCGAGCTTTTCTATGGACTCAAGTATGGTCTTCTGCGCCTTTTCGAATTCCCTGTTCCCGGCGGACAGCTCTTCGATGCACTTGATGTAGGCGCATATCCTGTCTGCCGCCTTCACCAGCGCGTAAACTTCCCTGTCTTCCTCGCGCCCGAGTATCAGCTTTTCATATTCTACCTTTATCTCTTCGGGCAGCATTGCGACGAGTTTCTGCTCCGCGACCCGCTCTATCTCTTTATACGCGCTCTTTATTTCGGGGTTGAAATATTTTATGGGCGTGGCAAGGTCCCCGGTTATCACCTCTCCCGCCTCGTGGTATACTGCCACCGCCATCACCCGCTCCGCGTCCACGTTCCCGCCGAAAAGCTTATTTCTTATTATCGCGAGGGCGTGCGCAATCATAGCGGCCTGCAGCGAATGCTCCTGTATGTTCTCTTCGCGCGTGTTGCGCATTATTCCCCACCGCTTTATGTGTTTCATTTTCGCCATGTAACTGAAAAAATGGTGCATATTTTCCTCCGAAACGTTGACATATTGCAGAATTAAAACTATAATGCATCTTAACCGCTGGGGGGGCCATTATGGCTGAGATGCGCTTTTCGGGAAACGTTGATAAATTATCGGCGGTTCCCCGGCACAACCCTTTGAACCTGTTGGGTAATTCCAACGCAGGGAAGCAAGACCGGGACTTACCTGCCCGCGCGGTGCGCGGGCTTTTGCTTTTTTGAGGGGATCGGAAAGATAAGTTTCTTTCCGTTTAAAGGGGTATATACTGCGGTATATGCCTTTTTAATTGCCTCATATAATAAGCAAAAGGTCTTCTCTCCACCATTTTACCTTACGCGGTAAATAAAAACAATCGGAGAGGTGAATTATGGACTTAGAAAAATTCAGCGAGGGATTCGGTGAGTTCCTCAAAGCGAACAGGACGTGGATAATTGTAATTGCCGCAGTCGTCCTTGTTATCGGAGCAATTATACTTATCGCCGCGCGGAAAAAGCATAAAGGTAAAAGCTCCTGGACGATGAGAGAGCTTTCGGCGGCGGCAATGTTACTTGCTCTCGCGTTTCTGCTTTCATTTATCAAGCTATGGACTATGCCGCAGGAAGGTTCAGTAACGCTTGCAAGCATGCTGCCCATAATGCTTTTTGCGTATCTATACGGTACACCGAAAGGGCTTATTGTTGGATTCGCTTATTCCCTGCTGCAATGCCTGCAAAGTTTCTGGGTCGTGCACTGGGCACAATTTTTACTTGATTATACCATAGCTTTTACGGTGCTTGGGTTTGCGGGATTGTTCCGAAAGAGCATATTCCCGGGCATGATACTCGCTGCCGTATTACGGTTCGCTGCGCATGTAGTTTCGGGCGTAGTATTCTTCCAAAGTTACGCCGCTGCCGCCGGCCAGGAGGTTTGGCCATACTCGCTGGGGTATAACTCTGTCGTTTTAATTGACCTGGCTATTTGTTTAGTAATAGTCGTTATCCCGCCAGTCAGGGAAATGATAGAAAGGCTCAAACACGAAGCGCTGCGGGCGCCTGTTAAAACTACATCCTGAATTTTATGTCAAAAACGCCGCCCCGGAAGCCCCGGAGCGGCGCATTTTTTATTGGTTTACATTATCCAGTCGTTATTCTTCTTCGGACGGTTGTTAAGCTCTTCTCTTTTCTCTTCAAAGCCTTTCTTGCCCATGAGCGCGAACGTGGCTATCTTTCCTTCCTCTACGCCCGGCTGGTCGAAAGCGTTGATCTTAAGCATTTCGCCAGCGTAGGCCGTTGCCGTCTCGAAAAACTGCAGCAGCGCGCCGACGGTGAATTCGTTTACTTCTTCGAGAGTAATAGTCAGGTTCGGCCGCCCCGCCTTTACAAGCGCATACTCTGTAGCGCTTCGTTCCGCTTCAAGCAGCTCGTTAAACGTCTTGCCCCCGAGGAACGATGAGTCTTCCACATATTCAAAGGCCGCGGGTATCTTCGTTTCACAGCGGAAGTTCTCCACTTTTAAAAACGTGACTATCTTGTCGTAAGGCCCTTCGGTGTAAAGCTGTATCTGCGAATGCTGGTCGGTCACGCCGAGCGCCTTTACAGGCGTCTGGCCGGCGTACACATCCTCGCCCGAATTGCTTTTTCTTTTTCCGAGCGATTCAGCCCAGAGCTGCGCGTACCAGTCGGATATGTATTTTAAGCTGTCGGCGTACGGCATCATTACGCTTATGTTCATTTCCTTCTTCATTGCCAACACATGCAGCATAGCGAAGACCGCCGCTGGGTTTTCCTCTTTGGAGCATAAATCGTCGATATACGCCGCGCCCTCGAGCATGGCTTTTATGTCGATGCCGCACACCGCTGCCGCAAGCAGCCCGACCGGGGTCAGTTCGGAGAACCTTCCGCCCACATCGTCGGGTATTATAAATGTCTTCAGCCCTTCCTTTTCGGCTATCTTGACAAGATTGCCGTTCTTAGCGTCGGTGGTGGCGATACAATGGTCTTTGAGTTTAAGCCCTTTTCTGCCGAGCACGTCGGCAACAGCCATAAACTGCGCCATAGTCTCCGAAGTCTTCCCCGACTTCGAAATCACATTGAACATAGTCTTTTCCATGTCCATACTCAAAAGGCGCCGCATGTTCTCTGGATCGATGTTGTCTTCGACAAACAACTTTACTCCGGAGTCTTTTCCGTATGAAAGCGCGTGGTGCACTGCTATCGGCCCCAGCGCCGAGCCCCCGATGCCGAGCACGACGAAATTCTTAAAATTCTTTTTTACCTCTTCGGCCGTGCTGATAATGTCTTCTACTATTTGAGCCTGCCCTTTCGGGAGCCTCCTGAACCCGAGCGGCTTTGCCTTAAGGGCGCTGTGCGCGTCTTTTATCATTTTCCGACCGCCGGAAATCTCGTTTTCGGTAAAACCGTGTTTTCCTATCGTTTGGGCCATCGAATTATTGAAATCAAAAACAAGCTTATTCATGCCAATCTCCTAATTTTTTCTCGTTGCACATTATATATTATTTTCTGCCAAAGCACCATTATTTTTTTATCAGCGATAATAACGCGGCATAAACGCATATATATTGTTGAGGTGATAACATGGATAAACGAATCGACGCCCCTAAAAGGATCTGGATTTCGGGCGGCCCTGTAAACGAGGACAAACGCGAAGGCCTGCTTGGCAGCGCTCTTCCGGATCAGCCTTTCAGCCGCCGGACCTCTTCCGGCGCGCGAAAAAAGCGCAGTCCGAAACGCAACCTCGCGGCGGCCGTGACCGTTTCGGTGCTTTTGCTTGTGGGGGCGGTAATGATGACTGTTCTTCTATCCGGAGATGACTCCATAGCGGTTATGTCCTTCGGGACTACAGGGAACGCGAAGTTTACAGTCAGCGTCGTAGAAGGGTATACCGATACTCCCATCGCAAATGCCGAAGTAGTCGTACTGGAAACGGGCAAAACGTACACTACGGACGCAAACGGAAACACGGGAATAATTGAGGTGCCTGTAGTGCGGGATACGCGGTACGATAAAATAATACCGAAACCCTGGGGCGAAGTATCGCTTATTGTGTATAAAGACGGATTCCTGCCTTACGCCCTTTTCTATCTGCAGGTCTTGGGCGGGGAAACGCGCAGCGGCGTCAAGATACTTCTTTTTGAAAATAACAGTACGGGAAACTCCGAGCCGTTTTCCATCATCGAAGGCCCCAACAGGTTATGGGTGAACGAACTGGTCAAGAAGTACCAGCCAAAGAGTTAATACGCATTTCTGCCTATATTCTTTATTCTCCTGATAGGTATATTCGCCGTCAGCCTGGTTTCGCCTGACGCTCCGCGCGGATTTGTCGTATTCGTTATCTCTACATCAAAATCCTCGTCGCTGACTTCGAAGTATTTTGAAATGACGCCTATAATATCTTTTTTCAGCATCTCTAATATATCGTTTGAGGGAGACGTGCCCGCCCTGTCGTGAATAAGCACCAGCTTAAGCCTTTCTTTTGCAATATTGCTCGAATTCTTCTTATCTATCCGCATATATTGTCCCCTCCTACTTCTTACCGAACAGCCTTTTGAACAGATTACCATCGTCCTCCATATCAAGGAGCGGGATCTTTTCGCCCAGTATCCGTTTTGTCACATTTTTATACGCCTTTCCGGATACAGCTTTATCGTCGGTTATCACCGGCTCGCCGAGGTTTGACGATTTTAATACCCTTTCGTCTTCGGGAACAACGCCTATAAGCTCTATGCCCAGTATATCGAGCGTGTCGTCAAGCGCGAGCATATCGCCTTTTTTAACGAGGTCGGGCCGGAGCCTGTTTACAAGCAGCTGGCAGTCGTCTATGCCGTTTGCCGAAAGCAGCCCGATTATCCTGTCGGCGTCGCGCACCGCAGACACTTCGGGAACTGTAACGACTATTGCCGATTTCGCTCCCGCTATGGCGTTTTTGAATCCCTGCTCTATGCCCGCCGGGCAGTCGATGATTATGTAATCAAAATCCGCTTCGAGCTCCGCTATTACCTTTTTCATCTGTTCGGGGGATACAGCCATCTTATCTCTCGTCTGGGCTGCCGGAAGCAGATAGAGCCCCTCGTAACGCTTGTCCTTTATGAGCGCCTGCTTTACTTTGCATGTGCCTTCGATAGCGTCCACAAGGTCGTAAACTATCCTGTTTTCCAGCCCGAGCACTACGTCGAGGTTTCTAAGGCCGATGTCGGTATCTATCATAACTACTTTTTTGCCCTCTTTGGCGAGGCCCGTGCCCAGGTTGGCGACCGTAGTAGTTTTACCGACTCCTCCTTTCCCCGATGTAATGACTATAACGTTTTGCATACGCAATACCCCCAATAAGTTTATTTTATATTCGCCGCGCTCCCGGCCGCAAAGACTTTATAACGATGCTTCCCTGTTTGAATTCGGCTATTTCAGGCTCCTCCGCCTGTTTTTCTTCGGGAAATATCGCTATTTTCCCGCTTATCCGGAGCTGCTTTGGTTTAAGCGCGTTAGCCGCGACGACAACGTCGTTTCTCCCTGTCGCCCCGGCATGAACGAGGCCGCGTATCGCCCCCATAACGGCGATACTTCCGCCTGCTATCACTTCCGCCCCGTCGTTAACGTCGCCTAAAACTACTATATCTCCCTCGCACTCGACCCGCTGGCCGCTGCGCAGCGTGTGCGCGACGAATATGCTCTTCGCGTTGAAATAGTTTTTTGAGACCAGCGTTACGGCATCTTCATTGTTACCATCCCGCTGCGGACGCGGCGCCTGTTGTAACGGCCTTCCAGCCATGTCTTTATCGTCGCCGAAGGATATGTTTACGATACCGTACTCGGTATCGAACATATTACGCAGGTCGTCTTTCTGGTCATCGGAAAATAGTTTGCCAAAGATAACGACTCTCGCGCCCGCCCCGGTGAAAAAGCCCCTGTTCCTCGAAAGCTTCTGCCGGATATCGTCTTTGATATCCGAATAGGAGGACTTTTCCCCGATCTCTATCTCAAATAAACCGTCAGGCTTGCCCTTTATCCTTAACCCCATATATTCCCCTTTTTAAAGCATTTGGTCAAAGAAATATAACATCAAAATTCTACAAATATTTCGAATTTTCCTGCTTATCAGCAAAAAATATCAGCCGCCGACAAGCGAGCCCGCCTTAGGGATAGTCTGCTGGGGCGACTGCTGCTCCCTGTCGAGATAGAACTTTATTATGTCCTGCGCTATGTATGACGAAACGCCTCCCGAATAACCGTGCGGCACGTATACGACGACGACTATCTCCGGCTTTTCAGGCAGATCATACTCTTTAAAATCCCTGTTGCTTTCAGCGTCCGGGCTCTTATAGGGAGCGAAGCAGACGAACCAGCTGTTGTTCTCGAGATCGATCTCCGTGATCTCGGCTGTTCCGGTCTTTCCGCCTATGTAATACTTGTATTTGAATTCTCTGAAGTATTTTGCCGCAGTACCGTTCGCATCGCTGACAACGCTGCCCATGCCTTCCATCAGCCTGTCCAGGTAAACCTGCGGCGCCCCGAGCGTGCCGTAAACCTCCGGTTTCTGGTCGAAAACGACCTGCCCGTTCTGGTCTGTTATCTTGTCTACGACATGCGCCTGATATACGGTCCCGCCGTTCACTATAGCCGATACATAGCGGGCTACGGCGACCGGGGTGACCAGAACGACGCCCTGCCCGATGCCTGACGTAACTGTCATGTATTTTGACCAGATAAGCTGGTTTATCATCGATGATATCTCTGTATCCCATTGGTTGCCGCGCGAAGCCCTTGAGGTAATATTCATCTTCAGGCTTAATATGCTGCGGATATGGTCCCCCATTGCCACGCCGTTTTCATCCCTCAAAATATTGCTGCCGGGTTCGGTATGCCATGTGATCCCGGCGAGGGCGACAAGGGCGTCCGCTGTATCGTTTATCGTCTGCTGGCTGTACTGCATCCCGCGCTGCTGCGCTATGTTGTTAAGCAGGGTCAGAAGCCCGTATTTCTGCCCCCTTTTAACGAGCAGCGGCAGGGATGTGGCCTGAGCGTATATGGATTTCGACGGGTCGTAAAGCACCAGCTGGTTTCCTATCTGGCCCACAGCCTCATTCGGCAGCTCTATGCCCGTTTTTTCCGTGAGGCCGTATTTTTCTCCCCATTTATCGAGCAGGTCTATCCCGAGCCTGTCTGCAAGCGTATAGAAGTAATAGTCGCAGCTGTTCATAAGTCCCTGGACTATCGTCTGGTCGGCGTGTGTGTAGGCTCTCGCCTTTTTCTGCCAGCACCTCGGCCCGTGGTTGCTGTTAGGGGCAAGTATGGCCGTATATTCGTAGTCACAGTCTATCTCCTCGGTAAGAGTCGTACCTTTTTTTGTATCCTTTTCCCCTTCCATAAGCGCCGCGAGGCCGGTGACCATCTTGAAAATTGAGCCCGGCGTGCCCCGGCTTGATACCGCCCTGTTTAAGAGCGGCGCCAACTCCTTGTTATCATAGCCAAGCGCCTTAAAATCTTCTTCCGTCATCCCCTGTATGAACAGGTTCGGGTCGTATGTGGGGTAACTTGACGACGCGAGTATATCGCCGGTTTTAACGTCCATCACCACTGCCGCTCCTGAGTCGGCAAGCTTTATATCTTCAAGGTTTATGCCTTTATATCCCTGTCTTTTGGGATCTTTATCCTTACCATCCTCATATACTTCAAGCTGTCTTTGTCTTATTCTCCCCGGAATGTTTTTCGCCAGCGAATCCTCCACCGCCTTCTGCAGCGCCGAGTCTATGTTCAGCATAACGTTGTAGCCCTGCTTAGGCTGCGTTGAAGACAGCACGTTTTTAACTACAGCCATATTGTCGACTTCGACCTTTTCTTTGCCCTGCCTGTCGGTCGTGTTGCCGGTGAGATATGCCTCCATCGACTTCTCTATGCCGTCGGCTCCTATAAAATCTTCTACGCTGTAGCCCAGATCCTGCAGGCCTCTTTTGCCGCTGACCTCGTTTTCTGAGAAACCGAAATCCGTAAGGCTTTCCTTGCATTTTATAAGTTCTTCGGCGTTATCGGGAATGCTTATATCCCCTTTTTCCTGTTTTATTATCGTCCCGTAAAGCGGGCTCGCCAAAAGCTTTCTCATAGCGGTTATATCGTCTTTGGTTATATTAGGAGTGCCATAATCATCGAGCGTCTGTCCGGTGATAGGCGAAACGTACCCTATTATGTGCGCCGCGAGGGTGCCCTTCGGGTATATCCTGGTCGTTCCTTCGGAAATGCTCATTCCCGAAAGCTCCGCGGCGTGGGTCTCTATCTGGGAAACGGTCTGTATGTTTACGTTGTAAGCTATAGTTACCGGTTCGTAGGCTACCCAGGTGCCCAGCTGCACTTCCTGCCAGATGGAGAGTATCTTCCTTGCTTCTTCATACCCCATCTCAACAGGTATCTGATACTTATCCCGAAGATAAACGTATATCTGCTCGGGAGTCTTTATGGTCTTTGTGGGTATATACATGTTGGAAAGCCAGCGTTCTTCCCTTTTCGCTATCGCTTCCTTATTTGTTATACCGAAATCGAAGTAGTACCGATCGGCCTTATCGTCGTATTTTATCGCGAAAGTATCGACGACTTTTCCGTTGTTCTGCTCCACTATTTTTATCGCTTCCATTATTATTCCGGTATAATATGCCCTGTCGGTCGGCGAACTCTTCAGCGGATCTTTGTAAAACCAGACATTATACGACTTGACGTCGTACGCGAGCGGCAGCCCGTTCCTGTCGAGTATCTCCCCCCTCGCGCCGGATTCCGTTATTGTCCTGGTCGAAAGCTTTTCCAGCTTGGCGGCGTAATCTCCCCCCTGGACCAGCGTAAGTTTGATAAGCTGTATAAAGATAATCATAACCAGGAGTGCGAAGACGATGCTGAATATTAAAAAACGATTTCGAATGTTAACGTTCATATATAGCTCCAGTTGATTATTCCACCATACCGCTTTATATTATAACATAACTTGTCCGCTTTTGTTTTCTGTTTACTGAATGTTCAAAAATATATTGCATCGAATAGAAGTATATGTTATCGTGTAATAAATAAAACAGCTAGACGATGATGTCGGGCAAAGCAATTATTTTATTGCATAGTTCAGGCATCTTTTTTTATAAACAAGCGCTGTGCGCTAAAAATATTAATTAGCAGAGGTAACTTATATGGCAAAGAAGTACACAAACTAAGAAGTCCTCGGTATGGTTGAGGAGAACGACGTCAAGTTTGTAAGGCTCCAGTTTACCGACGTATTCGGTATATTGAAAAACGTAGCTATCACTTCGAAGCAGCTCGAAAGAGTACTTGAGGAGGGCTGCATGTTTGACGGCTCTTCCATAGACGGGTTCGTCCGCATCGAGGAGTCGGATATGCTGCTGATGCCGGACGTCGATACTTTCGAAGTGTTCCCGTGGAGGCCCCAGCAGGGAAAGGTGGCGAGGCTCATCTGCGACGTGTATACCACCGACGGGAATCCGTATGAAGGGTGCCCGCGGTTCGTTCTGAAGAAGACGCTGGCCGAAGCGGAAAAGATGGGCTATACGATGAACGTGGGGCCTGAATGCGAATTTTTCCTGTTCCTTACCGACGCGGAAGGCAAACCCACTACAATAACGCACGACGAGGGCAGTTATTTCGACCTCGCCCCTATAGACAAGGGCGAAGACGCGCGCCGCGATATCTGCCTCATGCTCGAAGATATGGGTTTTGAGATCGAGGCTTCGCACCATGAGGTCGCCGAAGGGCAGCATGAGATAGATTTTAAATATAATGACGCCCTTACGATCGCTGACAGCATAATGACATTTAAAATAGTAGTAAAGAGCATAGCGGCCCGCCACGGGCTTTACGCCACGTTCATGCCGAAGCCTATATTCGGCATCAGCGGCAGCGGCATGCACGTGAATCAGTCGCTTTTCACAAAAGACGGCAACGCTTTCTACGACAAGAAAGACGAACTCGGGCTTTCTTGCGTGGCTTACAGCTATATCGCGGGGCTCATGGAACATATTCAATCCATAGCGGCTGTTACGAATCCCCTTGTCAACTCGTATAAGCGGCTCGTCCCGGGGTATGAAGCTCCCTGCTATATCGCCTGGTCGGCTCAAAACAGGAGCCCGCTCATACGGATACCCGCTT
>CAZJOS010000006.1:11118-30001 GCA_964547655.1 uncultured Christensenellaceae bacterium
GACCCTGCGGCCAACCCGTACCTCGCGATAGCGCTCATGCTGGCCGCCGGGCTTGACGGTATAAAGAGAGGCTTAAAACCCCCGGCTCCGGTAAACAGGAACATATACGAGCTTACAACGGAAGAGATGGAAAAGTACGGCATACGAAGCCTGCCCGGGAGCCTCTTTGACGCGCTGCAGCTGTATAAAGCCGATCCGCTGGTAAAGTCTACTCTTGGAGACCATGTTTTCGAAATGTATTACGAGTTCAAGAACAAAGAATGCGATGAGTTCAAGACCGCCGTACACCCCTGGGAGATAAAGAAGTATTTGATCAAATATTAATAAAGATACGGCTCTTCGGAGCCGTGTATCATATTCACCGTAAAAGGACTTAAAAGTTTCTTTTTGCGATGATAAACCTTATTACGCCTTTACTCATAAAGGCGTATTTTTATGCTTTCAAACTAAACACCCAATCCTCTTGTCTATTGACTTAGCTCCCTTTGAAGAGGGAGTTGGATGCAAAGCAGATAAGGGAAGCGCCCATTGCATTGTATTATATATAGCAGGACACACATTTTTATAGGTATTTTGATTGGTATTTATACTGCTGAAACACAGGAATTATGTTTACATAATCTCTCCTTCCGGCACTCCGTGGATGCGAAGCAGACTGAGGGAGAGAAGACTATATCAATGAGGATCGCGGTAAACTTCATATCTGTCCGCATTTTCGGACATCCGCAAGTGTAATATGAACATAGTTTCTATTTATCGGAGGGTCATTATGTGGGACAGCATATGGATCTCATTCCCGCTCACGGCGGGCGCTGTAATATTGTTCGTTTTATTTTGCGCGTTCCTTATCGTTGCTGAGAAAAGGGACTCAAGAAAGCGGAGCCGCTCTCACCCGCCCCGCAGCAGCTTTTCATACAGAAAGAACCTGCCTTTGCGAAAGTATACCTCGCCGGCGCGCGTATACCCCAATCCTTCATACAGCCTTAATGCGGAGGGGTTCTGCGAAAAGGCGTCGAGGCGCACCGCGGTATAGCCCGCGGCTTTCATCGTATCTTCGGCGAGGAGCACTGTCTCTTTGCCATACCCCCTGTTCTGATAGGCGGGGCTGACACATAGCCTGTGCAGCACCGCCGCTCTTTTTTCCCTGAATCTCCACCCGGCTGTTTCATACCCCTCTTCCTGCTCTTCGTTTATTACCGCCGCGGAAACGATGGTTCCGTCGTTTACGAGAACGTACATCCGCCGGTTCTCTATGTCGCTGCGCAGAAGCTGCTCCGCGGGGTAGATATCGTCCCATTGCTGTATGCCGCGGGAGCACATATCCTTTATTGCGTCTTTGAACAGGCGCGTTATATAAGGCAGATCCTCAATATTCGCTGGTCTGAATTCTTTAGCCATATTTATCCTTAACAAAATTACTGCTCATAGAAACGAAAGCTGCGTCGCCTGTTTTTTTGCAGGCAGGCTCGCGTACGCAGGCATGCGGTATTGCTTTCTCGCCCTTTCGATCGCCGCGGCAAGTTCGCTTTTGTATTCACAGTACGCTTTTTTATCGTTATATAATGCCTTTATCCTGCCGTACTCCGCGGGGAAGCTTTGCCGCAAGCTTTCAAAGAAGTTTCTATTTTTCAGCGCAAGCGCTCCGGTAAGCACGTAATCGGCTCCGGCTTCCTTCGCTGTGCTAAGCAGCGTTACTATAGCGTGCTCACTGCTGTTGATAAAAGGAATTATGGGCATCATATGGACTCCGCAGATAATGCCCTTCTTTTTTATTTCCTTCACCGCTTCCATCCTCTCATGAGGAGGAGGCGCGTTAGGTTCCAGCAGCTTTGCTGTCGTTTTATCCATGGTCGTTACCGTAAACGCGCACATCAGGCCGCCCGCTTTGCTTACGCCTTTGAGTAAATCGATATCCCTTAATATGAGGGTCGACTTAGTACATAAGGTTACCGGAGTATTATAACTCGCGAGGAGCTCCAGCACCGGGGGCATAAGCCGGTATTCCCTCTCGGCGGGCTGGTAGCTGTCGGTAACGCCGCCGAGGTTGACCAGCTCGCGCGAGAATTTCGGCAATTCCTTTTTCAGCACGTCAGCCACGTTGACTTTTGCATATATCTCGTTATAAAAGCTGCCTCCCTTTATATATTCGTGGGAATAAAGCGCGTAGCAGTATATGCACCTGTGGGCGCATCCCCGGTACACGTTGAGGTCGTATTTGTACGGCAGCCATTTGGAGTTGTGGAAATGCAGCGCCGTCTTGCACCGCATCTCGTTTACCCGGTATTCCATGGCATTATTATACTTTAGCCGCACGTCCTGCCGCAACTATGTCGGCGCCTGTACCCAATATATCCTCTATAAGCACGTCGCCTATCTCAACGGGCGCTTTTACCGTATGCCTGTTTATTTCTTTCATACAGTCTAAAAGCAGCGCTTTTTTAACGGGACTGCTCGATTTTACCGGAACGAGCGTATCTCCGCCATAAAGCCTCATCGTTGTCGTCAGCGTGCGGCGCGGGTCGATCACTTCCGTGCGCGCGTATTCTTCGCCTTTTTTACAGGTATGGCCCGTTATCCCGGTTATATTGCCCTCTTCGATTTTTACGCTGATCCCGCATCCCAAAGGGCAGCCTATGCACGTTATCTTCCTGTCCATCAGCCTTCCTCCACCGATACTTCGACGTCTCCGGCAACGCCGGCTCCCTTTATCTTCAGCGTCTCCATCTCTCCGGGTGCGCACCTTACCCGTTTCTTTGAAGCTATGATCCTCCCATCGCACCTGGCGACTGTCCTGCAGTCCTTAGAAACGCCTGTTACCCTGAAAAACAATTCCTTGTCATTGCCGTCAATATTCAGGTTTTGGGGTACGACGTACCTCACGCCTGCTCCGGCTATTGTTTTGAAATATTCCTTCGTACTTTTCCCTTTAATATATTCAGCCGCGGCCTTTCCGGCACGGGCCGCTTCTATGCTTACGTTGTCCGCAAGATCGTGCACCTGCACCGCGTTGCCGCATGCGAACACCCCGGGAACCGACGTCTGCATATCGCTGTCAACTACAGGCCCGCCTGTTGCCGGGTCAGTTATTACCCCCATGCCGCGCGAGAGTTCGTTTTCGGGAATGAGCCCGACCGAGAGAAGGAGCGTATCGCAGGGCACATACTCTTCCGTTCCGGCTATCGGTTTCAAGTCTTTGCCGACTTCCGAGACCGTCACGCCTTCGAGCCTTGCCCTCCCGTGAACGCTTGTTACGGTGTGAGACAGCTTTAAGGGTATGCAAAAATCGTCGAGGCACTGCACGATGTTGCGTACAAGCCCCCCCGAGTACGGCATAAGCTCGAGCACCATGCTCACATACGCGCCTTCGAGCGTCATCCTTCTCGCCATTATAAGCCCTATATCCCCCGAACCCAATATGACTACTTCTTTGCCGGGCATATAGCCTTCGATATTTACGAACCTTTGCGCGGTGCCCGCGGTGAATACCCCCGACGGCCTGTCGCCCGGTATCATCAGCGCCCCGCCGCTCCTCTCGCGGCAGCCCATGGCCAGCACTATTGCAGCCGCCTCAATCCGCAGAAGCCCGGCTTCCCTGCTTACAGCCGTCAATATCCTGTCTTTCGATATATTAAGCACCATCGTTTCATTCATAAACTTAACGCCAAGAGCCCCGGCCTTGTCTATGTACCTTGCGGCGTATTCCGGCCCGGTCAGTTCCTCTCCGAACATATGCAGCCCGAAACCGTTGTGTATGCACTGGCGGAGTATTCCCCCCGGCCCTTCTTCCCTGTCAATAATAACGACGTGTTCCGCGCCGCTCTCCTTTGCCGCAATAGCGGCCGCAAGACCCGCGGGGCCTGCGCCCACTATTGCCACGTCCATCTTCATACGTCCCCCTTTGCCCTGCCCGCAAGTATATACGAGCCCTTTTGGCCTTTGTTTATGCTGCTTTTATCCCGCCCGAGTTCCCTCGAGAGTATATCCATTACGCGGGGCATGCAGAATCCGCCATGGCACCGCCCCATACCAGGGCCTGTACGGAACTTGACTCCATCGACCGTGGTCGCACCGCACGGCCTTCTTATGCTCTCAATGACTTCCGCCTCGGTAACGTGCTTGCAGCGGCACACTACTTTAGCGTAATTCGCGTCTTGATGTATCAATTCTTTTTTACGTTCCGGCGAAGCGTCGGCGAAGACCTCTATGGGTTTTCTTATCCTTGTTGCGCTATTTTTTATCTCAGGCGTATCGTTCTCAAATAAAAGCCCGGCTGCGTATTCCGCTATTGCGGGAGCGGAAGTGAGGCCCGGCGATTCTATGCCCGCTACATTGATAAGGCCGGGCGAGCTTTTAGAACGCTCTATTATGAAGTCGTGCGTATCGGGCGCGGCGCGAAGCCCCGCGAATACGGCTATGGCGTATCTTTTTTCGAGGCCGGGCACCAGCCTCTTCGCGCCCCCGAGCGCCCTTTCAAGCCCGTCTCCCGAAGTTGACCTCTCATCCTTATAGCCTGTTAATTCCGACGTAGGGCCCGCGAACATATTGCCGTGAACCGTAGGCGCGGCAAGCACCCCTTTGCCTTTCTCGTCCGGAACGCCGAATATTACGGCATTAGTACTTGCTTCCATCGCCGTGTCGAATATTATGTATTCGCCCTTCCTCGGGCGTATCCCGAAACGCTCGCCGCCCGCCATCGCGGATATTTCATCCGCGTAAACGCCGGCGGCGTTTACTATCTGCTTAGCGGTAAATTCCTCCCCGCCCGCTTCTATTCTGTATCCTTCTTCACGGCAGCTTATCGACGTTACCCTTTTATTGAAAAAGAACTCCGCGCCGTTTGCACAAGCGTTTTCCGCCGCCGCTATGGTCAGCGTCCAGGGGCATATTATGCCCGCCGACGGCGCGTAGAGCGCGAGAGATACTTTATCGCTCAGGGCGGGTTCAAGGCTTTTTGCCCCGCTTCCGTTCATTATTATAGTTTCAACGCCGTTTTCTTTTCCGCGCTTCGCAAGCTCATATATGCCCTTTTCTTCTTCGCTGTTAAATGCGACGACGAGCGAGCCGCAGTTTTTATACGGCACGCCCAGCTCATAAGCTGTTTGCTCCATCATCGCGCATCCTGCGACGTTCATCCTTGCTTTCATGCTGCCCGGCGGCGCGTCGTAGCCCGCGTGCACTATGCCGCTGTTCGCCCTGCTCGCCCCCGCCGCAATATCTTCGGCGGCTTCAAGTACGCAAACCTTTATGTCGTACATCGAAAGCTCTCTCGCTGTCATACAACCGATTACGCCTGCCCCGATAACTGCAACATCCCAAACCATTGAAACCCCCTCCGGTAATAGAGGCAAAATAAAAAGCCATACCCTAAAAATTAAGGTACGGCTCAAATCTCATGCCTATCTTATATATAATATTATATCACTTTAAAAAATGTTTTCAAGCTTTATATCCTTATCTCCGGGTCTTTCGGCCGCGGCCGGAAAAGCACGAACTTGCGGCCCGACGACTGGACCGGCTCGGCTCCCGTTTTATGCGCTATAGTTTCGAGCGCTTCTGCCGCTTTTATGGGCGAAGCCTGCTGCACTGTGCCCTTAACGAGTTCCCTCGCGGCAAGCGCCTCGTCAGCCTGCGTTATCACGTTATCCGTTACGCCCGCCTTGCCCACAAATATTATCGGCTCTATACTGTTAGCCATTGATTTCAAAACGGCTCTTTGTTTGCTTGTAAGCATATATTCTCCCTCCAATCGTTCAATCTACGAATTCGAACTCCATACCTTCAAGCGCTACGGTATCTCCCGTCTTCGCGCCTTCCTGCCTCAAAGCCTTCAATATGCCGAAGTCTTTGAGCAGCTTCTGGAAATGGCGCATGGAATCGACGTCGTTCGGGTCGGTCTTGCCGAGTATCTCCTGTATCAGCGTACCGTCCACATAATACACGCCGTCCTGCTTTACTACTTCGAAGCCCTTGTCTTCGCGCTCCAGCGCCCATTCCTCTACTATGCCGTCGGGGACGTCGGGCTGGGGCACGGGAAGCGAAGAGAGTATTTCGTTCGCCCTCGCCATGAGTTCCTTTGTTCCTTCGCCTATCGCCGCGCTTATCCCGAATATCTCTATGCCTTTTGGCGCAAGATATACGCGCAGTTTTTTAACGTTTTCCTCCGCATCAGGCATGTCCATCTTATTGGCCGCGATTATCTCGGGCTTTTCCGCAAGCTTTGCCGAATAACTTAAAAGCTCGTTCCTTATGGCTTCATAATCGGAGATTATATCCCTGCCCTCAAAGCACGAAGCGTCGACCACGTGTATCAGCATCCTCGTCCTCTCTATGTGCCTAAGGAAGTCGAGCCCCAGCCCAGCGCCCTCGTGCGCGCCTTCTATCAGGCCGGGTATGTCGGCCATAACAAAGCTCGAGTCTTTTATCTGCACGACACCGAGGTTCGGCGAAAGAGTAGTAAAATAATATTCCGCTATCTTCGGGCGCGCGCTTGTGCATGCGGCGAGCAGCGTCGACTTGCCTACGCTTGGAAACCCAATGAGCCCTACGTCGGCTATAGATTTCAGTTCAAGTATAACGAACCTGCCCTTGGTCTTTCTCCCCGATGTCGCGAACGAAGGCTTCTGCCGCGTAGGAGTGGCGAAACAGGCGTTGCCTTTGCCGCCCTGGCCGCCGCGGAGCAGCACCCGGCTGCCTTCGCGTATATCCGCCGCGACGCGGCCGGATTCAAAATCTTTTATCACAGTTCCCGGGGGCACGTGTATGACAAGGTCTTCCCCGAACTTGCCGCTCTTGTTGCTCGTGCCGCCCTTTTCTCCGTTTTGCGCCACATATTTCTGCTGGTAATGAAAATCCATCAGCGTACGCATATTCCCGTCGGCGGCAAATATGATATCGCCGCCCTTGCCTCCGTTGCCTCCGTCCGGCCCTCCGGCGTTGACGAACTTCTCGCGGTGGAACGCCACAGCCCCCGGCCCGCCGTCTCCCGCCTTTATGTATATCTTCGCTTTGTCAACAAACATGCCTTATCATTCCTTTGCGCTTTTGCATATGTCTTTTAAAAAACACCCTTCGCAGCCGGGCTTTCGCGCATCGCACACCCGCCGCCCGTGCCATATAAGCCAGTGGTGCGCCCGCGACCACTTATCTTTCGGTATCGCGTCCATGAGCTGCTTCTCCGTGTCGAATACGTCCTTAGCGTCTGCAAGCCCCAGCCTGTTCGACACCCTGAATACGTGCGTGTCCACAGCTATCGCCGATATGCCGAAAGCGTTCGACAGCACGACGTTTGCGGTCTTCCTGCCCACCCCCGGCAGAGCCGTAAGCTCTTCTAAAGTCCGCGGAACCTCGCCGCTGTACTTTTCGAGAAGCGCGCGGCACGTGGCAAGCACGTTCTTTGCCTTTGTCTTGTAGAAACCGCAGCTTTTCACGATTCCTTCGAGTTCGCTCTGGCTTAAAGCTGCCATTGCAGCGGCGTCCGGGTACTTTTCAAAAAGAACTTGTGTGACCGCGTTTACCTGCCTGTCCGTAGTCTGCGCCGAAAGTATGGTCGCTATAAGAAGCTGGAACGGGCTCGCGAAATGGAGCGCGGGCTTCGCCTCCGGGTAATGCTCTTCAAGCCGTTTTAATATCTCTTCGCTGATGCTCATCAAAATCTCCGTAGCTTTACATCCAAATCAAAAGCTTTGTAATATTATACCCGCCGCGATAGAAAAACACAAACGAGCTGGAACCAAAACCAGCCCGTTATAAAAGGTATTGTTAAGATTTCCGTTATAAATGTCGGATCAGGCTATTGCCGGGCAGCGTCCGATTGCATCTGCGCCAGCTTCACGCTATATCCGGGGTACAGGTAATGATAGTCTTTTTGGGAGATCCCCGAAATGGCCTTCTGAGGGCAGAAGTTATAGCACGCGAGACAGTTTTCGCACCGGTGTGTCCATTCGGGCTTTCCGTTTTTCAAAACGATGTTGTGCGTCGGGCAGACTTTGGAGCATATGCCGCACCCGCTGCACTCTTCGTTAACGCTGAACACACTGTCGAGGCGGTAAACAAGCGACATGTCGGAATCGTCTTCGCCGTTGCCCACCGTCTTAAGCATATAATTCCGGGTTATAGACGTAAAGAGCGGGCCTATAGGGGTCAGCAAGATTTCAATGACCCGTTTGGAATACGGATGTATTTTCTTTTCTTTCGTTTGCCTGCAGATCCGTTCTATAACGTTATCCATTTTCGCGAAAAGTCTCTCATTCTTTACCCATGGTTTAAGAAAAGCGTTCTGCGGCATATGGACTCCGTAAGCTGCCGAGAGCTCCCCTCCGTTTTCGCTGATCAGGGCTTTTATTGTTTTTAACGCGCGGCCCGCTCCTCCGCCGAAGTTGCATACCGCGAAAACATATTTTGAGGACAACCCTCTTAGTTTGGGAATAAAAACGCGTATGATATTCGGAACGTCGACGTAGTAAACGGGAAATACGATACCTATAGTGTCGGTATCCGCTGTTATATAGTCCTCATCTATAACCGAAGTTATCGGCACAAGCCTCCCCGAAAGCCCTTCTGAAATCTTCTTTGCGATGTTATAGGTGTTGCCCGTGCCTGAAAAATAAAAGATTGTTGCTGGCATATATCAAAACTCTCCTTTCGGGATGACATCCCTTACTTTTTGTATCCAATCGATCTCATTTTCGTAATACATTATCCCATGTTTATTCGACATCTCCCAAAGCAGCCGCTCCCGCCCGTTCCTCGCCATTTGCAGATAAGTCCCTTTCTCCTCGCTTTTTAGTATCGACAGCCGATCCTTAAGTTTTTTTTCATACGCGTCAAGCTGCCTCAGCAGTTCCTTATCGGAAAGGTCTTTCGAATAAGTAAACTTGATCATGAACGCGTGCTTTAATCCCGGCGATTCGGGCTCCTCTCTCAGCCATTTTGAAAATTCATCTTTTCCTTTTTGGGTAACGCTGAATATCCTTTTGTTAGGGTTGCCGAGCTGGTACTTAACTTCTCCTTTTATCCAGCCGTCCTTCTCCAGCTGCTTAAGAGTGCCGTAGACCTGGGTGTGCGTTGCGTGCCAAAGATAAAGCGCGGCATAATCGAACGCTTTTACAAGGTCGTAACCCGACATCGGATATATATCCAGAAAACCCATCAGGGCAAATTTGAGCGACATATGTTCACCTTCTTTACTATTAAATTTATTTAATAGTGTAATATTTTAATAGTTATTTGTCAAGTAGCTTTTTCTTTATAAAAGAAAAAGCTGCCTGTTTCCGTGGCAGCCTCGCTCTGAATTTACATTCAGTTGAATTCAGCCGAAAATATCACGCTTTTTACAACGTCTTTATTGTTTTCAAAATCTTCTGAGCCGGCGATATATGAAATTGTATATACCTTTCCGTTCGCGACGAATATCGCCATATACCCCTGTTGGTCTCCGCCTTTCAGGCTGTACAGTTTTCCCTCTGTTCCGTTTACTGTCAATTTTTCGCCCGAACCGTTTGAGACGTTTAATGTCACAAAACTCGTTCCGTCTCCTAAATTAAGTGTTACTTTAGTTTGCTCCACCGCTGATTCAGGAATTACACCTTCGTCTCCTACGGTATGTATCGTTCCCGATCCGTCTTCCGCATTATATGTGATCGTAGTTTTTACTGATTCGGACGTTAAGCCTTCTTCTCCCCTGGTATATGTTATTGCCGGTTCGTCTGCTGTTGTATACGTATATATGATCATAGTCTGCCCCATTGCCGAGTCAGGCGTTACGTTTTCTCCCAAAATGCGTTTGCATTCGATCTTTATTTCGTTCTTTTCGTCGCCGCTGACCAGCTTACCCAATGAGTATGTAACGCCCGTGCTTATGTCATTCGCGTGCCAGCCTGCCGGAACGGTTACCGATACGCTGCCGTCTTTCAGCGTAAAAGCCGTTTCCTTTGCCGTGTTAAACTTCGCCGATAGTATCACGCTTTTTACTATGTCCTTATAAGCTTCAAAGTCTTCCGGATCAGATAAATAGAATATAGTATATGACTTTCCGTTGCCTGCTAAGACCGCTATGTATCCGCGCATTTCCGAGTTATTATATTTGACGTCTGCGCTTATTTCGAACAGCTTCCCATCTACGCCGTCAACCGTCAACGGTGTTGACGCTATACTATTATAGCATAACTGCTCGACTTGAGGTCCTGCCTTGCCTTTTTCATCATAGGCAATATAAAATCCCGTATTTTCCATTATCGTATCTGGCGTGCTGTCCGATCCAATATCATCGCTTTGAATGTCTATGCTGTTTTCACCGTCTCTATTTGATATTTTACCGAGCAGTATGCCGCCGCCGCCAGACTCTTTCGCTTCCCAGCCTTCGGGGATAGTTACTGATATGCTGCCGTCTTTCAGGGTAAAGGTGTTTACACCGGACGCCGCAGGCGTAATCTGCGCGGATGTTTCGGACGGCGTCTGCGACGGCAGTACGGCCGTCGTGCAGCCGCATACGGCTATCGCGGCGATAAGTATCATTCCTATGGCAGTTATCATAACAGAATCCTTTTTGTTACTTGCTATCATTTTCATTCTCCTTTTAATTGCGTCCGTGCTTATGAACAGCGCGGGCACGAGCCTCGGCTTGCCCGCACGGGCGCTTTGCGCAAGGCGCAGCAGCGTCTGCGCGTACGCGTACCTGTCGCCTATCTTCTCCAGAGCCTCAGCGTCGCATATCACTTCGATATCCCTGCGCATCAGCGCGAAAGCGGCCCATATGAGCGGGTTGAACCAGTACGCGACGCTTAAAACTGAAGCCGCAAGACAGAAGAGATTATCGCGCCGCTTTATATGCGAGAGTTCGTGAAGCAGCACATGCCTCTGCTCAATGGCTGAGAGACCTTCGAACGTGGGCGAAATAAGCAGCTTCGGCTTGAATACCCCATATACCGCGGCGGTGTTTATAGCGCTTACCCTCACTGTTTCCACCCGCCCTTTAAGCCCTAATTCGTCTTTGCACGAGCAAAGCAAAGCGCCGAAACCCGGGGCGTCATATGCGCGGTTTTTCTTAAGATACCTGCCGAAACGCACATTGCCGGATATCATCGCTATAGATAATACCGCTATACCGCTAAGCCAGACTGCAACGCATATATCCATCAAAGACATGGCTGGGGCGGCATTCGCTCCGCTGAGATAAACATCATCAGCCGTATTCGTTTCCTGGATTCCGCTGCCGCCGGCCTGCGGCTCAACAGGCTGCAGCGGTTCAGTAACACCTTTATCTTCGGCCGGGATATACACAGGCGCATCTAAAACTTGTGCCGCCTGCGACACAGGCACGTCAAACAGGTTCCGGACGCTCAAGGGGCTCTGTATCGGAATGGGGACAGCAAGCCTGACCATCAGCAGTATGAAGAGCAGCCGCAGCATAATGCCCGGTTTTCTGCCTATTATAAGCCTTGCGGCGATGACCATCAGCGCCGCTATCCCTGCGGATATCGATGTCTCCAGCACTATTCTGAAAACGCCCGGCATAGCATCACTCCCGTTTCATTCCCTCGAGAAGCGCCTTTAGCTCCTCGATCTCCTTTTCGGAAAGCCTTCCCGTCTCGAGGAAGTTTTTTAACAGCACATTGGCGGAGCCTTTATAGACCCGTTTTACGAACAGGTCGGTCTCTATGCGCTTAAGTTCGCCTTCCTCGACAAGCGGGTAATACTTCATGACATCTTCGTTTATCACGCCTATGGCTTTCTTCTTAACAAGCCTTCTTATCATGGTAAGTATGGTGCTCTGCGACCAGTCGGTGTCTTTACTGACCTCTTCGACTATCTCGCTGCCGCTCCGGGGCGATCTCTCCCAGAGCGCTTTCATTACAAACCATTCGCCTTCGCCTACCTTCGGTATATCAGCCATCCGCGACCTCCTTGATGTTACTACGTAACGTTACGCCGTAACATTACCAGATAATTTTGATATTGTCAAGTGTAATTTGCTGGTGTTTTTTATTTACCGCGCTTTCGGGCTTTTCAGAAGGCCGATACATAATATATCGCCGGAGATTTAAAATAGTTTTATGTTCAACGTGATATTAAAAACCGTAGTGATATATTTTTTCTCGATGTTCGCCATGCGCCTTATGGGAAAGCGGCAGGCGGGAGAGCTTCAGCCATTCGAGCTTGTGATAGCGGTCATGATCGCGGAGGTCGCCAGCATGCCTATGAACAGCTCGGGCATTCCCATAACGTTCGGCATAATACCCATTATAACCCTGCTCTTAATGCACAACCTCATAGCGTTCGTTTCCATGAAGAGCGATAAACTAAGGGCGTTCGTATCCGGCAAACCGAGCATAATAATACATAAAGGCATAATAAACGAAAAGGAACTGAAGAGGCTGAATTATAACTTCAACGACCTCTTTGAACAGCTGCGCATCAAAAACGTAATGAGCATAAGCGACGTCCACTACGCAGTGCTGGAAACCAACGGGGAGCTGAGCATAATGCTAAAGCCCCAGAAGCGCAATCTCCAGCCGGAGGATATGAATCTGAATCCCTCAAACCCCGGCTTTTGCTACGACGTGATCATCGACGGCAAGCTGAAGCCGAAAAACCTCGAGGCGCTCGGCTTCAAGGAAAAAGACCTGCTTCATTTTCTGTCAAAGAAAAACATAAAAGAGATAAAGAACGTATTTGTTGCCACGAGCGACGAGACCGGTTCGGTTTTTGTTCAGGACTACAATGGCAATCAGATCAATGGGAATATGAAGAATGGTTAAAAAAATAGCCCTCGCGGTATTGCTGCTTCTTGCCGTAGGCGGCGCGGTGCTGCAGAATATCTACATCCATAACGCGACTGACGAGCTTGTCGCCAATCTGGAAAAAGTTAAAACAGCGCTGGAGAAAGACGATATAGACGCGGCCATCAAAGCTGCCGATGAGTTTAACTCTGAATGGGATGAGAAAAAGAGTTCTTTCGAAGCGTTTTTTGAACATAAGGAAGTCGACAGCATATCATCAACCGCTAAAAGCCTGCAAAGCTACTGCCGCTCAGGCTCGAAGGAAGAAGCGCTCGCGCATGTTTCCGCCGCTATGTTTTACGTTGAGCATATAAGGGATATAGACACGCTGAGTTGGGAAAACGTGTTTTAAGTAAACTCCGATTAATATGGTGTCCCCGTAAAGCCGTGAGACTTTTTTGGGGCAATTTTCTCTCTCCCTCCGTCAAGCACTAGATTGCTGGTCTTTTCTTTTGAGCTTGGCAATCCAGTGCTTGACACCTCCCTCGTCAGAGGGAGGCAAATAAGAACCTACAATCCTATAACAAAATCTATCTTTGAATGTTTAATATGGGTAAGCACACTCATTCATTCGATGTTGCTTTTGGGAATTTAATTACAAACTCAGCTCCCTCTGACGAGGGAACTGGATGCGAAGCAGACTGAGGGAGAGATTTAGAAAGTTTCTTGAATCAACGCACGTGAAATATATTATAGGCAGTTTCATTTTGATCAGTCGCAGGAACGAAACACGGAACAATACCTTGAAAAAATGTATCAAGTACTTTTATTTTATAATGAGATTGTAGTGTCAACAGTATTATTAAAGTAATCCGATGTGGTTATTAATTTGGTTAAGTAATAATCTAACGCCACGAAAAACTGTAAGATAATCCCGACTTGATTTCGGCTTCGCTTAAAAGATGCGGGTCGCTTAATACAATATCTCCTTTAAGCCCGAGTTCTCTCGCCGCAAGATAAAAATGGCTCGCCGCAATGCCCATGTCTATGCGCTGTATGCTGTACCCGAACAGCGTATTGCCGGCATACGCTTTATCCTGTTTCGTGTAAAAATGGATGCCGCTTTCCGTAAGTACGGCGCGCCACGGCTGTTTGTTAGAAGCGGAAGGCGCGAGCCGCACCATCTCGAGGCAGGTCTGAAGTGCGCCCTGCGCTTCAATGGGCCTTCCCAATCGTTCGCCGAAGAAAAGCTCCGAAAAATCTTTTCTCACCCTTCCGTGCGCCCCGGCGGCAACAGCCCGCTCTACGAGCGACCTCTTAGGGGCGGCGTAACCTACAGGCGAGATGGCAGGCAGATATTCGTCCTGCGGTTTTAAAGCGTCGGAAAACGCGCCGCGCGTAAACAGCCCGCCTACCCAGCAGGTGCCCAGATCCAGCGACGTGGCAAAAAGTATCGCCCTTTCAAATTCAAAGCCGAAACCTTCAAGGCTGTATTCGTCTTTTTTAACGCACCCGGCCATAAAAGCTTTTGCGCCCCTGATAAACCCGTAAGTGCCCAGATGCGGCGTAAATTCGCTCTCCAGCAGCGATATGCGAACCTTCGCTCCGAAAGGGTTGTCTTTATTGCTTTCGATAAACCGGGTAAGGGCGTCCAGTTTATCTTTTTCCGGGGAAGCGGAATACGTCCTTACGGATACCCTTTTTTTGATCAACTCAATAACGTTATCCATGCAGCCCCCATTTACGTCGTCGCATACTGACGTTAATGACCAGCCCGAATGCTATCATGTTCGTAAGCAAATTGGAGCCTCCATAGCTTAAGAACGGAAGCGGTATGCCTGTTATAGGCGTTACGCCTATATTCATCCCGATATTCTCGAATACGTGGAACACCGTCATGGCAACAACGCCCGTTATCATAAGTGTTCCCAATTCGTCTTTAGCCTTTGTAGCAAGGTAGAACGCCCTTGCGATAAGGAGCACATAAAGCAGTACTATGATGCCTGCTCCGATAAACCCCAGCGCCTGTGTAGTGGACGCGAATATGAAGTCAGTATGGCTTTCGGGTATTTTACTTGACTGCGCCTGGCTGATCACCGGGAAAAGCCCCCTGCCGCCAAACTGGCCGGAGCCGGCCGCGGTCTGCGCTCTTTGGGCCTGAAATTTACTGGCCTCCAACTCCGCCTGCGTCTGCCCCGGCGCCTCTATGCCCATAAATGAATATATCCTGTTTCTCTGCCAATCCGCGAGCATGAACCACCCCGCGGGCAGCGCGATACCGACGCATAACAGGAGCCCGATTATTATCTTTATGCTCGTTTTCGCTATAAACAGCATGGCAAAGAACGTAAAAGCGTAAACTAGCGATGTCCCCAGGTCTTTTTGAAGAAGTATCAGCGCGAACGGGATAATAAACACGCCCAGTATAGGCAGTATGTCCCTTATCTTTTTAATACCGCCTTCCCTGCCCTTCGTGCGGTTCGTTATCATTTTTGCCATCACTATTATGATGGCGACTTTCCCGAACTCGCTTGGCTGGAGGCCTGAAGTTCCTATCCTGAACCAGCCCTTGGTACCGTTGATAGTCGACCCGAAAAGAAATACCGCGATGAGGAGCCCGACAAGCGCGATATATATCCATTTATAATACTCGCCTATCGCATGATAATCAGGAATGAGCATGATAAACATAGCAAGGAGCCCGATGCCGAACCACGTCATCTGCTGAAAAACATAAGTCAAGTCAAGCTGCGAGACGATATTCGTCAGAGATGCTTCACCCTGAATATTTTCAGACGTCGCGCTGGCTATAGCTACAAAACTAAGCAGCACCAGCGTCAGTATGATACCGAAAAGCAGCCAGTCAATATATCTGAACATCCTCGTATCGATGAACTTGAGTTTCAAGGCATTCTCCAATCATTGCGATTTTGTTATTAAAGTATAACATAAATATTAAAATCGCATAACCCCCAATTTTTTTGTTTACATTTTTGATATCCTGTTTTAAAAGCCCACGAAAAAGTTAATAAAGACATCAGGAAACTGATACAGCCTCGTGATGTCTTTTTGGAAAACTCAAGAAAAGCTAAGCCTTAGGTTTTCAGCGATCCGCCGACGTCAAAAGCCGGCGTAAGGCTTGAAGACAGAACAGAAAACCTTATAAGAAATACTCTAGCCCAGTATCCTTATAAGCTTTGCCGCGCCCTGAACGGGATAGCTCTCCGCTACGGCGCCTTCGAATATGACTTCGACTTTATCGAACAATCCGATATCTTCCGGATCAGCTTCCGCGTCCGCCCCGTCCTGCCGCCTTACAACTGTCGTCTCCGGCTTAACCGCGACCCTTGCCTTATCGTACATCGTATCTTTTTCAATTTTGCCCTCGACCATGAGCGTGATACTGCTTCCCGATGCATCGATATCAGTTACTTCGCCCCTGATGCCTATAACATCTTCTTCCTGCGTTACGGAACAACCGACGATAGTTAATATCACTAAACCCAGGATAATCGAAATGCAAATCTTTTTCATAATATCCCCCCATAAGACTATTTTATATAATGACGTTTCAAACGGCAAGGTTGTTCCCGGATAAAACTCCGGCAGTACTTTTTCAGAATATAGACAACCCAATCTCAAAGATGATATATTATATCCGTACTTTACAGGAGGCTTAAGGATGGCGCACAAGTCTTTGTACCGCGCGTGGCGCCCCGAAAGGTTTGCTCAGGTTGCGGGGCAGGATCATATAGTCCGCGTGCTTACAGGCGAGATAGAGAGCGGCCGGATCTCGCACGCGTATCTTTTTACCGGCCCCCGGGGCACGGGGAAAACGAGCCTTGCGAAGATATTCGCGAAGGCCGTCAACTGCGCGTCGAGAGAAGGCGCGGAACCTTGCGGCAAGTGCGATATCTGCCTTGCCGGAGCGGCCGAAAACACTACGGATATCATAGAGATAGACGCGGCCTCTAACAACGGGGTGGACAGCGTAAGGGATCTGCGTGACAGGGTGGGGCTTATGCCCGCGATGTGCCGCTACAAGGTATATATTATCGACGAAGTGCATATGCTCTCTGCCGGGGCCTTCAACGCGCTGCTCAAAACGCTCGAAGAGCCGCCCGCTCACGTTATATTCATACTCGCCACCACCGAGCCGCATAAGCTTCCCGCTACTATACGTTCGCGCTGCCAGAGGTTCGATTTTAAGCGATTTTCTATAGAAACGATCGTCGCACTGCTGGAGACAGTCTCGGATGGCGAGGGCTTTAAATACACCGAAGAGGCGCTGAAAATTATAGCGCGGGCCGCGGAAGGCGGCATGCGCGACGCGCTTTCCATACTCGACCAATGCGCGTCTTACGGCGATATAACGCCGGAGAACGTATCGGATACGCTGGGCGGCGGAGACGCCCAAATGGTATTCGAGCTGGCGGAGCGCATATCGAAATACGATGAAAAGGGAGCTTTGGAGCAATTAAGGGCGCTGCTCGACGCAGGCGCGGACACGCGCACGCTGATAAAAGACATTGCGGATATATTCAGGAGGATGATGTGGCTTTCGGCGGGAGCGGCTGCGGATGAGCAGGACAGGGCTCTTAAACCCCTTGCCGAAAGTTTCGGCAGGAACGCGAGCCTTAAGGCGCTCGATATACTCATACGCAAAGAATACGAGATGCGCCTCAATCTGCGTGCCGACATCGTTCTCGAAACAGCCGTTATGGAGATAATGTGCCCCGAAGACGATAAAGATCCTTCCGCGGTCCGAAGGATAGAAAAGCTGGAGTCGCGGATAGCGGAGCTTGAAAGCCGGGATCCCACGGGGGCGCGGGAACAGGCAGGACCCGCGGAAAAGAAAGCGTCCTCTAAAAAGCTGCCGAAGCAGGAAGCGGCGGCCAAACCCGCCGAGCAGGGAAAGACTGCCGAAACTGAAACTGCAAAGAAGGAACCGGCTGCTGATGATATATGGCAAAGGCTGCTTGACATTCTGGATAAAGAAGCGCATGCCATCTTTCCATACGCGAAAAAGGCGGCGGGCGCGGCGCGCGGCGAAGGCAGGTTTGAGATAAAATACAGCTTGAAAGAATCTGTAGCCGCTGATTTTATGAAACAACCGAAAATTCAGAATGTACTGGCTGATACTCTTGAAAAACTGACCGGGGAGGCAATGGCCATAAGCGTTGTGACGGAGAAAGCAAAAGCCGAAGCTCCCGCCGATGCGGGGCCGCTTTCGGCATATGATATTGAAGTAGAAGAAGTCTAGGAGGAACGTATATGGCAAAGCGTAAAACAATGGGCGGAGGCGGCATGAACATGGGTTCGATGCTGGCGAGGGCCCAGAAGATGCAGGCGGACATGGCCGCCGCGCAGGCGGAAGTGGAAGCGGCGGAGGTAGAGGCGGCCGCGGGCGGCGGAGCCGTTACCGTACGCGCGAACGGTGCTAAACAAGTATTAAGCGTAAAGATCTCTCCCGAAGCGGTCGACCCCGACGATGTTGAGATGCTCGAAGACCTCATAACGGCGGCGGTGAACGAAGCGCTGGGTAAGGCCGACGAGCTGATGAAACAGAAGGTGGGCGGCATCACGGGCGGCATGGACCTCGGAGGTATGTTTTAACGTTGAACCAGATAATAGAGCCGGTGATGCGACTTATCAACCAGTTCTCCAAGCTGCCGGGCATAGGGCATAAGACTGCACAGAGGCTTGCCTTTTTTATGATAGGCCAAAGCGACGAAGAAGTTGAAGAGTTCGCGAAAGATCTTGTGAGCGCCAAAAAAAAGGCGTCCTATTGCCCTGTCTGCGGGAATCTTATGCAGAAGGGCGAGGGTTCGTGTTCGATATGCGGCGACGCAGTCAGAGACGCTTCTTGCATCTGCGTGGTTTCCGATATACGGGATGTGCTGGCTGTGGAAAAGACGCGTGAGTATAAAGGCGTTTACCATGTGCTGCACGGGGTCATTTCCCCCATGGACGGCATAGGCCCCGACGATATAAACATCGCGGGGCTGCTCGACCGCCTTGCTCAGGGGCAAACCCACGAAGTGATACTGGCGACAAACCCCGACGTTAAAGGCACGGCTACGGCTGCGTATATAGCGAAGACCATACGCGACCTTGTTCCGCGCATAACCCGCATAGCGCACGGCATACCCGTCGGCGGGGACCTC
>CAZJOS010000007.1:0-19460 GCA_964547655.1 uncultured Christensenellaceae bacterium
ACTCGCATCAGCGCATAAAAGAAGCGGGCTGGGAGAAATGGTTTGAAGAGATGACGGATCTCTATTCCTGCTCGTGTGGCACTATAAACTCCGCTTACGACTTAAAATGCCGCAAGTGCGCAAGTGAGCCGAGCTGCGGTTACGTTGAAACGCACGGCGATGAAATAATAAAAAACATGCCCGGCAGGCTGAAGACCTGATAAAGATCGAGCGCCGCTGGTATGCGGCGCTCAGTTCAAATTATAAATGGGGTATATGTATCTTTTGGCTCACGATATTTTTTAGTCTATCACGGTACCGTCTATCGCGTTTATAGTCATAAAGCACGTGTCCGCACCCGTATCCGGAACTTTATTCAAATAATGATACGCCTTATTTTTCTGATAGCCCATAAACATCCAGGCCGGGACCAGTTTATATTCGCCCTTTTCACCTTCCTCAGGCAGCCTTATAAGCCCCAGTTCCACCCTGTTTATTACTATTTCCGTTCCATCGGGAAAAGCGTATGTATCTGCGTTCGCATCGCCTGAGGCCATCCTGGCGTCCATCCGCTCAAGGAAGATCTCCTTTATCCGCTCAAACGGCAGCATATTCGAATCCTTGTCAGCCGCGCTTTTTATCTCGGACGGATTGTTCCATCGTGCTTTAACTATCCCGCCGTCCTTTACTTCTATACACAGGTACTCGCGTCCCTGCGCGGGGTCCCCGGGCGACGATATCATTGCCACTATTGCTTTGGTTTGCGCGTCAACTATCACCGCATTTTCTTGAATATCCGTTATCGTCTTTACCGTATGGGCTTCAAAGTACGTTTCCGGCAATCCGTTATATATACGCGTATAGTATAATCTGTAACTCCCTTTACCCGCGCATACCGAATCCAATGCCATGTAGTCTATCCCCATCGCTTTTACGAGTCCGTCCGCTTTTTCTTTTGCGGCCGGAAAAGCGGCGTCATCCTTTAAAAAATCGGGCAATTGAAGCCTGTCGTTTATATCGCTGCTGGCAAACGAATAGTAAACGGGGCCGTCCTCTCCGTTATAGCTATGAGAAAAATCGAAGTCTAACGAGCGTTCAATGCTATCAGCCAGATCGGTCGTTACTATTATTGTAACTATACCGCCTTCCCCTTCCACAGTCTTATAAGTTATTCCATCTAAAAGATCGGCAGCTGAAATATTAAGCACTATATCTTTTCCTTTGATCTCTTTACTGATCTCTGCGTCCGGGCAAAAATCGTTTACGGCTGCCTTTATATTTTCCATGTTCTCAATTTGTTTCGGGACGACGGTAAGAGCAGGCAGAGTATCGGTATCTGTGCTGTATACTGCGGCTTCTATTTTAAGGCTGCTGCCCGTGCCGTAATCCCTGTTATATTCCCATCTGCTCTCCACCCTGTCGGTACTCATCGCATTTTCCGCCACAGGCCGGCAGGCGGTAAGCAAACTGAGCGCCAATATGAGAGCCGCAAGGATGACTGCAATTATCCTTCCCCTGATACCGGTTTTCGTTTTTCCGTACATGCCTTTTATTCTCCTTTCCATTGACGGGCGCCCGTCAAACAGACCCATCGCCGCGGCGTATCCGGCCTGCTGCCCGCGCCCTGCAAAGCTCAATACAGTACCTATATACGAAAGCCTGTGCCCCTGCCCCAAAGTCTTTATTACGCTCTGGTCGCAGGCTATTTCGATATCTTCGCGTATAAGCCTCAGGCAAAGCCAGACTAGCGGGTTAAACCAGTACAGCGCCCGGAGTATGTTCATGACTTTAACAGCCCACAGGTCGCCTCCCTTTAAGTGAGTAAGCTCGTGCAGCAATACGTGCCTTAAGGGCTCTCTTTCAAGCTGCCCGGATTTTTCCGGCAAAACGATAACGGGCTTTACAGCCCCCATTATAATGGGCTTGTCAATGGCCGATTGAAATACGATGCTTACATTACGGCGTATGCCAAGCTCTGTTTTGCAGCGCTCCGCCGATTCGAGTATATGCTGCGGCGTTTCCATACGGGCATGCCTTACACGCCTTCTTAAGACAGCCGCACCAAGGCAAAGCACTGTGCCCACTATGGCTGCCCCTGCGCTCCATAAACTAAGAGCGATCGCCGTCCAGTCAACGCTCATGGCCGGGGCGGGCCTGCTTATCTCTGTGTTCTCAGCCGTATATGCATCCTGCGCGGGCCCGGCGGGAACGTTAATGCTGTGATCAGCGGGGGCTATGCTGTCCGTTTCAGCGTAGATTTCCGGTATTACGTCAGCCGGCTGCTTATACTCGATTGGACGGCTTTGGGCAGGAGCGGTCGCCGGCAGTATGCTGAAGCTGCTCTCAAAACCGAAAGGTATAAGCAGTTTTATAACTACAACGCCCCACATTACGAGCATTAAAAACGGCGATATCTTTTTCCCCGCGGTTTTTTTAAGCAGCAGCACGGCACAGAACAGCGCGGAAAACACCGCTGTGTTTACCAGCAGCGACATTATTATCTTATCCGCCATTGCCGTCACCTTCTTTTGCGTGTTCAAGCTTCACGGCTATCTCTTCAAGCGCTTTTTTATCCTCTTCCGAGATCGAAGCGTTTTGCGCCATCGCCGCGACCAGCGCGCCCATCGAAGAGGCGCTTATGCGCGCAAGCAGCGTGTCGCTCTCGGCTTTGAGCGCTTCTTCCCGCGTTATTGCAGGGTAATAAAGCTTATCGCGCAAGTTCTTTTCCCTGCAGCTTATCAGCCCTTTCTCCAGCATTATACGCAGATATGAATGATACGTCTTATACTGCCAGTTTGTGTCCGGCTCCTCTTTTTGCACCGCCGCTATTATCTCGCCCATAGTCTGGGGCTTTTTGCCCCACATAGCGCGCAGTATTATCCATTCGGCGTCAAGCAGTTTCTTATTCATTCTCATTACCTCTATAAACATTGTCTTATACATATAAGATATTTGATGTCTCAATATTATAAGATGTGCGTAGTTTTGTCAAGAGGCAGTATGCAGATTTTAAACAATAAAAAAGAAAAGTAAAAGCGCCGCGTTATCCGCGGCGCTCTTTTACCACAACCTATAACCTTTTCGATTAATAGCGGCCCCTCTTCGCTCTGAAGCAGTCGCTGCAATATACGGGTCTCTCTCCGGTTGGCTGGAAAGGAACCATCGTCTTTGCTCCGCATTCAGCGCAAACGGCCTCGTGCATCGGGCGCTCTTCCCTTCTCTGGCGCTTTCTTGACTCGCGGCAGTTGGGGCACCTTTTAGGATCGTTTACGTATCCTTTTTCATGGAAGAATTCCTGCTCCGACGCAGTAAACGTAAATTCGGCTCCGCAGTCCACACAAGTCAGTGTTCTGTCTTCAAACATTTTTTCTCCTTTTTTTCTTTTCCATGGTTCTGAGATGATTCTAAACACCGTTAAATGTTTTTTTGGAACACTACCTGGTTAGGATCAGCTTCTCTTTACCATTGTATTATATTATGCCCGAAATGTCACTTCCGTGCATAAACAATGATATCATTTACTGTATATACACGTCAACACCCGCGATACCTCCGGGTTTTGGCGTTTATGACGCCTCTGTTACGGCGCTGGCGACTCTCCCGGCGACTCTCCCGGCGACTCTCCCGGCGACTCTCCCGGCGACGGCGACGGCGACGGCTCCATACCCTCCTCGTAACCCCATATATATAAGACGCCATTAATAACCGGATAGCTGTACAGCGGCTGAAACTCGCCTTCCCAAAGCAAATTGCCATTGAGATCGTATATATGCTTATACGTCTGCACCCTTGTGCCCTTCCTGTCCGGTGCGTATTGGTATTCAGTATATGCTACCCCGTCAATTACCGTTCCGTCTTCCGCGGTCAATGGAACGCCGTTGCAATACCTGGTCGTAGACACGGGTTCTCCGTACCGTCCTTTTCCTTCTGACGTATAATTATATATCACGTTGCCCCATTCCGGATGGTCTTTGTCGACAACCGGCGGCCCGTATATCTCTACGGTAACATTCTTTTCTTTCGGGTCTATATACGATACTAAATAGTAAGGCATTGTGCCGTCGTTCCTTAAAATGAGGTCGAGCCTTGTATTGGAACTCAGCGTAGCGTCAAGGCCAAGGGGGATATAGTCGGACGGTATTGAATGATGCATCTGTTTAACTACGGTGATCGAAGACCCTGCTCTTATGGCAGCGTTAAACGTCGTGCTTCCGAGCTGGCACACTCCTCCGCCGTACTGGGGAGAAGTACCTCCGTTTTCAAGGCCCCCCGCCTTCTTCCAGCCGTATTTTGCTATATTAGCGGAGTTTTCCCTGTAACCCACGTTGTCGTTGACCGACCACTCAACGCCCGGCTGCAATATACTACCGCTGCCCGGCTGCAATATACCGCCGTCGTTGATAAGGCTGGATATCATCGATACGTTATAGTTTCTGTTGTAACTGTCATGACTGCCGCCGGCCCAGTAAGACGACCACGACGCTATCAGTTGAGTATCCCTCTTTATGTCGGCGAGCTTCAAAGCGGGTTCGGTCACCTGTACGGGAACTATTATCGTAGAAAACGTCCCGCTCTCGACCTGCGCCTTTATATCTTCCGCTGCCGCCGCCGTGTCGGCGACGAGCCCGGTAACTTCGGGAGTGTAGATGAACCTCGATATATTAGCGTCCGCAGGCCGGTAATTCTCGACGTATTTGCCGCCTTTCCAGTATTGATATCTTACCGGAATAGGCATCTCGTTCTCGGGAATGCGCACAAGCTCGGGGCGCGTAAACTCATTTTTCCTGGCGTAAGTCTTGCACATCTCTATTATAGTCGCAAGGTCGGGCGCATACGGTGTAAACGTACCGTTGTTTTCGGTATGGCCCCACGGCGTAAATATCACCGAAGCGTCCTGGGGAGCCTTATCTAAAATTGTTTTAAGGTTTGCAAGCGCGGTACCGAGCGCGTTATCGTCTACCGTATATTTTATTTCAAAATTTTTGGGCGTGCCCGCGTCGGCCGCGCGTTCTTCTATCGTTCCTGTGTGGCCGTAATCCATAGCCTGATTTATAACATTGGTATAATCGGTGGTTATACTGAGCGCCGAAGGTTCGAATTCGTATGTCTGGTTGTTTACGCTGAGAGAAACTTTAGCGGCGGCCAGCATATTGGTTTCAAGCTGAGCGGTAGCGTCTATTGCCTGCTGCCTCGTCATGTTTGATATATCAATTCCGCCGACAGAAACTCCGTTTACCGCGGTGTTTAAATCCAACACATGGAAAGACGGCGAAATTGGCCCCGTAAACAGCAGCACAGCCGCCACCGCCAATGCGACAACCAGCACTCCTCCCGAAACGATAAGGAATATCCTGTTAAATCTCTTTGAAAATCTTCTTAACAACCTTTTTGGTTTCTTGTCGTAGCCCGGTACTTCAAAATCCAGGTCCATTGTGTTGTTGGCCATTTCATACCTTCCTTAAACAGTTACCTGTTCATAGCTTAAATAATCATACAATATAATGCGCCGGTTGTAAACAGTTTATTACAAGGCGCATATACCGTTTCTAATTATATACAATATACGGATAATCTATACTTTCACGGTCATACCGGCTCAACCGTAGGCGCAGCGTTCTGTATGTCGTCGTAGTTGCAATAATACACGCCCTGGTAAGCCCTGTATGCGGTCGTAGTAAAGTACTTACGGCTTCCCGCTACTTCATTGCCATCCGCGTCCACATAGTATTTATAAATCTTATATGTATAGCCTTTTCTCGGTCTTACCCACTCCACATATTTGCCCTCGGTTATCGGTTCTTCGTCGGGCTGCTCCGTCGCATTGTAATGATATACAGCCGGGGGAGGGTTCACTGTTTTCACCAGTTCCGGCTTAAACTCTACGGAATACCCGTTCTTTACCGGCGGCCCGTAAAATTCCACTGTTACCTTTTTTTCCGCTTCATCAACATGGCAAACGAGCATTATCGGGGTATCGAACGGATTGAGTATCTTAAGGTCTTTTAATCCCGTGGTTATAGTCGCGTCCATCCCCCAGTCTATATAATCGGAAGGCCAGCTGTGAGGAAATCTTTCCATTATCGTAAGCTCGGATCGTATGGCGCAGTTGTATACCGTACTCGACACCTGGCAAACGCCTCCGCCGTACTGCTCCGAATACCTTCCGTTTTCTATGCCCGGCGCTTCCGTCCAGCCAAGTATCTTTGCGGTCTGAGCGTTGCGGTCGCCCGCCGTCGTGTTTATCGACCACGTCTGCATGGGGTCGATGACCGACCCGTTGATAAGCCCTGAAATTATGTTTATATTCTTTACCCTGTCGTCTTCGTCGTGATCCTCAAACGAAGACCACCATGAACAGATCATCGACGTGTTGGCTTTCAGTTTATCGAGCGTTACCTTTGGCTCTATTTCCAGCACGGGCGCATCTACAACGCTGAAATCGCCCTTGTTTATATTAGCGCTGATATACGACGCAAGTTTGGCTATATTCACGTCGACGCCCTTTACTTCCGGCACAAAATCGACGTTGTCTCCGGGCACGTATGTGTCTTTTACCTTGAGCGTCGCGTTCTGCGGCTGCAGGTCATATTCTGGTTTGTGCGGCTGCAGCGCTTCGCTCACTTTCTTCGGGTCGGCGTGTATTGCCGGGAAGTCTATGCCGCTCTCCTGCGCCTGCTGACGCTGCGCGCCCCTTTCCGCTCCGTCGCCGACATTTCCCCATCTTAAGGCCTCTTCAAGAGCGCCGTATATGTCCGTATCCAGCCCCAATTCCTGGGCGTTATATGTGAATTGCCTGTCTCCTACGGCAAACGTATACGATAAGCTCTGGTAAGCGTCCTGCCCTTTTGTGAATATCTCTTCGATAGCCAAAGCTTCTTCGAGCGTCTTTCCCGAAACGTCGACTCCGGCTATAGTGACGCCCTTAACAAACCTCGCGCCCTCGGCCGGCACATCGCCCCCGGTCGTTGTATCGTTTGTAACTATAATTACAAGTACGACTATAAGCATGACAATGAGCACACCCAATGCCATAAACATCATCTTCATCAATCCCTGCCGATTGCCTCTTCCTGGCATAAAGCCTTCCCCTCCGTTTGTGGATTTATATAGCCCGGTCCTGGCTTCCCATTATTTTTATATATACCTTCCGGTGCCTCGGCCCGTCGTATTCGCAGAGGTATATACTCTGCCACGTGCCTAAAACGAGCCTTGAGTCTTCTATTATAACGCTAACCGACGTCCCTGTCATCAATGTTTTTGTATGGGCGTCTGAATTTCCCTCGCCGTGCGCAAAGCCTGAATTCGGCACGGCCCGCTCAAGGGCAAAAGCCAGGTCGCGCACTACGTCCGGGTCCGCATTTTCGTTTATCGTTATTCCCGCCGTGGTGTGCGGCACGAATACCAGCGCCATTCCGCTGCTTGTCCCGCTTTCGGCAACGCTGCGCTGAACCTCGCGTGTTATGTTGACCAACTCGCAGCGTTTAGTTGTCTTTACGTTTATTGTCTCCACTTTTTTCCCTCATACGGTATGACAGTACATAAAGTGTATCGCTTAAGTGCACGTTTTCGACGCTGACTCCCTTTCTCGCCTCAACGTCTACAGGCGCGAAATTCCATATGCCCTTTACGCCCAATGCGACAAGCTCGTCTGCAAGCCCCTGCGCGTATTGTTTTGGAACTGATATTATCCCGATATCGACGGCATTCTCCGTGATAAATCCGGCCATCGCGTACATAGGCTTTACCTTAATGCCGCCCACGTCTTTTCCGATAACGGACTTGTCGGCGTCAAAAATAGCTATTATCTGATACCCTTCATCGAAAAAACCTTTGTATTTCAGCAGCGCCTGGCCGATATTGCCCGCGCCTATTATTACGGCTTTATGCACCAGGCCTATGCCGAGTATCTTCATTATTTCCTGCTTTAAGCGCGAAACGGAATAGCCGTACCCCTGCTGGCCGAACCCTCCGAAGCAGTTCAAATCGCGCCTTATCTGGGAGGCGTTAAGGTTCATGTCTTTACTCATTTTTGACGACGAGACCTTTTCGGTGCCATACGCTTCAAGGTCCGATAAATATCTATAATATTTTGGAAGCCTGCGTATTACCGCATCGGATACTTTGTAATCCTGCATGCGAGTTCCTCCGTTTCAAGCATTATAACATATAGTATAGTCAAATTGAAATAAAACTTTTGTAAAAGGCTATTTCTTCCACAAAAAAATTACATGTTATTAACATTTTGTTCATAGTTTTTGTTGAAGTGCTTGATATGGTGCTATATATTCTCCATTGCAGTATATAAGACTTCTTTTTGATCCTGTTAAGATCAACTCATAGAATTAACCTCACAGCAACATAATTCATTTTATATATAAAACGTTGTAATCCTTCCCATAAAGTGTTTTCTGATATGAAAAAGACCTGCCGTCTTCGAGCAAGTCTTTCGTGCAAATCTATTATATGAAAAGCGCCGTATCCGACGTTTCCGCCGCCCCGAGGAACGAAGCCACGCCTGCGTACTCAATGCCGTCTATCAATTCTTCCCTCTTTATGCCCATTACGTCCATCGACATCGTGCACGCCACTATCTTCACTCCGTTTTTCTGCGCCTGAGCTATTAGCTCGTCGAGCGTCGAAACGTTCTTTTTCTTCATAATGCCTTTCATCATTACCGAGCCCATGCCGAGCATGTTCATCTTAGAGAGTTTAAGCTTGCTCGTGCCTCTCGGCATCATGGCCCCGAACATCTTCTCTATAAACGTCTTATTTACTCTCACTTTATCGCGTTTGCGCAGTATGTTGAGGCCCCAGAACGTGAAGAACATGGTGACCTTTCTTCCCATGGCGGCCGCGCCGTTAGCTATTATGAACGACGCGAGGGCTTTGTCGAGTTCCCCGCTGAACACGACCATGGCCTTATCGTCGTACGCGCGGGGTGCGCCTGCGCAGTCTTCTCCGTCGCAGCCTTTCTTTATCCATACCGAAAATCCGCTTTGCGTCTTCTCGCCCTTAACGTACGTGTTCTTCGTGCGCGCGCACCAGGCGGCGGCGTCCGCAAAGAACCCCGGGTCGGTAGCGGTTATATTTATAACGTCCCCGTCCTTCGCGGCGGATATGGCTTCATAAAGTTTCATAACTGGCCCGGGGCACTGCAGCCCGCAGGCGTCTACCGCTATAACGTTGCCAGGTGAATTCATAGGCATTGGCCTGCTCTTTTCGGGCTGTTTAGTTTTTTTTTCCTCTGCAGTGTAGTCTTTGCTCAACGTCTTGTAAGTCGTATATCCTCCCGCAAGGTTTTTGACATTTTTAAATCCGTTCTGCATCAATATCCTCGCCGCTATATACGACCGGAGCCCTACCGCGCAGTGGACTACATAATGCTTGTTTTTATCCAGCGTATCGAGTTTTCCGCGCAGCGCATCCACCGGAATGTTTATGCTGCCTTCTATGGCTCCCATATCCCTTTCGGCCTGAGTCCTTACGTCGAGTATAATCGTGTCTTTTGGCAGGTCTTTAAGCTCGGCGACGGTTATATTGTCGAGGTTGCCCGACAGTATGTTTTCCGCTGAAAATGCCGCTATGTTCACCGGGTCTTTGGCTGACGAGTACGGCGGCGCGTAGCATAGCTCTGTCTCTTCGAGGTCGTAGACCGTCGCGCCGAATCTCATCGCGGCCGATATAACGTCGATGCGCTTCTCTATTCCTTCATACCCTACGGCCTGAGCGCCCAGCACTTTACCGTCTTTGGCGAAAATGAGCTTGAGGGTCAGCGGCATGCCGCCCGGGTAATAACCGGCATGAGAGAGCGGGTGGACTATGGTTATCTTATAGTCTTCGTTCAGCTTCTTTCCCGAAGTCTTGAGCTGCTTTTCATTAAGCCCGGTGCTTGCGGCGGTAAGGTCGAATATCTTCGCCACCGAAGAGCCTTGGGTGCCCGTATATTTTCTGCCCATGCCGCATATGTTGTCGGCTGCCATCCTGCCCATCTTGTTGGCGGGCCCCGCGAGAGGTATCATCGCCTCTTCGCCGCTTATATAATTTTTCACCTGGACGGCGTCGCCTACCGCGTATATGCTCTCGTCCGACGTTTTAAGATACTCGTCTACTACTATTCCGCCCTTCTTGCCTGTTTCGAGCCCGCTCATCTTCGCAAGCTCGTTGTTGGGCTTTATTCCGATAGAGAGTATCGCTATATCGACGGGCAAGGTCCGCTTTTCGGTAACGACAGCGAATCCGCCTTTGCCGTCTTCGAAGGCCTTCACTCCTTCGCCCAGCACCAGTTTTACCCCGTTGTCAACAAGGTGTTTATGCACAGGCTGTGCCATGTCGTAATCGAGATTGGGCATCACCTGGTCCATCATATCGACTACGGTCACGGCAAGCCCCGCGTGTACAAGGTTTTCCGCCATCTCGATGCCTATAAACCCCCCGCCTACGACCACTGCCGATTTTACCTGCGTTTCCTTTATTGCCGCGTCTATTTTGTCCATGTCGGGTATCGTCCACAGCGGGAATACTTTGCCGCTGTCTATTCCCGGGATATTCGGCATTACCGGCGTCGAGCCGGGCGACAGCACGAGCACGTCGTACTTCTCTTTATATTCCTTATCGCCGCTGCGCACCGTAACGGCCTTTGCTTTCCTGTCGATAGATACTACTTCGCTGTTTACCCGCACGTCTACGTTGAACCTTGCTTTGAAAGACTCGGGCGTCTGCAGCAGCAGCTTGTCCCTCTTCTCTATGATTCCCCCGATGAAGTACGGCAGGCCGCAGTTTGCGAACGAGATGTACGGCCCCTTTTCAAACATTATTATCTCAGCGGCTTCATCCAATCTTCTAAGGCGCGCGGCGCAGCTTGCGCCTCCCGCCACTCCGCCTGCTATCAAAACTTTCTTAGACATTTTTTATCTCCTTTACCCCGATTACTCTTATTCTTTCAGCAATCACTTCCAAAGTACCAATGCCCCCATAGGGCAGCGCTTCGCGCACTTGCCGCATTTGGTACATTTGTCTTCGTCCACAGTGGGCGCCGCATATCCGTTTTGTGTAAGAGCCCCTGCCGGGCACGCACCTACGGCCGGGCAGCGGTGGTTTTGCGGACACCTTCTTTCATCCACTTCAAGTCTCATGCTTTCTCCCTGTCCTCGCCGTCTTCCGGCTTTTTCAAACAAACTTTGTGAAAATTTAAACTATGTTATAAATATAGTTTAATATTTCACAATTTGAAGTGACTTAATCACAAAAAAAGAAAAACGGTAAGAAAACACCTGTTGATCCTGGCTACTTTTGTTATTGAATAGATTTACAGATTATTATGCCGAAAATACGAGCAAAATATTAATGAGTAAAATAAACGGAAAGGAGGACAATTAAATGGCGTCAAACAAACGGAACTTAAGTCCCGACAGCCCATGGACTAAATTCAAATTGCAATGCGCCGAAGAGGTAGGCCAGCTGCAATACTGCAAAGAAAACAATACAGAATATAAAGGCGACCTCCCCAGCAGAGTAAACGGCGCCCAGGGCGGGCCTATAGGAGGACAGATGGTCAAAAAGATGATCGAATACGCGGAACGAAATCAAAACCTATGATTTTACCCCAAAATAGTATCAGCTCTTTAGAGACCCCGGATCATAATACTGAGAATAATCGGGGTATTTTTTTATTTTTTTCCGCAAACGAATGTTTGCGTTTTTTATGAGTTATCCACATTTACTGTGGATAACCTGTGTTTTACTGTGGATAACCCGCTATAAGCTTTGGAATTTATGGTAATAAGACCGGAATCCCTGAAGAAATAAAATAAATATATTTTTCTCTTACCCGCATGCCGGTTATAGATTCAAGCGCTTTCGCGTAAAGCGAAAGCTGTATCCGGTATTTGAGAGCGGCTTCATTACAGTTGCCATTCACTCTGTCCGTTTTATAGTCCACTATGACCCATCCGCCCCGTTCAATAAAGCACATGTCTATAACGCCCTGTAATATGACGCTCTCATTCGAATCGGCGAGCCCTAATTCCTTTGCGCCAAGAGACAGGCAGAACGGCGCCTCGAGCAGCATCTTCGAAGACTCCCTCGCCCGCTGCGCTATATCGCTGTTCAATAATCCCGCTATGCTGTTCTCGTCAAGCGCCTCCCCTCCGGCAATATCCAATATCCCTTCCGATATCAGCTCTTTGATAAACCGCCCCGTTTCTTCCGCACTCATTTTTGCGAGCCCCGACTTCTGCAGTACTTTATGCGTCAGCGTGCCCTTTTCGGCAGCGGAAAGCCCGCTTTCATCCGGCATGTACTGCGGCGTTACCGTTACTTCGGGCGCCCGTTCGTTCAACCGCTTTATCGCGGATACGCTCACCTTCGAGGGAACCCCAAGGTCTCCTTTATGCGCGTATACTTCGAACAGATCGGCCTCCGCGGCGTTTTCGGCTTCCTCAAACAAAGCCTTGAGCATTTGCGCTTTGTCTGTCTTCTCCTCCTCCGCGGCTCCTCCGTTTACTGTCCGCACGATATCGCATATATCCTTTCCGTCTTTGGCACACATCTTTGCCGCGGCGGGCATAATGAGGTCGAAATACGTCACGGCCTCAAACTGCCAGCCCGTGCGTTTTTCTTTAAACCATTTATCCTTCATCCCGTCGCCGGCGCCCGTTAATATGAGCCTTTTTCCCGCGCGCGTCATACCTACGTATAAAAGCCTTACGGTCTCGGATATGACTTCTTCGCGCATGCGCCTCTGCACCGCCAGCCTGTGCAGGGTCTGAGTCCTCACACGCGAGTTTTCATTTATTATATCGAGCGCCAGCCCGAGCGACCTGCCCACCAGTACCGCGCCGCGCGAGTCTCTTTGGTCTATGTTCTTATGCATTCCTGAAAGTATTACAACAGGGAACTCGAGCCCTTTCGATTTGTGTATCGTCGTCAGATAGACCGCATCGGTCTCTCCGGGCCTTAGCTGCTGCTTCGCCGCGCCTATGCGCCTCGCTATATCCGGAACGTCCGCAAGCCTTACGTCGTTCATCGCCGCTATTGCATCGATCAGCGACGTTATGGCGTTATCTGCGATCTTTCCCGCGGGAGACGTGAGCGCGTATTCCTCAAACTCCGCCTCGAGCCGCAGGCGCATCAAAAAATCGGGCAGCTTCAGGCTTTGCGACAGCAGCCTGTAATGGCCGATTTCGTTAAAAAAGCTGCGAAGCTTTTCTGCCAGCTCATCTTTAACATCGTAAGAACATGCGGCGCTGTAGAAGCTTTTATCTTCAGTATCGTCTTTCTGCGCCAGCCGTATCCGCGCGAACTCCGGCTCAGTGAATCCGAAGTGCGGATATCTCATAACGCTCAGCAGCGCGATATCGCTGCCCGGGCTTTCTATAAGCGATACGAGGTTAAGAAACACTCCGGGTTCGCCGAATTTTTCGCCTGTTTCGCCCGACCCGCTTATTACCGGGATGCCGGCGTCGGTGAGCGCCTTCGCGATAAACCTTCCCGAACTGGAAACTTCGGGACGCAGCACGGCTATGTCTTTGTATTCAAACCCCTGATAAAGAAGCTCCTTTATTATAGAGGCGATAGCCGCGCCCTCGGCGGCTGCGCCGCTTAGCTCCTCTTTGCCCGCGATCACTATCTCCGCTGCGCCTTCGCCGCATGTTGAGCATTCGAGCGCCTGCCCGCCCGAGTATGTTACGCCCCCCGCGTTCTCGTCCATCATGCTGCCCATAACGCCGTTTATGAACTCTATCACCTTCGGCTCGCTGCGGTAATTCGCGTTCATCTCGATAAGCCCGTTTTGTTTCAATTCCGCGCACCTCGCGGTAAGAAGCTCCGGGTTCGACTCCCTGAACATGTATATGCACTGCTTTGCGTCGCCGACCAGGAAATCGTTGCCGCCGCGCTGCACGCTTTGCAGTATCGCGTTCTGCGCATCGTTTATGTCCTGGTATTCGTCCACGAACACATGGGCATATTTCTCCTGGTATCTCTTTGCAATACCGGGCACGCTGAGAGCCTTAAGCGCGAAGTGTATAAGGTCGTCGTGGTCGAGCACGTTTTTCCTGCGCTTTAGCGCCGTGTACACGGCCATAAAATTTTTCGTTATCGAAATAAACGCAAGAGCGTCGCCGCGCACGGCTGAAAGCTCCGCCTTTACCTTTGACGCGAAGTCGCCCGTATACGCCTCAAGACCACTTAAAGCCTTGTTTGCCCTGCCCGTGTGCGTCTTGCTTTCCCCGTTGGGGGCGCCCTTTTCATTCGAGCTTATATTTACGGCCTGCGGGACGAATACGTTTTTAATATCGGGCCGCTCCGCTGCCCGCGCGATATTTATGCGCTGTTTCTCGCTTTCCCCGGCCTCGGAAGTATACCCGCGCTCCCGCCATGCCGCCGTCCTCAATATAAGATGCGTTTCCGCTTCAGCCGCGGCTTCGCAGACCATGCCTTTATATTCGTTAAACAGCGTTTCAATAAACACTTCGGAATCAAAATTGGAAGCCGCGCAGTCAAGCCAGCTTAAAGGGTCTTTAAGGCTTATTACGCGGTTATACATCGCGAAAGCCGTGTCTTTTATGCTCTTCATGTCGCCCCGGGGCGAAAACCTGCTTATAAACCCAAGGTTCGCTTTATCCTGCGCCGCCGAGTCGGCCGCTTCTTCCATAGCCCGTTCCTTCATCGAGCTTATCGAAGCCTCGTCCGCAACCGAGAACGAAGGTGATACTCCCGCTTCTATAAAATTATCCCTTATCACCCGGGCGCAAAACGCGTGTATCGTGGAGATATCGGCAAACGCGCACTTCTCGGCCTGGGCGGCAAGCCTTGCCCCGCCCGCCTCCTGCAGCCGCCTGAATATCCTCTCCTTCATCTCGCCGGCCGCGAGGTTGGTAAAAGTGACAATGAGCATGCGCTCCAAATCGGCGCCCTCTTCAATGAGGCGCAGCACCCTTTCGGTAAGCACGCTGGTCTTGCCGCTTCCCGCAGCCGCGGATACCACTACGCTCCTGCCGCGCATATCAATGGCTTTTTGCTGCCGGTCATTCCAACTCATCTTCGCCGCCCCCGTTCTCCGCAAAAAGCTCCGCCGTATCCGGCTGCCTTGCAGCGTTGCCCTCATACGCCATATCCATCCTGCACACGCTGCCGTAGTCGCAATAAGCGCAGGCATTCCCCGCGGTTATCCCTTCTACGGGGCTTATGCTGTTGCCGCCCCGGTAGATCTCCAAGGCTGCCTGCCTTATAAGGCCGTCGGTATGGGAAAGGAGTTTGTCCATCCCGCTCCGGTCAAAATATCTGTTTTTACCGTTCGCCTTCAGCTCCCCCGACTTCGAAAGCGCCTGGTCTATGGCCGCAAAGCTGCCGTCTTCGTTTACGGCGCTCATAGATTTGAGCACCTCCGGGTCGCTCAAAGATATCCCCGAAAGGCGGGCCTCTTTCGCTATTGCCTCGCCGCTTTCCCTGAAAGCGTCGCCTATGCGCAAGTAATACCCTCCGGCTGGCTTTAAGCCTTCGCCTTTGCATTGCAGCACCTTCTGCGCCGCCGCGATGTAAACAGGCAGCTGTATCCTTACGCCGGCAAGAAAATCCTTCATCGCGAATCCCGCGGCCGAAGATTTATAATCCACTACGCGGAAATACCCGTTTGCCTCGTCTATCCTGTCTATCTTGCCCGTTATGATGACTTCGCCGGACCCGGTGTCAACCGAATAGTCGGTGAACTCCTGCTCGCTGCAATATATCGAAGCCTCGCTGCCCATAAACTGCGACCTTATCCTCAATGCCGCGTTTATAAGCTCGCCGCACAGCAGCTCGCCTTTTAAGGCGAACCTTTCGTCGCTTAAAAGCTTCGAGCCGTCGTGCGCCTCCGCGGCCTCCGCCGCAGCCCGCCTCATCCTCTGTGCTGTTTCCTCCGGGGAAAGCTCCTTAATGTCAACTTTGTCTTCCAACAGGTTTTTCGTGAATATATCGAGCGCGAGGTGCAAAAAAGTACCGGTATCGAGATTGTCATTCGTATAATCGCGCTCAGCCTGAGCCTTTATGCCGAAGTCGAGAAAGTGCTTATACGGGCACCTGTAGTAATCCTCTATGCGCGTGGCGCTGCACCGTATTCCGCCGTACAGCTTTACGGCGCTTTGTATGGGGACCGCGGAATTAGTCCGGAGCAGCATGCCTTGCGCCTTTTGCCTCCAACCGGGCAGCTTTATAAATTTGGCGCATGTTTCCGTAATGCTTTCCTGCTGCGCTCCGTTCAGAGCAGCGGATATCTCGCCCAAAAGCCGGGCCTGCGCGCCCGCAATAGAAGTATATCCGCTTCGCGTCTGTTGCTTTATATCCGGAAACAGCCTTTTTATCCTGTCGATAATTATCGAGGGCTGGCCTGTCTGCGCGTTGTGGCTTATATACAGCCGACGCTTCGGCTTGCTGAGAACAGTATACACTTTAAGCTTTTCGGCTGAAGGGTCGTAAGGCCCTATATCTATACCGGCGTTTAAAAGCGCGTCCCTCTCCGTGCGCGACATTATCCCCGCTCCGTCGTCTTTCGCGGGCCACACCCCGTCGTGAACGCCAATGGCGAACAATACTTCTATATCCGGAAGCCTCGCCGTAGATATGTCGAATATGCCCACTTCGTCGGTAGAGGGAGGTATCAGGGCTATCTTCGTGTTTGCGAAAGCCGTCTTCAAGAGGGAACAGAGCGTGCGCGGATCGGTCACAATATCGCCGTATACCTCGCCTATGCCGCCCACCGCTTCCATTGATTTTTCATAGACCTGGGAGAAATACTCGTGCTCCGCCCGCGTATCGCCCTGATCAAGGCTCTGCACAAATGTTTCGAGTTTCCCTCCCGCGCCGCATCTATCTATAAACTTCTTTACCTCTTCCGCCTGTTCTCTCACACTTTTACCCGTTATCCGCTGTGAAAGTTCGTTAAGAGGCTTTATCGCCTTTCTCCTAAGCTCCTCAGCCCGCTGCGCTTCGCCCCAGCGAAACGGCCTGAAATAATGCCACCCCCTAAGTGCATACCTTTTAGCGTATTTTCCAAGCTCGACCCTTTCGCCTGCATCGAGAGGAGAATATCCGCTGAATATATAGCCCGGCGCGGCCTGCGTGTCTCCCGCGGCCGCGGCAAGAGAGGAGTGAAGGAATTCAAAGAACGTGTTATCCGCAAGCGTCCTTCTCTCGTCAAAGAAATAAGCTATACCGCTTTGCGCGAACTTCGTCTTTATAGCGGGCATATAGGAGTCAATCCTGCCGCCCACTACGGCTATGTCCTTAAAGCGCCTGCCACCCTGCACTTCTTCAAGTATATTGGCGCAAAGCATATCCGCCTCGTCCTCTATGGTCTGCGCTTTAAGCAGGCGTATATTATCCGTCTTCCCTTCATACGGCTTGTAAGGATATCTGAACAGGTTTGCTTCAAGGAATTTCAGCTCCACGCAATCGTATCTCGGCGTTTCCTGAGTCTTTACTTCTTCTACGCTTTGTCCGCCTGCCCTGGCGGCTTCTATGAACCGCCTCATATCCTTTTCTTCCGACGAAAACAGGTCTCCCTCTCCTTCGCCGCCGCTCCTGAAAGCGGCTAAAGTATCACATGCCTGCCGCATGACTTCGGTCAGAAAAGACATCACCGCCGGAGAAGCGTTATCAAGCCCGTCTATAATAACGTGGGCGCCTTTCAGGAAAGCCGCCCGCCCAGCGGCGGCCGCGGCCAGAGCGTATATGTCCGAAAGGTCGGGCCTGCCTCCTTTGAGCCCTATATACCGCTTATAGATTTCCGCCGTCTTTGCGAGCTTTTTTGAAAGCTCGGCGTCTGCGATATTTTCCGCGGCCGCTTTAAGTTTTTCAGGCGTGAGGTTGAAATTTTTAAGTGCGGACATAAGAGAAGCCGTGCAGTCTTCAAGGCCCTGTATGTCTTCGCCGAACGGCCCCTCCTCTTTTAGCGCCCTGCTTATATACAGCGCTTTCTGCGCGCTGGAAATAAGAGATACACTTCCAGTATCCTCGAGCACCCGAAATGCAAGCCGCTGCAGGCTCATCACCTCGAGGCCGAGTATCCCTTTAACTTTACATTCTCTGAGTATCCTCTTTTCAGCATCGAACGTAAGCTGGCCGGGCACAAGAACAAGCACCTTTTGAAAAGGGTCTTTTATAAGATCGCGGATATGTTTCATTAAAAAGCGGCTCTTGCCGCTCCCCGAGCGGCCCGTTACTACTGTGACGCTCATCTGTATACCCCACATATGCCCTTAACTTATAATAAACGATAATATTATAACTCCAAAACCAAAAAACGGACAGGAAATAAAAAAAGCCACTTAAAAGCGGCTTCGGTTATAGCCTCCTTAACCTCTCACGAGATAGTTAAGAAGCAGGCTCAGATCCTCAGGTTCAGAAACCAACAGCTCGATCTCGCCTATTTTGGCTTCCGTGAACATCTGTGTCAGCATGATATACTGGCATAACGTGGATTTCAGATTAAGCCTGTCGCCTTCCGAAGTGACCAACTCGACCTTGCCCTTGCACTTCTGCAAAACCTCAAAAAACTTCTGGGGCTGGGTGATATTCTTGATCTTCATGCTTTTTCCTCCTTATTTTATTTGGCTCCATTGCCGCCAAACAAAATATAACATATGTAAAACCATGTGTCAATTCACCATACGCTTATTTTACGTGCAATTTACATAATTATTTTGCTGTAACCACGCCGAGTATCCTTGCCAGCTTTAAGTTCTTTGACGACAGGTTTTTCATATCGGACGAATTGCCAAGCGCGTACGCCAGCAACACCTTTGAGAGCCCTGCCGCGAGATTATGCGTATCCCTTACTGCCTTCTGCAAGACCTCACGCGCCTTGTCTTTGTTTTCCTTCGACCTTGTGAGCAGCAGCGCTATGGCGTATGTGTTTATAATGTAACCCGCCTTCGCGCGGGCTATTAAGTCGGCGGCCCGCTTGTACTGCCCCGTATATATATACGTCCAGGCTATCTTTTCGCTTATGTGCCATGTGTTCCTGCGCTTGTCTTCGCACTTGTCGGATACTTCTTTAGCAGCTTCGAGATAATAGACCGCGGCCTTTGCGTTCGCCCTGACCTTTTCTTCGTCCTGCTCGGCGAGGGCTATGAAGGCCATCGAATTGTATACGCAGCCTAACCGATAAAGCTTTTCAATAGGAGTCCTTGTCCATTTCCTTACTTCTTTTGCGAGCGCGCCGGTATCGAGCTTACTTAGCGGCATGTCCGTCTCCGCGGCGAAACACTTTATAAGGTTTTCTTTCGCGCTTTCCATATCCATTTTGGATATGGGCTTGATAACGGCCTTCTCCTGCTTCCCCGCGATCCTGTTTAAAAAATACTCGTGCACGGGAAGGTAAGCGTCGTCAATATAGTAGCCTCCGAGCACGAAGAGGGCTTTGGCGTATTCGCGCCCGCTCAATTTCTTTACGTTCCCGTCTTCAAGCGATTCGTATAACGCAATGGCGCTTGCAAGGTGCT
>CAZJOS010000007.1:19560-22802 GCA_964547655.1 uncultured Christensenellaceae bacterium
TTTACGTTCCCGTCTTCAAGCGATTCGTATAACGCAATGGCGCTTGCAAGGTGCTCTTCCCCCACTTCCCTTATCTCGCGCAGAAGCCTCGCTTCCTCTTCCCCGTAAGACCTTTTGGCAAACAGAAGGTACGGGGCCTGCTTTTCTATTATGAGCTTGCCTTTCCTGTAGTTGTTCCTTATGCTCTGCGGATATACTTCTATGGCGCGGCTCAGCCATTCGTTCGCTTTCTCTATCTGTTCCTCGAGGCTCTGGTCGCGCCTTTCACCCTGGCGGGTGAGTTCGTGCACGTTGGAATAATACCTGTAAGCGAGAGCAGAAGCGCACCTCGCGCCGTATTCTATTTCGGCGCCGCGCGTTAAAAATATTTCGCAGAACTCCCTGTACTGCCGGGCCGCGTCCAGCCTCTTCTTCTCGTCCGCTTTTATTTTAAGCGTTACCGCCGCCTTGCTGCACGCGAGGCCTAATCGGTAGAGTATCTCCGCGTTGTTCCAGTAAAGCTCGTTGTCTTTTACTTTTTTAAGCGGCGCCAGCAGGTTAAGCGCACCTTTATAGTCCCCGTTTTTTATGAAAGCATCCATGGCCCCGGTTAGCCTCGCGCACGCGCACATATCTTCGCATTCCTTCTGCGCAGCGAAACAAACGACGGGCGGAAAGCCGTCTTTATTGAGCCAGCCGTGTTTTCTCGACAGCTCCCTTATCTCTTCTATCACGCAGCCGCTTTTCATATCCGTTTCTTTAACAGCCCTGAACACGAAAGAAACTTCCGAGCCTTTTATCTCGTACGAGCTTAATTCGAGCGAGAGCGCTTTAGTTTCTCCGCTTCCGGTGAAATATCCGAGGCACGACTTCACGCCTTTCAGTTTCTGCTCATAGTCCGGGAAAGACGACGTAAAATGTTCGAGGTATTTTCCCCTTATCCGATAACGCTGCGCAAGCGCTTTTTTATCAAAAAATGCGGCAGTCAAATACATATCATTTCTCCTTTCCCTCTTTGGTTGCCAAAGGATTTCTGCCTGACTTTTTAGTGGTTATACTACTTTGTAAGTTAATCGGGAAAATAAGGTTATTGTGTCGAAAAAATATTAACATATATTTCTGTCCAAAGCAACCGCTTTCCACGAAGAATTTAAATTTGATTATTAAATACCTTATATCTTTAATAAATGGCAAATGTGGTATATAATCTGATACGGAAAACCAGGGGAACACCTATTTAATGAGGGAAATAAGATTTACAAGAAAAATCACCGCATCAGGAGAAAGATATGAAATATTCCGTTGTCGTTCCTGTTTTTAACGAGCAGGAAGTGCTGCCGATTTCGTACCCGCGATTAAAGGGCGTTATGGATACGCTCGGCGATTATGAAATGATATTCGTCAACGACGGCTCAAGGGACGATACGCTTAAGATCTTAAAAGACATCGCATCCAAAGACGCCGCCGTAAAGGTAATAAGCTTCTCGAGAAATTTCGGCCATCAGGAGGCGGTTTCGGCCGGAATGGCGGAGTGCGGCGGACAGGCGGTTATCATAATCGACTGCGACCTGCAGGACCCGCCTGAAGTAATACCCCAAATGGTCGAAAAGTGGAAGAGCGGCGCCGATATAGTTTACGGCCAGAGGACAAAAAGAAAAGGCGAGACTATATTCAAAAAACTGACGGCGTGGATATATTATAAAACTTTAAAGGTTCTGGGCGGGCAGTATATACCCGAGAATACCGGCGATTTTCGGCTTATCGACAGGAAGGTCTGCGATACTCTTAATGCCATGCCCGAGAAAAACAGGTTCCTGCGCGGCATGGCCGCGTGGTCGGGCTATAGGCAGGAGCCGCTCGAATTCGTCCGCGACGAGCGCGCCGCGGGCAAAACGAAGTATTCCATGAAAAAGATGCTCAAGCTCGCGGGCGACGGCGTAACTTCGTTTTCAAACAAGCCGCTAAAGCTCCCTCTCGCGGCCGGGATGATACTCGCGATGCTGTCGGGCATATACCTTGTACTCTCGATAATTTTTACCTGTCTTAATGCCTGGACGTACGAGCACATACTGTTTGCGCTCCTCTTCTTCGTCGTCGCGGTGCTTCTTATATCCCTGGGCATTTTCGGCCTCTATTTGGGAAGAATATACGACGAAGCAAAGGCGCGGCCGATATACATAATCGACGAGAAAATAAACTTTGATAAATAAATCAGCTTAGGAGGACAAAATGACAGACCCAAGAATGGAGAAACTCGCAGACATCATCGTAAATTATTCGCTGAAGATGCAAAAGGGCGAGAAGCTTCTCATCGAAACGACGGACGCGGGCGACGAAATGGCAAAAATGCTCGTTCGCAAGACGTTCGAGGCGGGCGCCATACCGCTCGTTAACACGTACTTTATGTCGGTCAGGCGCGCGATGATAATAGGTACCGGCGAAGCCGCCATAGAAGAATGGACGCGCTACGACGAGGAAAAGATGAAAGGCATGGACGCGTATGTGTCCGTGCGGGGCGGGTATAACAATTTAGAGCTCATCGACATACCCCATGATAAGATGAATTTTTACGAATCGGTCTATTACAAGCGGGTGCATTTCGGCATCCGCATACCGGATAAGAAATGGGTAGTGCTGCGTTTCCCGAACCCTTCGATGGCGCAGCTTGCCGATATGAGCACCGAGGCGTTCGAGGACTTCTACTTCAACGTCTGCACGCTCGACTACGCAAAGATGGACAGGGCTATGGACGCCATGAAGAAGCGTATGCAAAACGCGGATAAAGTGCATATAAAAGGCGTTAATACCGATCTTACGTTCTCTATTAAAGGGATAAACATAAAAAAGTGCTCCGGGCATATGAATCTTCCCGACGGTGAAATATATACCGCGCCTGTAAGAAGCAGCGTAAACGGACGCATAACCTACAACACGCCTTCCATAGAAAGCGGCTTTAGATTTGAGGATATCTCGTTTGAGTTCAAAGACGGCAGAATAATCGACGCGAAGGCGAACGACACTGAAAGGATAAACCGCATACTCGACACCGACGAAGGAGCGAGGTATGTAGGAGAGTTCTCGTTCGGGCTCAACCCGTACATAAAAAAGCCCATGTGCGACACGCTGTTCGACGAGAAGATAGCCGGATCGATCCATTTCACGCCCGGCGCGGCTTATAATGACGCCGACAACGGCAACCGAAGCGCGCAGCACTGGGATCTCGTATACATACAGCGCCCCGAATACGGCGGAGGCGAGATATA
>CAZJOS010000007.1:22902-27802 GCA_964547655.1 uncultured Christensenellaceae bacterium
CAGACAACACTGCACAACGGGTAAGCAGCCCTACAGAAGAAACGACTATGAATCAGATTTATAAGACGATAAGCCCTGCGGAGGCTAAGAAACTGATAGGAAGCGAAGGCGTTATTCTTGTCGACGTAAGGACTCTTGAAGAATATGAGGAGAAGCGCATACCGGGCGCCGTATTGCTGCCTGTTGACGATATATCGGAAAAGGCCGGAAGCGTGCTGCCCGATAAAGATTCGGTGATCATAATATATTGCCGCAGCGGCAGAAGAACCAGGATAGCTTTGGAGGAACTGATTAATATGGGATATAAAACCATTTATGACCTGGGCGGCATAATAGACTGGCCTTACGATACTATAGCAAGCTGATATTAGATCTTTCCGAAAGCAGGGAGGCATGTCTTCCTGCTTTTTATTATTGGCCTACAGCCTCGATACGAATAACACTTATCGTGTTAACCTTTAGTTATTTTTTTTAACCAAAGTTAACGACGGCTCCATTGCTAAGGCATATACGCAAATGTATAATGTATACATCGGAGGTAACAAACGATGGTCAATATCCGCATAGGAGCAAAAATAGCGGCAAAACGGAGAGAAAAAGGCGTTACTCAGGAAGAGCTGGCTTCTTTCCTCGGCGTTTCAAAGCCCGCGGTATCAAAATGGGAATCGGACCAGAGCTACCCGGATATAACACTGCTGCCCGAGATCGCCGCGTATTTCGATTTGACTGTGGACGACCTGCTTGGCTACGAGCCCCAGATGTCGAAAGACGATGTGCGGAAGATGTACGCCGAACTGTGCAAGGCTTTCGCTTCCGAGCGATTTGAGGCGGCATACGTAAAATGCCGGGAATACGCGAAGAAATACTATTCCTGCTGGAGCGTCCAGTTCCATGTCGGGCTGCTGTACGTCAATCATGCTTCTCTGGCCGGGGAAAGGATGCAGGACGTCATCAACGAGGCCATAAAGCTGTTTGAGCGCGTAACCAATGAAGGCAGCGATGCCAATCTCGCGAGGCAGGCGGTGTGCCTGCAGAGCTACTGTCACCTCATACTCAATCAGCCGGTAAACGCTATAGACCTTCTTGAAAACGTGGAAGAACCGCTTTTAGACCGGCGGCCGCTGCTCATAAAAGCGTATCAGATGAAGGGCGATCTCAAAAAGGCCAGGTCTATACTTCAGGGATATATATATACGCTGCTTACCGGCGTGATAGGCGCCATACCCGATTTCATGGGCGCTTACGCGGACGACCGCGCCAAAGCCAAAGAGGGTTTGGAAAAGATGATCGGTATGGGAGGCGTCTTCGAGCTTGAGTCTATGCATCCCGCTATCTACCTCTCAGCCTATCTCGCGGCGGCGCAGGTGTTCGCGGCGCAGGGCAGCAGGGAAGACGCTCTTAAGATGCTGGAGAAGTATGTGCGCGTTTTAAAATCGCCCGGGCTGTTTCCGCTTAAACTGCGCGGCAGCGCGTTTTTCGACTCTCTCGAGAACTATTTCGATTCTTTCGGCCTCGGCACATACCCTCCCCGCAGCGACGAGGTAATAAAGCAGAGCGCCAAAGACGCTGTGCTCAGAAACCCGGGCTTCGAGCCGCTTAAAGACGAACCGAGATTTTTACAGCTTTCGGAAAAGCTGAATGAAATATAAGGAGTAATAATCATGGACTTGGAACAATTGACACAGTATCTGCCCTTTTTGATCCCGGTCGCGGTGGCCGAGTTTGCGCTGATGATAACCGCGCTTATACACGTGCTGAAACACGACCGCTATAAACACGGCAGCCGCGTACTGTGGATGGTCATCGTTATCGTCATCGGCATAATCGGACCCATACTCTACTTTACACTGGGACGGAGCGATGACTGATGAACGTATTGGAGCTTAAAAACGTATCCAAACATTTCGGCAGCCTTGAAGTGCTCAATGGCCTGAGCTTTTCCGTCCCGGAAGGCTCAGTGTTCGGCTTCATAGGCAAAAACGGCGCGGGCAAGACAACGACGATGAAGATGATACTCGGCTTTCTGCCGGTTTCGGGCGGCGAAATAAACGTGTGCGGCGAGCCGGTATCTTTCGGCGCTTCCCGCACCAACCGCTTTATCGGCTACTTGCCCGACGTCCCTGAATTCTACGGCTACATGCGCCCGAAAGAATACATGCGGCTCTGCGGGCAGGTCATCGGCCTTGGCGCAAAGGATATCGGTCAGCAGGCCGAAGAACTTTTGGGCCTAGTCGGGCTTGACGGCGTCAATCGGAAGATATCCGGCTTTTCGCGCGGCATGAAACAGCGCCTCGGCATCGCTCAGGCGCTTATTGGCAAACCGCGCCTGCTCATCTGCGACGAGCCTACGTCGGCGCTCGACCCCATAGGCCGCCGCGAGATACTCGATATTATGAGGAAGATAAGCGGCCGCACTACGATAATATTTTCTACGCATATACTGTCTGACGTCGAGCGAATCTGCGATACCGTAGGCATATTGGAAAAAGGCAAACTCGCTCTTGAGGGCCGCCTTGCCGATATCCGCAGCAAATACCGCCAGGACGCCGTGCGCGTAGAGCTGGCCGCTCCCAAAGACGCGGCTGCCCTTGTTGAGCCGCTGTCTTCGCTGCCGTGCGCGGCAAACGTTGAAACGAGCGAAAATATTATTACCGTGCATCTTCGCAGCATAGACAACGGCGAGGTCCTCTCCGCAATCGCAACGCAGCGCGTGCCGGTCGTGCGGTACGAGGTGCTCGAACCCACTTTGGAGAGCGTATTCATGGAGGTGACAAAATGAAAGGATATCTGGCTTATCTTCATAAAGAGCTGCTGGAGCAGCGGCGCACATACAAGCTGCTCATAATGCTCGCGGTGTTCACCATTTTCGGTACCATGAGCCCTCTGCTCGCAAAGCTCATGCCCGAAATATTCAAGTCGATGGCTATAGAAGGCATGACGATAACCATACCCGAGCCAACGTTTTTGGACGCGTATTCGCAGTTCTTCAAAAACGTTACGCAAATGGGAGTAATCGTACTGCTGCTCGTGATGTCAGGCAGCATGTCGCACGACCTTTCGAAGGGAACTCTCACAAACGTGCTGGCAAAGGGCCTTCCCCGCTCTTCCGTAGTTCTCTCGAAATATACCGCCTGCCTAACGCTTTGGACTTTGAGCCTTGCGCTTTCCGCCGCCGTCAATTACGGCTACACGCTTTACCTTTTCGGCAGTCATGCTGCGGCAAACCTTGTATTATCGATGCTTTGCCTTTGGTTGTTCGGCGCGTTCCTTATAGCGGTCAGCATACTTACAGGCACGCTGTTTAAAGGTGGGTACAGCGGGCTGCTCGCCACCGCGGGGGTCTTAGGCGCACTTTTGCTGATCAGTATGTTCCCGGGCAGCTCAAACTGGAACCCGGTAACCATGGCGGGCGTAAACTTCGGATTGATCGACGGTTCCGTCTCCCCGGCGGGCGTTATGCCGGCCTTCTGGATCTCTCTCGGCGCGTCGGCTCTGTGCATCGCGGGAGCCGTGCTCGTATTCCGCAGAAAGCAGCTGTAACGCGATTGCATAAATGATCCCCCGGTAACGTCCGGGGGTATTTCATATGCGGGCTTAGCCTATAATACTGGTATCGCCTTAAGGCGTATCAAAGACCCATTATTCGCAAATGCCTGTTGAGGCGTGCCTCCTCTATTTAATGGACTATATATGTGATTATCTTAGTGTCGTCTTGGCTTCCCCTTGAGGGGAAGCCAAGTCTTTTTAATCGGGTTTTCGTATACAATTAACAACGGCTCAAATCGTTAAGATTTGGGCTATTTTAATATCCCGGAATATTCGTCTTTCAGCAGGCTCCTTATGGCTTCTGTCGGTATCAAAAACTCCGGCTCGCCGGTCATGCCCGAAGCCACCTCGTATTTGGCAAAAGCGATATATAGCTTTCCTTCGCTGATAAAGAATTTCGTATTCCTCGAAACACCCGGGAATTCCTCAGGAGGCACATACCTCTCTATGTCTTTCGCCATTGCTTCAAGAATGATCGAATTTATGACATGTTTGTAACCCTTACTATTGAACAGGCCGCTCAAGGCTATAAGTTTATTCTTTTCTGTGTCCGCGTTGTAATATATTGTTTGCGGCATGCCCGGCCCGCCCGTATAGAGAAAGGTCGTGACCTTGAGCGACAGTATGGCGCCCGCTGATTTCACCTCATATTCCGCGTAAAATATATAAGGCCACGGCTCAAAGCCTTCTTTCTCAGTCTGCCGCCAAAATTCATCCGCGGCTTTTTCCGCTGCGGCACGGGCCGAATCTATCTGCGTTTTTATCTTACCGTTAAGGTCTCTCTCGAATCCCTTATCTCCAAGCCCGGATACGACAGGGGTCTGCATGTCTAAAGTAAGTTTATCCGTTCCGCTGTTCTCCGTAATACCGGTCACAGAAATGCGGCCTGAAAAAGCCGCTTCGGCTTCGCCGTCCCGCGAGGCCGAAATAAGGCAGACGGCAAGGATAACGTCCGCCGCGGCCGCTAAAACTATTGCTATGCGTTTTCCGTGCATACCTTAACCTCATATATCACTTCTTATAAGAATATACTGTACCGGGAGGCTGAGTTATGCAGCGGAAAATAAAGATACTTAAAATAGTATACTGCGCGCTATTTATGATCTCAATAACGAACCTCGGCTTGCCGTTTATGGATACTTCATCGGAATGGTTCAAAGGCCTCGTAAAACCCGCATGGCAGCCTCCCGATATCGTATTCCCCATAGCGTGGACCGCGATAAACGCGTGCCTTGCCGTCTCGATGTCTTTTATTAATCTCGGCGAAAAAGTACGCCAGAGGACTCTTGTTTTCTATGCGCTTACCGGAATGCTGAACGTACTGTGGATATATGTGTTTTTCTGCCGCAGCAAC
>CAZJOS010000008.1:0-25148 GCA_964547655.1 uncultured Christensenellaceae bacterium
GTTTCGGCGTTTACGCGCTTCGCGTATCAGCTTGATGATATTGTAACCATCTGTTATCCAGGCTGAGAACTTAACTTAGTAACATTGGCGTGCAGAGCGGGATCATTCGTTGCCTGTCTCGTCCTCTTGTTCATAGTAATAGGAATAATCTATACCTTTCATAAAGACCTCCCGGTCATTGATTTTGTCTGTCAAAGCGGATTTTAACAAGGCTTTTATTGGAGCGGAATCCGTTACACTTTGTTCCATTGCGGAAAAGTATTCTTTCTTGCCAACCTTACTCCAATCGACGCATAGCAGCAAATTTTTTTTCAAGATCAGGTCAAGCCAAATACGGGTGCTCCTTCCATTACCCTCCATAAACGGATGGGCGACGTTCATCTCTACATATTTATCTGCGATCTCGTCAAAACTGGCCTCGGGCATTGCTTCAATGTTTTTTAGCGTCTTGGGCAAAAACTGTGAGGGCGCAAAACGAAAACCGCTCTTAGCGATATTCAGGGCTCTTATTTGCCCCGCAAAATCATACAGTCCACCGAATAAATATCCGTGTATCTGCTGCAGACCCTTAACTGTGCCGACTTCAATCGTTTCGAGCAATGAGCTGTCAAAAAGCGCATACGCCATGCTTTTGCTTTTTCCGTCAATCGTATCGTCGCTGTATATGAACCACTTAATAAATTCCGTTGTTTTTTTACTTGGAATGTTTTCGACAAGTGTTATAATATCGTCTTGCGTTAAACAATCTGTCGAGTATTTTTTGCCGTCTTTAGAGGGTAATTTCAGTTGACTACATTTTGTAGTCAACTGTGGTTTGTTTTGTTTTAGACGTGTTTTTAAAACTGTCCAATATTTTCTCGGATCTTTGCTGTCAGTTAACACGCCAATGATATCAATAACTGAAAACCACCATTTGGATTTTTCGTCATCCCATACGGCGCGAACTTCTTTATCATCAAAAAAACGAATTGAGATTTTTTGCATCCCAGTTCCCTCCTGTCTCATTATATCATAACAGCGCCACTCTTGGAACCATCTGTAAATATCGTCACATTGGCCGCCGAGATCTATTTTTTATTCTTCTCATCTATATCGCTTATAAAATTCCAGCCCTAATATCAACAGTTTACTAGTAAAGGACTTATTGAAACCAAAAAACGCCTTGTCCGTTAAACAAAGCGTTTTTATATTTATTCCCGGCGTCAGGCGGATATCGCAAATACGAGTTCGCAGCTTGCCACCAGTTTTCCGCGAACGTACGCCTTTCCTGAGCCGATTCCTATGGTACCCTTTACGGTCTCTATCGCGGTTTCCAGCTCAAGCACGTCTCCGGGAACTACCTTTTCGCTGAACCTCGCGTTCCTTATCCTTCCTAAGAACGCAAGCCTGCCCTTCATCTCTTCCATAGTCAAAAGCGCTACTCCGCCCATCTGCGCTATTGCCTCCAATATGAGCACTCCCGGCATTATTTTGACCTCGCCGAAATGGCCCATAAAAAACCATTCGTTTCCGCTCACGGCTTTAACGCCTTTTGCCATGACTCCCGGCTCAAGCTCGTCTACCCTGTCAATCATGAGAAAAGGTTCCCGGTGCGGCAATACTTTTTTAATATCGTCTATATTCAGCATGCTTTCCTCCCGTCAATCAAGTTTTTTAAGGAGCAGGCAGCTGTTATGCCCGCCGAAGCCGAACGAATTGGATATAGCGTATCTGCCGTTGATCTTCTTCGCCTTGCCCTTTACATAGTCTAGGTTGCATCCTTCCCCTTCGGTCTCAAGGCCGATAGTGGGAGGAGCTATGCCAGCATTAACGGCGCACATGGTAAGCACAGCCTCAAAGGCTCCGGCTCCGCCCAGCATATGCCCGGTCATCGACTTGGTCGAGCTGACCAGCAGCTTTTTGGCATATTCCCCGAAACATTTTTCTATAGCCTGGCTTTCGAAAACGTCGTTTAGCGGTGTGCCTGTACCGTGTGCGTTAATGTAGCCGACCTCTTCTTTGGCGATACCGCCTTCTTTTACAACAAGCTCCATTGCCTTTGCCGCCCATTGACCTTCCGGCTCGGGCGCGGTTATGTGATACGCGTCGCATGTCTGCGCGTATCCCGCGATCTGCCCTATTATTTTAGCTCCGCGCTTTTTAGCGTGCTCTTCGCTCTCTATCACCATCATTGCTGCGCCTTCGGCCATTACGAACCCCTGCCTGTCTTTGTCAAAAGGTATGCACGCGCGGCCGGGGTCAACGCTTTCAGAGAGCGCCTGCATCTGGTGGAAGCCCGAGACCGCGAGTTCGTTGATTACCGACTCCGCTCCGCCGACCATAGCTATGTCGGCCCTGCCTTCCTTTATTGCGTAATACGCTTCGCCTATGGCGTCGGTGCCCGAAGAACAGGCTGTTACTACGCCGAGGCACGGCCCGTGCAGCCCTAGCCTTATAGATATCATGCCGGCCGTTGTGTTTATTATCGATTTCGGTATAAACAGGGAAGATACCGCGCGGGAGCCGTTTTCCCTGAGTTCGTCCTGCTGCCCGCATATGGTGCCGAGGCCTCCCATGCCGCTTCCCAGGATCACCGCGGCTCTCACCGGGTCATAGTCGCCATCTTTAAGCCCGCTTTCCTCCCATGCCTGCGCGGCCGCCGCTATCGCAAGCTGCGTGAACCTTGCCATGCGCTTGGCTTCGCGGGGGCTTATATACTCCGAAGGATCGAAATCCCACACCTCGCCCGCGCACGTTACACCGGTAAGCTCCGTATCGTAGCACCGGGCTTTCCTTATACCGCAAACGCCTTTTACGGCGTTATCAAAACATTCTTTAACACTGTGGCCTATGGGCGAGACCGCGCCCATGCCGGTTATCATTACTTTATGACTCATAAATAAGTTCACCTCACCCTTTTTGCCCTAAATAACCATTCCGCCGTCTACTACCATGACCTGCCCGGTCATGTATGAGGCGCTTTCTCCGCATAAGAAGCTGACAGCTCCCGCAATATCTTCGGGGCTTCCGAGGCGCCCCAATGGTATTGAAGAGAGCATCTTTTCTTTTACGTCTTCGCTTAATACGTCGGTCATCGCCGTTTCTATGAATCCCGGCGCAATGGCATTTACGCATATCCCCCGCTTGGCGAACTCTTTGGCGCACGATTTTGTAAGCCCTATGATGCCCGCTTTGGAAGCCGCGTAATTTGCCTGCCCCGCGTTTCCTATGATCCCGACTATCGACGTTATGTTTACTATCCTTCCCTGCCTTGCTTTAAGCATAAACGAAGACGCTTCCCTTGTACAGCAAAAACAACTGTTAAGATTTGCCCTTATTACGCTGTCGAACTGCTCGTCCGTCATGCGCATCACAAGCCCGTCGCCGGTTATGCCGGCGTTGTTCACAAGAGCGTATATGCCGCCCAAAGACTCCGCGCACTTCGATACGAGCTGTTTGCACCCTTCCGAAGTTGACAGATCGGCCTTTATGGTTACGGCATTGCGCCCGAGCGCCTTTACCTGCTCCGCGACTTCCTGTGCTTTTGATTCGCTGCTGTTATAATGTACGGCTATATCGAAACCGTCTTTCGCGAGAGCAATACAGATTGCCCTGCCTATGCCTCCCGATGCGCCTGTTACCAATGCGGTTTTATTCATAAATTACCTCACAGTTTTATTCCGACAGGAATTTTTCCAAAGTCGCAAGATCCCTGATAGACTCGACCGTCACACCTTTATCGGCCCTGCGCTTTACCAGCTTCGACAGCACGTTCGACGGCCCTACTTCGACATAGCGCATGACGTCCGAAGCTATCATATGCTCCGTGCAGCCGTGCCATCTTACCCTCGAGCACATCTGTTTTACTAGCAGCTGTTTTACATCGCTGTCCTTTTCATACGGAGCGCCCAGCGCATTCGAGTAAACGGTTTTATCTGTTTGGCCCAGGTTCTTTTCGCCGAGCAATTGCCCGAAACTTTCCGCCGCTCCCGCGAGCAGCGGTGAGTGAAACGGCCCCGCTACGCTCAGCATCGACGCCATCCTGGCGCCCTTTCGCTCAAATATCTCTTTGAGCTTTAAAAGGTCGTCCGTCCTGCCCGATAGCACTATCTGCAGTTCCGACAGATGATTTGCGGCGTAAACTTCGGCAAAGCCGCTTACCGTCTCTTCGACCTCGGCCATAGTAAAGCCGATAACGGACAGCATACCGCCCGATCCGCGAGGGTATGCGCTGTCCATTATTTTTCCTCTTTCGCGCACGAGCGCGGCGCAGTCGCCTATGCTGAACACGCCTGATGCGCAAAGCGCCGTATATTCGCCAAGCGACAGGCCTGCGTATATGTCGGCTCCTATTCCTTCGTTTTGCAGTACGCTAAAAAGCGAAATAGAGTGCGCGAATATAGCGGGCTGAACTATCTCGCCTTCTTCAAGGCCTTTGCCTTCAAAACACGCGGCTTTCAGATCGAGCCCCGAGCTTTCACAGCATATATCGAATGTCTGTTTATAAACAATATTATTATCGTATAAGTCCATTCCCATGCCGGTGTCTTGCGCGCCCTGGCCGGGAAACAAAAACGCAGTCTTCATACACAGACCTCATCCGATATGAGACTGCCTAAATTCTTCAATATGCTTTTTATACTCTCCTCGTCGAACATTTCGCGTATTATCTCGGCTGCCGGTTGTACCTTACTGAGCATGCAGGCGGCTTGCCCCGCCATAAAAGAGCCGTTGTCTTTGTCGCCGTACAATACCGCTCTCATCAATGAGCCTTCCCCGCGCTTTTCGAGTTTCTCGGTCCCGTTTTCCTCATACTCGAGCCCGGCAAGTTCGTTTGACAGCGGGCTTCTTAATACGCGCACCGGGTGGCCCGTTATCCTCCCGGTCACCTTGCTGTCGATATCCCTGGCTTTGATTATGCGGTTCTTATACTCGGCATGCGCGGTGCACTCCTCGGCAAGTACGAACCTCGTGCCCACCTGCACACCCTTTGCGCCTAAAACGAACGCCGCTGCCGCGGTATACGCGTCGAATATCCCTCCCGCCGCGACTACCGGTATATTTACGCTGCGCACTATATCCGGTGTCAGCACCATCGTTGTAAGTTCGCCTATGTGCCCGCCCGATTCGCACCCTTCGGCTATGACCATACCCGCGCCCATGCGCTGCATCAGCATCGCAAGCGCGCGGCTCGCAACAACGGGGGCAAAGATGCATCCCGCGCTCTTCCACATCTTGACGTACTGTGCCGGATTGCCTGCACCCGTTATGACAACGGGTACTTTTTCATCAGCGACAAGGTTTGCTATTCTTTCAACATATGGGCTTAGCAGCATCACGTTGACGCCGAAAGGCTTGTCCGTTTTGCCCCTTACCTTGATTATCTGTTCCTGCACCCATTCGGGCGGGGCGTTTCCTGCGGCGATAACGCCGAGGCCGCCCGCGTTCGAAACGGCAGCCGCGAGGTTTGCATCAGAGACCCATGCCATACCGCCCTGAATAACAGGGAATTCGATATTCAGCAAACCGCATATGCTGCCTTCGAATCTATGCATTCTTCTTTTTCTCCAGGTAATCTACGAGCTGCCCCACCGTCTTGATGTCTTTGACTTCTTCGTTGGGGATCTTTATTCCCGTTTCCTTTTCAAGCTCGATCAGCATCTCGACCATATCGAGCGAGTCCATCTCGAAATCGTCTACGAAGCTCGAATCCATTTTGACCTCGTCCTTTGAAAGGTCCAGCTGTGCCATAAGTTTCTCGACTATAAGTTCCTTCATTTTAAATCCTCCAATTATTTATAAAGTCCAATCCACCACGATGCCGCCGCACGTAAGCCCGGCCCCGAAAGCGACAAGGGCTATCCTGTCGTCTTTCTTGAGCCAGCCTTTCGTTAAAGCGTCACACATGGCTATCGGAATGGTCGCTGAAGAAGTATTGGCATATTCGCCGATGTTTACAAAGAATTGATCGGATGAAAAACCGATCTGCCTTTGTACAAAATCAATTATCCTGCCGTTTGCCTGGTGCGGTATTATTTTCGTAAAAGGCCTGTCCCCGCATTTACCGAGGAGAAACCTCAACACCTTCTCCATGGCGCCGGCCGCGTATGTAAACACCTCGTGGCCGTTCATGTGTATGTGTTCCTGTTTAGCAGGCTTCGTGCTCTTCTTAGTAAAAGGAGTTATCCTGCGCTCCCTTTTGCAGTAGAGCACGTCTTCCTTGTCGGGCGTGCCCCAGAGCACCGGAAAATGCAGCCTGGGCTTTTTGCTGCGCTTTAATATTACGGCGCCCGCGCCGTCGCCGAACAGCACGCATGTCGAACGGTCTTCCCAGTCGGTATAGTGTGACAGCGTCTCGCTCGAAACCACCATAGCTGTGTCTATTTCGAGGGAATCCATAAGGCTCGAAGCCGTTGAAAGCGCGTATATGAACCCCGTACATCCCGCGGATACGTCCATGGCCGCGCACTCTATATCCAGCATTTTCTGCACATAACACGCCGTTCCGGGCGTTGTATATTCGCTCGTTATCGTGCTGGCTATTATAAGCTTTACTTCGTTTTTGTCGATGCCCGCGTTTTCTATCGCCATCTTCGCGACGTCTACCGCCATATCTATCGAGCGCTGTTCTGTCGCAATATGCCTGCTGTTTATTCCCGTCCGCCTTGTTATCCATTCGTCGCTCGTATCAACAAGCTTTTCAAGTTCAAAATTAGTTACTATTCTCTCGGGCGTTTCGCATGCCACGCCCGCTATTTCCACCGATGCTATCATATCAAAGTCCTCTCATCTCAATATATCTTTCGTGCCGCTTTTGCACGAGCTTATCCGGGGAGAGCTTCGTAAGCCGCTTAAGCGCCGTCCTTATCTCGCGCCTTATATCCGCCGCACATTTATCCATGTTAAACCTGTCGAAGCCCGCGGGCTCTTTTATCACGCTGTCCACTATGTTGCATTCTTTAAGATCGTTCGCGGTAAGCTTTAAATTTTCCGCAGCCTGCCTTGCGAGCGATGAATCCTTGAACAGTATCGACGCACACCCTTCAGGAGAGATAACGGAAAAATAGCTGTTGTCGAGCATTATTAGCCAGTCGGAAAGCGATAGCGCAAGCGCCCCGCCGCTTCCGCCTTCCCCGATTATTATCGATATCGTGGGAGCCTTCAGCGTCGCCATCGTCCTTAAGTGATCCGCTATTATAAGCCCCTGGCCGCGGTTCTCCGCGTCTACGGTAGGGTCGGCTCCGGGAGTATCGACGAAGCATATGACAGGCCTTCCGAACTTCTCGGCCTGCTTTAACGCCCTTATAGATTTCCTGAACCCTTCAGGGTGGGTCATGCCGAAGTTAAATTTCATCCTCTCTTCAAGCGTGCGCCCTTTTTGCTGGCCTATTATTGTGACCGGCCAGTCTTCAAACCAGGCTATCGCGGTGATTATCGACTCGTCATCCCCGTAGCACCTGTCGCCCTTAACTTCGAATACTCCGGTGAACAGCTTGTCAAGGTAATCCCGCGTTTGGGGCCTGTCTCCCATGCGCGCTTTTATTACCTTGTCCCACGGCTTCCCGGCCTGTTCTAGGTTGACGGATTCATCTATTTTATTCAACATAGTATTCTTCCTCATAACGTTATTAGGACCATGCAGAAAACTAACGGGGCTTAAGGGGTGTGACACGCGCTTCCGGACAATGCAGCGCAAGTATGTCCGCAAGCGTATCCCTTAAGTCCTTTCTGTCGATGATCCTGTCGATAAGCCCGTATTCGTGCATCGATTCCGACATTTGAAAGCCTTCCGGCAATTCACTGCTCACCGTCTGCTGTATTACCCTCGGCCCCGCAAACCCTACTCTCGCGCCCGGCTCCGCTATGGTTATATCGCCCTGCATCGCGAAGCTCGCCGTAACTCCGCCCGTTGTCGGGTGGGTAAGCACGTTTATATGCAGCAGCTTTTGTGCGCTGTGCCTCGCAAGCGCTATAGTCGTCCTCGACATCTGCATAAGGGAATGTATGCCTTCCTGCATCCTCGCGCCTCCAGACGCGCAGAATATTATAAGAGGCAGCTTGTTCAGCGTGGCGAAATCGGTGATTATGACTATTTTCTCCCCGACTACCGTTCCCATGCTGCCCATCATAAAATACGAGTCCATCACGGCCATGGCGGTCCTTACGCCCTTTATGGACGCTTTGCCTATCACGACGCCTTCCTGCACCTTCGATTTCGATTTTTCCGTTGCGATCTTCGTTTTATACCCCGGGAACGAAATAGGGTCTTTGCTCTCCGCCTCGCGTTCTATCTCGATAAAGCTCCCGTTGTCCACGATCATCTCTATGCGCTTGTAAGCGGGCTGGCGGAACAGATATCCGCAAAAAGGGCACATAGAGTAGTTTGCGTGGACGATATCGGAAAGCATCTCCCTGCCGCATCCGCCGCAATACAATTTTTCCAGCCTGTCTTCCGGCTGCAGGTTGCTTTCTTCTATTTCGATGTTTTCGTTAAACAGTTTCATTTTTACTCCGCAGAAATCTTTCAGAAAATACCTGCTCGATCCATTTCGTATGTACGTTCCCTGAAATGAAATCGTTATCCTTGAGTATCGCTTTGGTGAAGGCCGCGTTATTATCGACGCCGTAAATCTTAAGCTCGTCAAGCGCCGCTATCGACATCGCTGTCGCTTCCTGCCTGTCGTCGCCCATGCATATTATCTTCATTATCAGCGAATCGTAAAACGGCGAGATCTCGTCTCCCAGCGAAAATCCCGAATCGATGCGCACCCCGTTGCCGCCCGGCAAAGAAATGCCTTCAATTTTGCCAGGCGACGGGCGGAAATCCTCGCCGGGGTCTTCAGCGTTTATCCTGCATTCGATGGCGTGCCCTTTGGGAACGATATCCGCCTGTTTTATGCCGAGCTTGTGCGACATGGCTACCTGTATCTGGGCTTTTATAAGATCGACGCCGAATATCGATTCTGTGACGGGATGCTCGACCTGTATCCTTGTATTCATCTCCATGAAATAGAACTTGTTTTCTTTCGTTAGCAAAAACTCTACTGTGCCCGCGTTAACATACCCGATAGCCTTTGCTATATCTACGGCAGTTTGCTCTATCTCCCGCAATACGTTTTCATCTACGTTGGCTGCGGGCGCCTCTTCGACAAGCTTCTGGTTCTTGCGCTGGAGAGTGCATTCCCTGGTTCCAAGGTGTATCGCGCTGCCGTATTCGTCGGCAAGTATCTGCACTTCTATGTGTCTCGCGTTCGGCAGGTACGATTCCATGTAGACGCTCCCGTTGCCGAAAGCAAGCTCCGCCTCCCTGCACGCAAACGTGAACGCTTTTTCCAATTCGGCTTCCTCGCCAACTATGCGTATGCCTTTTCCGCCGCCGCCGTACGCGGCTTTTATCATAAGCGGGTAGCCGGTCACTTTCGCTATTTCTTTTGCCTTTTCAAGCGTCCCAACAGTGCCTTCTGAGCCGGGCACCACGGGGAACCCGTTTTTCGCGACCGTTTCGCGCGCCTTTTGTTTATCGCCCATCAATTCCATAGATTCGGCGGAGGGGCCGATAAACCGTATGCCTTCTTCGTCGCAGACACGCCGAAAAACGGGGTTTTCCGAAAGGAACCCAACTCCGGGGTGTATCATATCCGCTTTATAGGCTTTTGCCGCGGCCATGATGCTCTCCATATTCAGATAACTTTTATCAGATTGCCTCGGGCCTATGCATACGCTTATATCGGCAAGCCTTGCGTGCATGCTTCCTTCGTCGCTTTCCGAATAAACGGCTATCGTTTTAAGGCCTGTTTTTTTGCATGTCCGTATTATCCTTACGGCGATCTCGCCCCTGTTCGCAATAAGTATATTATTCATTCTATCCCCTTGCATACTTAAAAAGCGCGTCTTTTGCGACTATCGCTTCGGCGTCTTTTTTCAGTACGCTTTCTATGATGCCGTCTTTAGGGGCTTTTATCTCGTTCATTGTCTTCATGGCTTCGATTATGCAGAGTACGTCGCCATTTTTTACTTTATCGCCTTCTTTGACATACGGCTCGGCGCCCGGCTCTTTCGCGACATAAAAAACGCCGGATATAGGCGCGAAAACAAGGCTGTCGCTGTCGTGCTCGCGTATTGCCGATTCTCTTACTGGCGCGGCCGGCGCCTGAACATACGCTCCGGATGCTCCGGAACTGCCGCAGTCCCTTTCAAGGGATATTTTAACGTCGCCTGTTTCTATACTGAATTTATTGAATGATGACTTCTCCGCCCTGTCTACAATGCTGAAAATCGTTTCAAGGTCCATAGTGTTCCTCCGATGAATTCTTATAAACTTTTCTTTAAGCATTTCTGCAAATTATTCGGGTTTACATGCGTCCGATAAATTGTTTAAGATAACCGTTTGCCGATTCTTCATCTTCTCATAAAAAATTAATGTATTATTGCTTTCGCGCTTTCAACCCGATTACCTAAATAGATGTTAGCAGTGCTAACGAATATTTAATTTTTAGAATAGTATCACGCCTCCGTAATTATGTCAACGCTGTTGCGTTTAACAGATGTTTCAATAACGTAATAAATGTTACATTATCTCCTTGTTTTTTTCAAGCTTAATCCTCCAGCCTTTTATTGACCGCATAATCCGCGCTGAAAATGTTTATTTTATATTAAGCAGTATTGCCTGAAAAATCCGAACAAAAAAAATATTATTTCCGCCGGAAGTCTTTCGGCTTTTAGGATATCGTTTTCATTAATTCTTTTCGATGCTGCTAAAGAACTCGGACAATCCTCTTAATGACTTTAAAACTTCAGGATATTCGCTTATCTTAAAATCCTTCAACAGGCTTTGCACCATCTGCTCATGAAACTGCCTGTGATTGCTGCAGCATTCCCTGCCCCTTTCGGTGAGCTCTAAATAACTTATCCTTTTATCGTTATCCGATTTTACTTTACTAATATATTCTTTCGATTCGAGCCGCGCGGCGGAAACGCTGGCAGTCGCTTTCGTTATCCCCAGCCTGCCCGCAATACTTGTGAGCGTGGCCTTTTCGGCTTCCTCTATCTCTTCGAGCATATGCATCTCGGTGCGGCTTAATCTGCCGTTCGCAGATTTTGAAACGATCCTCTCCTGAATGCGCAGTATCTTAAAAAAGAGTTCTTTAAGCACCTTGTTTAAAAGGTTTTTGACCTCCCGTTCCGTCATACGATCCACTCCCAAATGCTAAATGTTTAGTATATCTAACGATATTATATCATATCGGCTGTTTGAGGCAACAGAATTCGTCTGGTATTTTACAGCAAAAATAAAGCCCCGGAAATTAACTCCGGAGCCGTGTCGCTTTTTCATTAAGCTACAGCAGTATACATATAAGCCCGCCGCTGCCCTCGTTTATTATACGCTGCAATGTTTCCTGAATCTTCATCCTCGCGTCGTCGGGCATATTGCTGAGTTTCCCTGAGAGCCCTTCCTTTACAAGCTCATGAAGCGGCTTACCGAAGATGTCCGTCTTCCATATCTTCCCCGGGTCGCTTTCAAATTCCGAGAGCATGTATTTTACAAGTTCCTCGCTCTGTTTTTCCGTTCCTACTATCGGCGAAACTTCCGTCTCTATGTCTACCCTTATAAGGTGCAGCGAGGGTGCGCTCGCCTTTAGCCTTACGCCGAATCGCCCTCCGCGCCTCACCATTTCGGGCTCTTCGAGCGACATCTCATCCAAAGCCGGCGGTACGAGGCCATAACCCGTTTCTTTAACGCTCTTCATTGCCGAGGCTATTTTATCGTACTGCTTCTTAGCCCCCACAAGCTCTTTAACTATAGACATCAGGTTATAATCGTCGTCGATCGGGTATCCGCATTCGTCTCCCAGTATCCTGTAAAACAGCGTTTCGGGGAAATCGAGCCGTATATTCACGCTTCCTTCGCCCAGTTCGATACAGACAACCGCCGCGTCGTTCACATCGTCAAGAGATTTCATCATATTGATGAGCCCGTAATAATCGCGGACTTTTCCGAGGCTGCCTATAGAACCGGATACGCCGTTTAAAATTTCCGACATAAGCCAGTGGTCGGGAGAAAGCGCTCTCGCCCATCCCGGAAGGTCCATGTTAACTTCTTTCAGCGGGAATTCGTAAAGCAGGTTTTCAAGCATCATGCTGATATCGTTCTCAGACAGCCTCATTATATCCATAAGCAGCACGGGCACGCCGTATTTGTCTTCCATCGCTTTACGAAGGCTTATTGTGTCTTCCTTATACGGGTTTGCCGAGTTGAGTATGACTATGAACGGTTTCCCCAGCGCGATAAGCTCCCTGATCACCCTCTCTTCCGCCTGTATGTAGCTCGAGCGTGGTATCTCGGTGATGCTTCCGTCAGTCGTCATCACTACGCCTATGGTGCTGTGTTCGTTTATCACCTTTTTTGTGCCCATCTCCGCGGCTTCCTCAAACGGTACGTCGTGATCGAACCACGGAGTGGTGACCATTCTCGGAACATTGTTTTCAAGGTATCCCATAGCGCCGTCGACCATATAACCCACCGAGTCGACCATGCGCACTTTCATCTCGGCCTCGTTGTTTATCTTTATCCTCACCGCCTCGTTGGGGACGAACTTCGGCTGGGTCGTCATTATCATCTTACCCGCGCTGCTCTGCGGAAGCTCGTCTACCACCCTCTCTTTCTCGTATGTGTCTTCAAGGTTGGGGAGCACCAGCATATCCATGAATCTCTTTATAAACGTCGATTTGCCGGTCCTCACCGGCCCCACGACGCCTATGTATATGTCTCCCCCTGTTCTTTCGGTAATATCTTTATACAGATTATAGCTTTGCATGGCGCATCCTCCCAAATAGTTAGCTTTAACACTTAATATATATGAAGGTATTTGAAGGTTAATGCTAAAAATAAAAGAGATACGTATCAAAACATATCCCTTTCATATCATACTTTTTTATATCAGATCACAGCCAGCTTGGCGTCTTGTCGTTCCTTATCAGGTCTTCGTACGACTGCCTTGCCACCATCAGCTCCGCTTTGCCTTCTTTAACGAGCACGACGGCAGGATGAGGAAGCATATTGTAATTGCTCGCCATTGAGTAATGATACGCTCCGGTGGTAAACACCGCAAGTATGTCCCCCGCTTCCGCTTCGGGCAGCGCCGCGTTCCATATGAGCATGTCACCGCTCTCGCAGGTGCGCCCGGCTATAGATACTACTGTTGAATCGGGCATATTCATCTTTCCTGCCAGTGCGCAAGTGTATTTCGCCTGATACAACGCCGGCCTTGGGTTGTCGGCCATGCCTCCGTCAACGCTGACGTATGTGCGTATACCGGGTATATGCTTTATATCGCCTACGGTATAGAGAGTCGTCCCGGCTTCCCCGACTATCGACCTTCCCGGCTCTATGGCCAAAATTGGAAGCGGTATGTTTTCCTCCGCGCATATGCTCTCGATCTCTTCTATAATCGCCTTCACATATTCCCCCGGCTTTAGCGGCTTATCGTCTTTCAGGTAGTGAACGCCGTACCCGCCGCCCAGGTTTATCTCCGTAAGCGAAAACCCCGTCTCCTGCTTTACGCCCTTTAAAAAATTAAGCATCACTTTCGCCGCGTCGCGGTAGGGCTGAAGCTCGAAAATCTGCGAACCTATGTGGCAGTGTATGCCTGTAAGGTTAAGGCTCGGCTCGGCAAGCATTTCTTTTATTGCCTCCATGCCCTGCCCGTCGGCGGCGCCGAAACCGAACTTGGAATCTACCTGCCCTGTCTTTATATAATCGTGCGTGTGCGCTTCTATGCCCGGCTTTATCCTCACCGAAACGTCCTGCACTTTTCCGTGCTCTCTGGCTGTCTTTGATAGCAGCTTTATCTCGGCAAAGCTGTCGATGACTATCCTGCCTACCCCCGATTCCAGCGCGAGGTTTAAGTCTTCAGGGGTCTTATTGTTACCGTGCAGGTACGCTTTTTTAAGATCGTACCCTGCGTTCATCGCCGTGCGTATCTCACCGGCCGAGACAACGTCGAGCCCCAGTCCTTCGCTGCCGATAATTTTACACATTGAGGTCGTCATAAACGCCTTGCCCGCGTACAGCACCTTAGAGCCGCCTTTATAAGCGCTTACCGCTTTCATATACTCCCGGCATACGCCGCGAATAACGTCCTCTTCCATTACATAAAGAGGAGTCCCGAACCTTTTGGCAAGCTCTTCGGCGCCGCAGCCGCCGAGCATAAGATGACCTTCGTTGTTTATGTCCAGATCTGACCAGTGCTCCATTTTTACCTCACCTGTCACCCAAAAACTAAGTTTTTGGAAATTTCGTAATTAAATATTAAGGAATATTAACATACGTGTTTATTCATGTCAACGGACAATTATACAACGCAACAGTTGGGCTTTATCAGCGGCTTAAGATATGCTATACTGACGGTATTATGTTTGAAATCACACAAAAACAGGCGAGGCGATTCATGCTGCGCAAGCAGGGGCTTTTGGGGGAATACCGTTTCAGCGGAAAACAGGGAGTGCTCGATTTTATAAGGCAGGCAGGCTGCGTGCAGTTCGACCCTGTGGACGTGTGCGGCAAGAACGCGGAAATAGTTCTGCATTCAAGGGTCAAAGGTTTTACTAAACAGATGCTTGACGTGCTTTTATATAAAGACCGGCTGCTGCTCGATTACTTCGACAAAAACCTGTGTATAATGCTTATGGAAGACTGGAAATACTTTGACCGTACTCGAAACGCAGATTGGATCTACGCAAAGAGCCGTGACAGAATAGATGAAGTGGCATATAAAATCAAATCGATCATACACGATAAGGGCTCCGCATGCTCCCGCGACCTCGGGATGGCCGAAAAAGTCGACTGGTTTTGGAGCAGCACCGCGCTCGCGAGGGCGGCGCTCGAAGCGATGTATTTTCAGGGCGAACTCGTGATACACCATAAAAAAGGCACGATGAAATATTACGCTCTTGCGGAAGACTGCCTGCTCCGCGAAACGTTCGAGGCTGAAAACCCGTACAAAGACGATTGCGAATACCTGCAATGGCGCATAATGCGCAGGATAGGCGCCGTCGGGCTTCTGTGGAACAGGGCTTCCGACGCATGGCTGGGAATCTCGGGCTTTACAAGCGGCCTGCGCAACGAAGCTTTCACGCGGCTTATCGATAGGCGGCTGATAATGCCTCTTAAAGTCGAAGGAATAAACGAGCCGCTGTATTGCCTTACATCCGATACCGGCTTGCTTGAAGAAATATTGCAGGGGCCGGAATACAAAGAGCGCACCGAGCTTATAGCCCCGCTCGACAGCCTCATGTGGGACAGGAAACTCATAAAAGCGCTGTTCGGTTTTTCATATAAGTGGGAGATATATACGCCAAGGGAACAGAGGAAATACGGCCACTACGTGCTCCCCATACTTACCGGCGAAAAGTTTATTGGAAGGACCGAACTGATATGCGACAGAAAACATAAGTCGCTTATTGTAAACAACGTCTGGCTCGAAGACGGCGTTAAAAACACGAAATTGATTGCAGGCAAACTGGAACGGTGTTTTAAAAGGTTCGCGAAATTCAACGGCTGCAGCGAGACGGTCAATGCTAAATGATTGCGGGCGCAGGGCCGGCCTATAACGCGCGCCTGCCAGCCTTAATAAACCTGGACTAATACTTTTACCTGCAGCAATAATCGTATTATTATCTGATATCGTATTAGCGCCCTTCAATAAATAATAGCATTTTTTGTTACGGGGTGCTATAATAACGGTATGTTTTATTAGAAGAGCAATTGGTCTCTTCCCCTTTGCATATCTGATATCACGTAAGGCGTAAGCCGTGGATCAGCATGGTGTAAGGGTATTGAATAAGAGGTGTCTGATGAAAAAAATAATAATAATTTTAATAATGGCGCTGGCAATGCTTCTTGCGTCGTGTGGTTCGCAGGCAGAAGTCACGCCTGCACCCACGCCGACTGTTGCGGCGACGCCTACGCCGGAGCCTACCCCTTCTCCCACGCCCACGCCTACGCCGGAGCCTACGCCGGAGCCTACGCCGACGCCGTGTATAAAAACCTCGAAAACTGACGGCACGCTGAATGTGCGCAGCGGGCCGGGCACAAACACCGATATACTCGGCGTACTGAACAACGGCGACCCGGTAACTATATTAGAGCAGGGAGACGTTTGGCATAAGATATCGTATAACGGAGGCGAGGGGTATGTGTTCGCTTCTTATGTTATAAACGTTCCTGTCAAATACGCGTATGTGCCCGCGCTGGCCTCTACTTACAAAGGCAAGGATTATGTGAGCGATATGGTGGATGTTCGCTACATATGCCCTGAAATAAGGATATGGCTCACATGGGGGTCGCAGGATAACGTTTTAAACAAGAAGTTTTACCCCGCCGGGGCTTGCCTGCTGCAGAGAGAGACCGCGGAAAAGCTCAAAGCCGCGAACGACCTTTTTATGAAGGACGGCTACAGGATACGTCTTTACGACGGATACAGGCCTTATTCCGTAACGGAAGAGTTTTATAAGCTCGTACGCGACGGCAGGTTCGTCCAGAATCCCAAGAACGGGCCTTCCTCCCACAACAGGGGCGCGGCGGTCGATATTACGCTGGAACGCATGGACACCGGCGACCAGATACCGATGTACTCATTCATGCACACTTTTAATATTTCATCTCTGCGTAACCTTCCGGATATAAGCGGATTACCCGAGGATGACCCGGAGTATATTGCCGCGATCGAGGAATACGGAAAAGAAATATTAAAACATTGTAAAAGAAGAGCGGAAGAAAAAAGGAATGTCGCGTATCTGACGAAGATAATGAAAAAGTGCGGTTTTACTACCATCAATTCGGAATGGTGGCACTACAACGACAGCAATAAGGCTAAATTTATGGTTCTGGATTACGACCTCGCCGCGGACGTGCAGTGGATACCCGGCGACGAATACGAAGCGTTTCTGGCTGCTAAAGCGGCGGAAGGCCCGCTGACAGTTCTGCCCGATTACGTTGTATTCCCGAAGCCGGGCACCGAAGAGGGGATCACCGACGTGGAATAATGCATACTCCGTCTGTATCTGAATAATACTCTTTGCCGTCCGTGACGATCGCCTCTGCGGTGTGATCTCCGGGCGGCAAATTATTTTTCGCCATATATGTATCAGTTTTAACGTTACGAATAATGGCGCATCTTGTTACAGCATGTTATAATAAAGATATGTTTTATAAGAAGAGCAATTGGTCTCTTCCCCTTTAACATATTCGATATCACACAAACGCTGTTTTCAGCCGTGGTCCAGTATGTTATCAGGGTATGGAATAAGAGGTGACTAATGATAAAAACAATAATCTTTTTGATAACGGCTCTGGTTATGCTCCTTGCGTCGTGCGGCTCACAGGCGGCCAATACTACTACGCCCGCTCCGACCGTATCTGAGACGGAAGCGCCTACGCCGGAGCCTACCCCTTCTCCTACGCCTACGCCGGAGCCCACGCCTACGCCTGCTCCCACCCCGTGCGTAAAAACTACAAAAACAGACGGCACTCTTAATGTGCGCAGCGGGCCGGGCACAAATACCAGTATACTCGGTTCGCTCAGCAACGGCGACCCGGTAACCATATTAGAGCAGGGCGACGTCTGGCATAAGATATCGTTTAACGGACAGGAAGGTTATGTTTTCGCTTCTTATATAATAAACGTGCCTGTCAAATATGCGTATGTGCCCGCGCTGACCGCAACGGTAAAAGGGCAGACATATGTGAGCGATATGGTGGATGTGCGCTACATATGCCCCGACATCAGGATATGGCTCACATGGGGGTCGCAGGATAACGTTCTCAAAAAGAAGTTTTACCCCGCCGGGGCATGCCTGCTCCAGAGGGAGACCGCGGAAAAGCTCAAAGCCGCGAACGATCTTTTCATGAAAGACGGCTACAGGATACGGCTTTACGACGGCTACAGGCCGTATTCGGTGTCGGTGGAACTGTACAAGATCGTGAAAAACGGAAATTTCGTGAAGAATCCGGCGCAGGGCCCTTCCACCCACAACAGGGGCGCGGCGGTCGATATAACTCTGGAAAGCCTTTCAGACGGAGATCAGCTATCGATGTTTTCGAAAATGCATACGTTCGATGTCTCTTCGCGCCGTGACCTGCCCGATATATCTAAGATGGAGGTGGGCAGCGATGAATATAACGCCGCGCTTAAAAAATATAAGGGGATACTCGATTTCCCAAAAAGGAGCGCAGAGGCGAAAAGGAACGTTGCATATATGACGAGGATCATGGAGCAGTGCGGCTTTACTACGATCAGTTCGGAATGGTGGCACTTCAACGACAGCAACCAGCTGAAATTCATGGTATTGGATTACAACCTCGCGACGGACTTACAGTGGATACCCGGCGACGAGTATGAAGCGTTTTTGGCAGAGAAAGAAAAGGAAGGCCCGATTACAACGCTGCCCGATTACGTTATATCCCCGAAACCGGGTACCGAAGACCTTGTCAGCGGGCAGGACCAGGGCTGACGGATACCCCGGCTGCATCAATATAATACTCTTTGCCGTCCGAGACTATAACCTCTATGGTGTAATCTCCGGGCGGCAAGTTATTTTTTGGGGCCATCATGCTGAACGCGGCGTTGGCGCTGCCCGCGTGATCTTTGAACTGCTCCTTCTCGAGTATCGGGAAGGGCTTGAAGTTAAACGTTTTATCCTTATTGCTCAGCCTTATATAGATATCGTAGTCTTTATCTGCGGCGTATCCGGGCGGCAGCGCTATACCCGCTATCCTTATATAGCCTCCCAGGTCCTGCGTTTCAAGTTTTATATCCATATCCGCCGGAGTCAGGGCGGCGTTTAATTTTGTTTCGGGCGCGGGCATGAGCGGAGCGCTGCCCAGCATTTCGGGTATGTTCCTCTCGACTATTTCCAGTATGACCACGTCGGTATCATCGCTTAAAAGGCTGTAATCGTACGGCACTGCCCTTGTATAAGTTATCGACGCAAACTCGTTGGATATAAAGTGTATTAAAGCGTTGGCAAACGAATCCCGGAACATCACGAGATTCAGGGAGCCTTTTTCGTTTTGAGTCTTTATAGTTAAGTCTTCGAGAGAGCGCATAGGCTTCTCGGTCGTATATTTCTTCCCTATATCGTATACATACTGGTCGTCGAGCATTCCTGCCGCCGGATATAGCATGCCCGAAAGGTCGCCCTCCCACGTTTTGTCCAGGCTGGGGATAAGCTCCTTATGCGTATTATACGTGAATCCCGATTTCAGTTCGCTCACCCTGCCAAGCAGGGCGTTGTATCCAATAAGCGCCCCTGAGTTGTTCCAATGCGTATCCAGCTTATGGTAGAGCTGTGTTTCGCCGTTTCGCAGCGCCTTAAACAGGTCAACGTATTCAAATCCTATACTGTCGAGCTGCGAAAACAGTTTTTCAGCGTTGCTGTTTCCGCCAAACACCTTGTATCTGTCCGGCATGTATTGGCCGTATATGGATGCTTTATTGGGAGCTATCGTGAATATGAACGCCGCTCCCCTGCTTTCCACGTAATCGCGCTCCATTTCGAGCGTCTTAGCAAGGCGGCTTATCTCGTTGCCGGAAAGCGTATTTGTTTTCATATAATCGCTGAGAGCAGGTTCAAAAAACAGCCAGCCGTCTTTGCCTAAAATGACCTGATCGGAGATAGACTCTCCAAACAGCGCGGCATTCAGCTCGGCATACAGCGTAACGAGGTTCGGCCTGAACGCGAAATTATCTGTGAAATAATCGTCGAACTCTCTCGTGAAATCGGTGTTTATGCCTTCCTCCGTTACTATTTCGGGCGCCGGCGCTAGCGCGCGCTTCTCAGCGTTTATGTTCTTATGACCGAGCAATATCCCGACGAGAGGAACGGAGCACATCCCGAAAAATACGGCTATAAATATAATGTTCAATACTTTTTTCATATTTCGTCCCTTTAGAACCTGAAATATATAAACGGGTTATACGTCTGGCTGGAAACGGCCATAATACAGAGCGCAAGCAGCGCAAGCGTAGTCGCCATAGAGCCTGTTTCAAATACGTATGAATTCAGTTTCCTGTTTTTCTTAAGCTTATAATAGATGTTTTTGAAAAGCGGCGTGGAGCCGATGATCCCTATAGCTCCAATAACGATAACATTGACCGTAAGCGTTTTGGAGAGGAATGCCTGCATGGCGGCGTCCGTCGTAAAGCCCGTAAACATCTTCGCAATAAAATCGAATCCCTGTGAAAGCGTTGCCGCCCTGAAAATAGTAAAAGCGGTCACAGCAATGAGCAGCGTATATGCGTGACCGAGCCACCTTGGAAACTTGTCCGGCTTTATTACCCCCAGCCTCTCGAGCATCAGGAACAAGCCGTGAATCATGCCCCAGACGACGAACGTCCACTCGGCGCCGTGCCAGAGGCCCGTGCAGAAAAAGACGATTATAAGGTTCACGGCCGTTCGGAATTCGCCTTTCCTGTTGCCGCCAAGGGGTATATACAGATATTCCTTGAACCACGTTGAAAGCGATATGTGCCATTTTCTCCAGAACACTTTTATGCTTTTAGAGGCATAGGGATAATCAAAGTTTTCGAGCAGCTCAAACCCGAACATCTTCGCGAGCCCGATACCCATGTCCGAGTAACCTGAGAAATCGAAGTATATCTGCAAAGCGTATGTGAGTGCGCCGAGCCACGCTATAGCTATGTTGATCTGGCCCGGGGGAAGCGCGAATACTTTATCGGCCACGCTCCCCATGGCGTTGGCGACGATAAGTTTTTTTGCGAGCCCAACGGTAAAGCGCCTAAGTCCGTCCGCCGTTTTCTGCGAGTTTTCCGTCCTTAACTGTATCTGCTGGTCTATGTCGTGGTATTTTACTATAGGCCCCGCGATAAGCTGCGGGAAGAACGATATATAGAGCATTATATTCCAAAGGTTCTTTTGCGCCTTGCTTGTCCCCCTGTATACGTCCAGAACGTACGACATCGCCTGGAACGTAAAGAACGATATGCCTATAGGCAGCCGGATATTAGGCGACGAAATGGAAAGCCCGAATATGCCGTTTATGTTGTCCACGAAGAAATTCGCGTATTTGAATACGAACAGCATGCCGATATTGAAGATAACGCAGATCACAAGCCATGCTTTTGCGGATACGTTTTTTTCGATACAGCTGCCCATTGCCCGCGCGAGCGAATAGTTTACCATTACCGATACTATCATCAGCAGTACGTATACCGGCTCTCCCCACGCATAGAAAACGAGGCTGACTGCCATCAGCAGCGGGTTTCTTGCCTTTATCGGCAGAATTTTGTTGAGCAGATAAACAACAGGCAGAAAGAGGAACAAAAATACCGTCGAACTGAATACCATAGGTTACCTCTGGTTGTCAGGTCAGGTTAGTCGGGTAGTAATACGAGATCCAGGTTACCGTCCCGTTGTCTATTTGAAAGCCCAGAGACGGACTCTTTATATCGTCCGCGGCGCCCGACAGGTTGTATATGTATAGGTCGTCCTCGTCGAAACCGCCGTCGCCGTAGGCCGCCTTTATTTCTTCGAGCGTACTGCCTATCTTTATGCCCTTGCTTGTAGCATAGTCGCCGCCGAAGATATCTATTTCATAAAAAATGTCTTTGCCGTCCTGCGTCGGATTCGTCTGTATCTCTATATTCTCGTATGAAAACGTCTTGTCGTCGCCGTATTGCGAATATACGCAGCTCGGAGACGCGTCAACTTCATAATCGGTCCCTAACGCTTCAAGCAGGGGCGCCGCATCGGAAAGCAGCGGGTATTCCACCCCGTTGTACACAAAAACAAGGTCTTTTTCCCCAAACGTTCCCATAGCCGGCGCTGTGTTCTGCGAAACGGGCTGTCCGCACGCAGCCAGCGTAAGTATCAGCATAAGCGCTATAAGCGCCGCAAACAAACATATTTTCATTATTTATATACTCCTGTAATCTAATCTCACCAGCAATAATTAATTATTTCATTATTGTATACGATTATACTTGAATCGTCAATCGGGGAAACTTGGGTCTGTTGGGTCCCATTTGGGGTGTTCGGGGTCGATCTCCGGGAGGCCCGGCCATGAAACGAGGTCGCTGCTTTTTACTATCTCTATAACGGTCCCCTCTTTGCAGAAAGTGTATACCCAGTACGCGCCTGCCGTAGTGGTGCGTACGCAGCCGCTGGTACAATTCGTGCCTATCGCATTATACGTTTTTACAAAAAGCTTTGACGGATCCTCTTCGGTATATTCCGGCCCGTGTATATACAACCCGCCCTTATAATTTTTGCTGCCATAAGTATAATAGGTTGCATAGGGCGAATATTGGGCGTATATATTGCTGGGCCATTTCTTCCACCGTTGTTTTTCTCCGGTTTTATATGTGCCTGTGGGTGTCATCCTGTTCGATCTCCCAAGGGCGCACGGAAACGTATCGACCAGCAGTCCCGGCTTTCCGTCCTCACCGCACTCGAATATTCCAAACGCGTTGTCCTCTTTGTCAACGATTATGATATAGTCGTTACCGATATCCGGCAGCTTTACCGTAGGCGACGGCTCGGGCGTAGGCACCTCTGCGGTCGGTGTGGGCGTCGGTTCGCTTACCGTCGGTATTGGCGTCACCTCTGCCGTCTGCGTTGCCGTCTGCACTGCCGTTGCCCCGGCCGTATCGTAGCTTGAAATCTGTATGGCCGGTCCTCCATCCGAACAGGATGCTAGCAGCATTATTAAAGCGGCAATTATAGCTATATTGCGTATCCTCATGTTTTTTATATATCCCCCTGATTAAAATAGTACGCCACCAATAATTGTTTTCGGGGCTCGATCCCGGCCTATGATTTCGGCTTTCCGGGGTCTGTGGGGTCCCAATTCGGCAATTCACTGTCTATGGCGGCAAGCCCCGGCCATGATACAAGTTCGCTGTGAGCGACTATCTCGACTTCCGTGCCTTCAGGGCAATTCGCGTATATCCAATATGCGCCTTCCACGGTGGTTCGCACGCATCCGCTCGTTGTGTCCGTTCCTATCTCCTCATACGATTCGGGGATAAGCGTGTCTCCTTCTTTATCGGTATACAGCGGCCCGTGAAAGTACAATCCCCCTTTGTAGCCGTCATTTACGTATGTGTAATACGTATAATACGGAGAGTATTCGTTAGTTTCGTACGCGTCCCAGGTCTTCCATCGCCCCTTGTCGCCCGTTTTAAATCTTCCGGCCGGCGTCATCCTGTCCGACCTCCCGAGAGCGCAGGGAAACGTCTCCAACAATACTGTGTATTCCCCATTGCCGTCCTGTTCGAACACGCCGATCGCGTGGTCCTGCTTGTCCACGATTATGCAGTACGATTTCTCCTTCTCGGGCGTCTGTTCCCGGGACGGTTCAGCACCCGAGCACGACGCAAGCAGCAATACCGCTGCCGCGATAACTGTTGCGCTCCTGAAAGCTTTGCCTTTTGCGTGCTCAGAAAATAATTGGCGGCTCATCATGTCTTTTACCCCCTGATATAATGATAAATTTCACCACCACCAATTATTATCTCCCTAAAAAAACGTCTCGCCCGGCGTCACGGCGACGGAGACGGAGTCGGCTCCTCTGACGGCTCTGCGGACGCAGATGGCTCGGGCGCTTCCGGCTTATCAGGGTTCGTCGGATCCCAGCGCGGAAAATTGGGGTCGATTGCCTTCAGGCCGGGCCACGATACGAGATCGCTGCTTTCTGCTATCTCAACAACGGTTCCCGCCTTGCAGTAGGTATATACCCAGTACGCGCCTCCAGTAGTGGTGCGCACACAGCCGCTGGTCTTGTTCTTGCCTATCTCCTCATACGTTTTTGCTATCAGCTTATCAAACTTCTTCGAGGAGTACATCGGCCCGTGAAAATACAGCCCGCCGTGATAACTCGATTTTGAATATGTGTAATAAGTAGCATATGGGGAATATCTGTCAGGGCTGTATCCCGTCCACCTCTTCCAAAGTATCTTTTTCCCTGTCTTATAAGTCCCTGTGGGGGTCATCCTCCTCGACTTGCCGAGCGCGCACGGAAACGTTTCGACCAGCAGCCCCGGCTTCCCGTCCTCCCCGCATTCGAATATTCCGAACGCGTGGTCTTCTTTATCAACGATGATGTAATAATCATTGCCGATATCGGGCGGCTTTGCCGTTGGCGGCGGCGCAGGCGTCGGTTCGTCAGCTGTAGTTATGGGCGTCGGCTCGCTTACTGCAGGCGTTGGCGTCTTCTTTTCGGTCGGCGCTTCGGTCGTCTGAGCCGGCGTTTGTGTACCCGCAGTCTGTACGGTCAGGCTGCCACACGATGAGAGCAGTATTACCGCGGCCGCAAGTATTATTATATGGCGGAACCTCATGTTATTGCATCCCCCCAATTTAAAATAATATGATCAGTAATTATCCGTTTTTGTCCCGCAAGAATGCCTCGACAGGCGTCATCACGATGATGGAGGCGGAGACGCTTCTTCAGACGGCTCCACAGACTCAGACGGAGACGGAGACGGCGATTCTGACGGCTCCACAGACTCAGACGGAGACGGAGACGGCGATTCTGACGGCTCGGGCGCATCCGGTTTACTCGGGTCTGTCGGGTCCCAGTTCGGCATAGCCTCGTCTATCGCCTTAAGCCCGGGCCACGAGACCCGGCTGCTGCTCGATACTATCTCTATCACCGTTCCCTCGTCACAGTTATAATACACCCAGCGCGCGGCCGCTACGGTTGTGCGTACGCACCCGCTTGTTTTGTTATCGCCTATATCCTCGTAAGTGCTGCGTATCAGGGTATCGAAGCTCTTTGCCGTGTAATGGGCCCCATGTATGTACAGTCCCTGTCCGTTAGCTTTTGTATAATACGTTGCATACGGTGAATACCTGTCGGGGCTGTATCCCGTCCAAGTCTTCCAGGATTGTTTTGCTCCTATCTTAAATTTGCCCGTAGGGGTCATTTTAGAAGATTTCCCGAGAGCGCACGGGAATGTTTTCACCTTAACCGTATACTCATTATTCTCGTCGAGTTCAAATATTGAAAACGCGTGGTCAGCCTTGTCTACTATTATATAATACTTATTCTTTGCGGGTTCCGGCGTTACTGCAGGTGTCGCCGACGGTTTCGCCGTAGGTTTCTCCGTAGGTTTCTCCGTAGGTTCGGTTGTCTCTGTCGGGCTGGG
>CAZJOS010000008.1:25248-26310 GCA_964547655.1 uncultured Christensenellaceae bacterium
CCGTAGGTTTCTCCGTAGGTTTCTCCGTAGGTTCGGTTGTCTCTGTCGGGCTGGGCGAAGGTTCCGGCGTTTCGAGCGGGGCTATCTCCTCTTTGTATACGGCGACAAGCTCGTCGTCGTCCACACCGTCTTCTCCCATGTCCTTATAGCATAAAATAAGCAGCGAAGCTCCTTCGAAATCATCAAACTCCCATTCGGAAATATCGCCGAAAAGTATGTTCCTTAAAATAATATTGCCTTGCTCGTCGAGCACGCACAGCACATAATAATCTATGTTTTCAACGGGGTCCCAGCTTACTTCCAGCATGCTGCCTTTCCATTCGCAGGCCATATACCCCGCGGCCGGTGAAAGTGCGGATATATCGGATATATCTATAAGCTCTCCCGGGTCCGGTATATACGCCTCCCTTACGGTCGCTGATGGTTCTTCGGTTGGTGTCGGAGACGGGCTTTCGGGCTCGGGCGCCATGACCGGCCTTGGGAAAATTAGCACGCCAACTATAACAGCCGCTATTACCAGCACCGCCAGCCCGATAATTTTTATAATTCTTGCTTTTTGCATATATCATCCTCGTTTATTATTATAATCCGCCGCCTGCCGGATTGTAAATTTCGAAAAGCCCATAAAATCTTGGCTCATAATATTGAGCGGCTTAAAATATCTTCACTTTTTTTATACTTTATATAATTTTATACTTTTCAGTATATATTTCACCGTCTATTTATACCCTGTTTTTACTCGCATTAATCCTTATATTATAAACCATACATTTACTTTTATCTACCTCTAAAAGACGCGTATAAACAAAATATAGCATCAAAACGTATCTTATACAACATTTCTATTGTTATATTTTGAATGATAGAGTAAAATATTTTATTATAATGATAAGGGATAAACTTAACACATGTCTGATACATTAAACGAAAAGCTCCCTGATAAAAAAAATTTCCAAATTACAATAGCCTTGATTTTACTTATAATTATTATCGCAGCCATACTCCTCTTATCAACTTCAGGAGTGATGGGGCCAAGCGGCTCAATAGTATTCAATGAAGTGG